>JAZNAS010000085.1:0-1766 GCA_045586625.1 Treponema sp.
TCCCAAGTGCCAGCTCTGCCCTGAGAATGAGGGCTACACAGGTCGCATGAACCATCCTGCCAGAGCAAACCACCGCATTATTCCTATCACCATCGACGGTAAGGACTGGTTTTTCCAGTATTCCCCCTATGTCTACTATAATGAGCATTGCATTGCCCTCAGCGGAGAGCATGTGCCCATGAAGATAGACCGCAGTACCTTCCGCAAGATGCTGGACTTCATAAAGATTTTCCCCCACTACTTTGTAGGCTCCAATGCCGACCTGCCCATTGTGGGCGGCAGCATCCTCAGCCACGACCACTTCCAGGGCGGACGCTATACCTTTGCCATGGAGAAAGCTCCTGTTGAGAAGCCTCTTAGCTTCCCCGGATTCGAAGATGTGGAAGTCGGTATAGTGCGCTGGCCCATGTCCGTTATACGGATTGCTTCCAATGATGATGAACGCCTTGTGGAGCTTGCTGACAGAATTTTGCTGGCATGGCGGGGCTATACTGACGAGGAGGCATTCATTTTTGCCGAGACCGATGGGGAAAAGCATAATACCATCACCCCCATTGCCAGAAAGCGCGGAGACAAGTTCGAGCTTGATCTGGTGCTTAGAAACAACATCACGACCCCCGAATGCCCCATGGGGCTCTACCACCCTCATGCCGAACTCCACCATATCAAAAAGGAGAATATCGGTCTTATAGAGGTAATGGGCCTTGCTGTTTTGCCTGCAAGACTGAAAACCGAGCTTTTCGAACTGGAAAAGGCTGTTTTGGAAGGCCGTGACATACGCGGTGACGAAGTCCTTGGCAAGCATGCCGACTGGACGGAAGAGCTTCTTTCCCGCCATCGCTTTACTCCCGAAAACGCAGGAGACATACTTCGCGAGGAAGTGGGCAAGGTTTTTGCCAAAGTGCTTGAACACGCCGGAGTGTATAAATGTACTGAGGAGGGCAGAGCAGCCTTCCTGAGATTCGTCTGCTCGGTTATGTAAACCAACACAAGTTTGGAAAGAGCTGACGCAGTTAGGATCACGTCCTTATCGGAAAACTGGATAGAATTTTTGGCAGGTCGATATGATATGCCAGTTTTCGTATGTATGTGGGTCTGGGCAGCTGTCCAGCTTATTGCGTCCGGTGGACAGCCTGATGCTCTGCTTGCCACAGACAGAGGAAACAAGTTCAGTTTTTTGCCGCACCAAAGGCTCCCTTGTGTAAAGGAAGCTGTCAAAAATCTATTTGATTTTTGACTGAGGGATTGCCGTTGCGCGATATTCAGTTGTATGATAGTACATTAGTAAACAGTTCGCAAAATTTGAATTTGACGAAGGAGTGAAAATGTATGGATAAAGAAACGATTGGCACCGTGCTGTCTGTTGCAAGGCAGTGGTGGTTAAAGGTGAACACAAAACCCATGCGAATGGGGGCCTTGGACGGTGCAACCTTTCCACATATCATGAAAGTGCAGTATGTTGTGGATGGAAGCACCTACACTAAGAGAAAATGGATTGGTGCAGGCAAAGCAGTTCCTGCTGTTGGGAGCAAACTGACCGTTCTTTATTGTTCCCAAAAACCAAGCAAAGCAAAAATCCTCTAATTTAAGTAAATTCCAATATGCCAAATAGATATAGGATTTATCCTTCTGCTATAAAACTACCCCTCAGTCAGCCTGTTGGCTGACAGCTCCCTTTACACAAGGGAGCCTTCGCCCTGTTGCACAACTGCATAAAGAATGCATGCACAGCTCCCACAAAGGGCCTGTGCATGCAACAGTTATTT
>JAZNAS010000086.1:0-36168 GCA_045586625.1 Treponema sp.
ATCGACTCCTGGCTCAAAAAATACCACTCATACCGCCCTCATGAATCTCTCGGATTCTTGACACCACATGAATTCTTGAATAACTTTATGTCACATTCTTCCACGGCTGTCTCTCTGTCCTAAAGGTATTTGGAACGGACACTGATATAGACAGGAGCCCTTCTTAATGGTACACTGAAAAAAACTTTAAGATAGCTGTGATTTTCGCGGGACTTTGGGAGGGAACATGAACGACAACTATTTTACCAAGCAAATTGATGGCTCTCGGCGGCCCTTGACCAGCAAGCAGCGGGCCGCATTGCTTTTTTCACTTTTGGGGCGGGATGGCTTTGAAAGCCTTACCCCTTATTTAACCGATCAGGAGGTTGTAAGGCTTCGCAAGGCCATGAAGTCCATAAAGGACCGCATCAATGTGGAGGACGATGTGTCCGTTTTGGAATCCCTGCAAAAATATGGTGAAGCCATTAATGCCTGGCCTCAAAAGAGTCCTCCGAATCAAGGCTACACAAAGGGCTATTTTGAAACCTACAATCAATATCAAGAGCCTGTGGCTTCTGGGGACAAGGGTCTGGAGGGTATGGGGGTAAATGCCGCTGACATTGCCCGTGTATTGAGCATGTGGCTCAGCGATGACAAGGAAGCATAAAGAGGCTGCGAGGGATTTTATAGATATTCCCTAGCCTCTCTGATTTTTAGCAGTTCTTTTTCCATTGCTCCCGGCTCAAATACAACAGGTGAACTACTTTGGGTTCCCCTGTTTTTGTTCGTGCCTTCTCGTTGCAGTGGTGATATTGAAAGCCACATTTTTCCTGTACTCGCTTTGACTGGATGTTGCCGTGATAATGGCAGCACCACAGGCCCTTTAAATGCAGGTTTTCAAAGCAGTGTCGAATCAAAAGCTGTGCCGCCTCTGGAACCAGCCCTTGTCCCCAATATTCCTCTCCAATCCAGTAGCTTAATTCTGCCTCATTGGAGGCAAGGGGAGCCGTATGGAAGTCGGCTTCTGTCATTACCTCTATGTTTCCCACGGGGAGTCCTGTGGATTTTAGTACGATGGCATAGGTTTCCCTTCCACCAAAAATTGTCGGCAAAAGCTCACGGCTGTGCTCAAGGCTTTTGTGTGGCTCCCAGCCCGCGGCATTTCCCAGAGCGGGATTTCCTGCGTGGCGAAAAAGCGCCTCCTCGTCTCCTTCCTGCCAATTTCTCAAAACAATTCGTTCTGTTTCCATCGTACCTCCCTGACTTGGTAGTTTCCTTATTTTTTCCAGAAAGATGGCATGAAGAAAATCAGTATGGTGTACAGCTCCAATCGTCCGGCAATCATCACAAAGGAAAACCACCACTTGGCAGCAGGAGAAAAGAACCCGAAATTGTACAATGGACCTACAGCTCCCAGTCCGGGGCCTACGTTTCCCACCAGGGCCATGGAGGCGGTCACCGATGACAGCGCATCGATATTATTGCAGGCCGCTACCAAGGCGGTGATGGCAATGATGAGACAATACAAGGAAATAAAACCTGCCACAGAAAAGACAACATCCTTGCGGCCAACTCTACCATTAAGCTGCACGTTGAATACTCCGTGGGGATGGAGCATTTTTTTTACCTCGTTGGTGGTTTGCTTAAACAGGATTACCCAGCGGATAACCTTTACACCACCAGCGGTAGAGCCGGAGCAGCCCCCTATCAGCATAAGCAGCAGCAAGAATATTTGGGCTCCAGCTGGCCATAAATCAAAGTTTACAGAAGAAAATCCTGTGGTACTGATGATGGAGGTTGTCTGGAAAAGGGCTTCTCGAAAGCTATAACCAAAGCTGTTGTATGTCTTGTAGATAAAAAAGGTGATTCCCAATGCAGTGGCAAATACAATGCCTGTATATGCTTTAAGCTCACTGTTTCTGATAATTTCCTTGAACTTAAAGGTGACAGCGTAGTAGTACAGGCTAAAGTTCACGGCGGCAAGAAACATGAATACAATGCAAATCCACTCAATGGCGGGAGAATCATAGTAGGCTATGCTGGTGTTTTTTGTGGAAAAGCCGCCTGTTCCCAAGGTGGAGAGGGTATGGGCCAAGGCATCGTACCAGCTCATGCCCGCCAATTTCAGTAAAACAGTTTGAATGACAGTAAAGGAGAAGTAGATTATCCACAGGATTTTTGCAGTGGTGGCGATTTTAGGGGTTACCTTGCCCTTTTCCACTCCACTTGTCTCTGCCTTTATGAGCTTGAAGCCTCCGACCCCAAGGAGTGGCATCAAGGCTACCGTTAGGGCTACAATTCCCATACCTCCCAGCCAGTGCATTTGGCAGCGCCACATATTCAGTGCCTTGGGGAGAATTTCCACATCGGGAAGGTTGGTGGCTCCTGTGGTGGTAAAGCCTGAGACGCTTTCAAAGAAGGCATCGGTAAAGCTGGGAACCCAGCCGGAAAAATACAAGGGGAGAGCCCCCAGAAAGCTGGCACAAAACCAGGCTGTTGCCACCACAATAAAGGCATCCCGTGGGGTCATGGCAATCTTTTTTCCTCTTCCCAGCAACAGCACAATCACTGCCAATGCAATGCAGATGATTCCGGGGATAAGGAAGGAAGGAAGAACTTCGTATTCTTGGTAATACACCGCCACACCGATGGGAAGTGCAAAGGTAATGGAAATAATGGCCAGAAGCAAAATGTTTATTCTAAAGAAATTGAAGAAGTTCATAGCCCCGCTACTCCTCCGAGCCTCCAAAATAGGCAATGACCTTGGCTGTTTCTTCCATGTTGGATATGAGTACAAGGTTGTCGCCACTGTTCAAGATGGTATTACCTGCAGGTATGATGTATTCTGATTGCTCCTTTCCTTTCTGCAGCAATACAAGGAAGCTTCCTGGCTCTGCAATATCCTTCAGGGCCTTTCCGTTCAGATGGGAGTCTTCGGGCATTACGTACTCGATGATTTCCAGGTCCCCGTCGGAAACGGTATGAACACCGGTAATGCTTTTTCCGCGTAGATGTCCAACAATGGCGTCAACAACGGTGTCTTTAATGGGAATGGCCACGTCAACACCGATATGCCGTGCAATTTCTGCAAAGCTGCTGCTGGGAACAAGGCAAATGGTTTTTCCTACACCCAAGGATTTAAGATAGGCAGAAATAACCATATTCTTTTCATGGTTGTGGGTGGCACAAATCATCAGGTCGTAGGTGGCAAGCTTTTCTTCTTGAATAAAATCCTCATCAGTGATGTCTGCCTTGAACACATCGGTGGATGGATACCGTTCCGCAGCCGCTTTTATTCGTTGTGAATCCTTGTCGATGATGATGAATTTCTGCTTTGATTTTTGCAGGGAGGAGAAGACCTTGGGAATTTTTGATGATTTCCGTGGTGTTATCATGGAATCAGCGATTAGAGTGCCAATATGTCCTGCTCCTACCAAGGCAATTTTATTCAGCTCGATTAGCTGGGAACCGCACAACTCCAAAAATTGGTTCATGTGCTTTCTGTGGGCAAGAATTCCCAGATAATCCTCCGCCTGTATTACAGTGGATCCCATGGGCAGGGAGGCTTCTGTCTTGTTTTCCAGATATACCAACAAGAAGGGAACCTCGATAAATGTTCGCAGGTCTTGAACCTTTTGTCCGTCAAGACGGCTCCCCTTTTCCACCTCCACACGCATAATTTCGTATTCAGAGTTTTCAAAGGACAGCACGTCGGTAACAGCTCCATGCTCAATGGCACGCAGAATTGCCAGGGCCGCCTCCTTGTCGGGATACACCATGTAGTCGATTCCGTAGAGAGGGCGAACCTCTTTTTCGGCTTCCAGTGCTTTGTGCCTTGCCGTTTTTTTTGCTTTGACGTGGTATTCGTAGTTACGGACCCGTGCAATCTTCATTACCTCTGGATAGAGGGCCTCTACCAGAGAGCAGGTAATCATATTGATTTCATCGGAGTTGGTGAGCATAATCAAGGCGTCTGCCTTTGCAATGTCCGCCTCCTCCAATGTTTCCAGGCTGTTGCCGTCTGCATGGATAACCATGCAGTCCAGCTTGTTGGACACATGCCGTACGGTTTCCTCGTCGTTGTCGATGATGACAACATCATTTTTTTCGGAGATAAGCTTTTTTGCAAGCTCGGTACCAGTAAGGCCCGCTCCTATAATTATTATCTTCATGATGAAGCTCTGATTACCCCTAGAAATTAAGACTCCTGAGACAATTTCGATTTTTTCCCGGCGGTGGCATAAAGCACTCCAGTTACTCCACCGCAGATGATTCCTGCGGCAATAGCCTCAGCGGTTGCGTTAGGCAGCAGAAGCAAAATGAATGCACCAAGTCCAGCACCTTCCATTAAGGCTGTTACCTGGGAGCCTGCAAAGGCATACAGCGCCAAGGCAACAAAGATGGTGTGGCACAGAGTGGCCAATACAGCTGATAATGTTGCCGCCAATGCTTTGGGCAATGTTGTCCCTGGTAGCTTTATCCTTGTAAGCCCAATGAAGATGTAGGCTGCTACCAATCCAAGGAACACTCGTGGTAAAACAGAAATCAAGGGGTTGACAAAAAGAATGTCAAGTCCACCGGCGCTTTGGGATGCTTGATAAAGGCTGGTCAATCCAAAAACAAGACCAATGCAAGCTCCAGCAAGGGGGCCTGCAATCAATGCACCTAGAATTGTGGGAATATGTAGCAGGGTGATGGCTAGTCCCCATGGTAGACGAATATATCCAATGACAGGTAGAAGCCCGAACAGAACAGTGAGGGCACCTAAGGCTCCAATGATAGCCAGCTTTTTGTTTAAGCTGTGGTTTGCACTAATAGTATTCATAGTCTTTCACTATAGTTAATGGTAGGATATAAAGTCAAGGGGGCAGTATTGAACAGGAGGCCAAAAAATGGGTATACTCACAGCATGAGTAATGCTAAAACTACTTGTCCTTGCGGTTCTGGCCGGGACTATTCAGCTTGTTGTGAGCCTATTATTAAGGGAACTAGTCTTGCCGTCACAGCGGAGGAATTGATGCGGGCTCGGTATTCCGCCTATGAAAAGCAGGAAATCGATTTTATCATCAACACCTGTGAGGCAAATGGTGATAAAACAGACATTGACCGAGATGCCACCAGGGCTTGGAGCGAGGAGTCCACTTGGCACGGTCTCAAGGTTCTCCGTACTGAAAAGGGTGGAGCTGATGATACTGAGGGTGTGGTGGAATTCCAGGCTACCTACAGTCGTAAGGGGCTGAAGGATGTACATCATGAAACAGGCTACTTCAAGAAGATTGATGGAAAATGGATGTATTCCAGCGGCAGCCTGAAGACAACAACTGTTGTTCGTGAGGGCCGAAAAATCGGTCGTAACGAGCCTTGTCCCTGTGGTTCTGGAAAGAAATACAAGGCCTGCTGTGGCAGATAAATACATTTCCGGCTTTCATGCCATTGAAGAGCGTCTGCGAAGCCTCCGACCATCAGAAGCTCAGGGGGAATGGGAGCTTCTTTATGCAAATCCTGGTCCTCGTGTAAAAAAGATTTTGGCTCAGGCCAAGGAAGCAGGAATTACTGCTACCCAGGTTGAAAGAAAGGTTTTAGACACCTTGGCTTCTGATTTGCCTGAAACAGCCCAGGACCACCGGGGACTCTTGTTGCGTCTGGCAGCTGTGTCTACCGAGCCCCAGAATCTTGTGGATTTTTCCCAGTGGATAAAAGGGGTAAAGGAGCAGGCCCTTGTTCTGGTGCTTGATTCCATCACCGATCCTCACAATGTAGGTGCAATTCTCAGGAGCTGTGGTCAATTTGGGGTGGATTTGGTGGTAATGCCCGAACGCAGAAGCCTAAAGGATCCCTTGGAAAACGAGGTGGTTGCCAGAGCCAGCGCAGGAGCCAGTGCTTGGGTTCCCGTGGCCACTGTTGCCAACCTTGTTCGTGTGACGGAGCAATTGAAGGAAGCTGGATTCTGGGTGTACGGAGCTGATGCAGGGGGGAATCCTGCCACGAGTGTACAATTTCCAGAAAAAACAGCCTTCATCATGGGGAGCGAAGGAAAGGGTATTGGTCGTCTTTTGGAGGAGCAATGTGATTCCATTGTTTCCATCCCAACCTGTGGCCGTCTGGATAGTCTGAACGTATCTGTGGCTACTGGTGTGTTGTTGTACGAGGCGCGGCGGCAGCGTCCAAAATCCTAGTGATACTGACGGAACTGAGGAGTATTTCATGTCAAAGACAGATACAGCGGTGGGAGCCTCTGGACAGCAGGTTAAAGAAATCAAGAAGGCTGCCAAGAGTCGGATTAAGGCGGTAAAGGCTTCTGCAAAGGAAGAAATTCAGCGTATCCAGATGGAGTGCTACGCTGCCTTAAAGCCTGCCAAGGCTGCGAAAAAAGTGGAGAGGGCTCAGCAAAAAGCTGAGCAAAAGGCCTATGAAGCTACCATTCCCAAGCGATATTCCATTGGAGAGGAGATTTTCAATTCTGTAACTCATGGAGTCGGTGCAGGACTGGCAGTTGCCGCCACGGTGCTGTTGGTGGTTCGGGCAGTGTTATTGGCTCCTGCCGGGGAGGTGGGTTTTTATGTCACCAGCTTTGCCATCTTTGGTGCCTCCTTGGTGATTTTGTATCTCATGTCCACCCTGTATCACGCCCTTACTCCCTATGGAGCAAAAAAAGTTTTTGCTATATTCGATCATTCCTCCATCTACCTATTGATTGCAGGAACCTATACACCTTTCTGTTTGACGACCCTTCGTGGTGCAGTAGGCTGGACCTTGTTCGGAGTGATTTGGGCTTTGGCAGTGGCTGGTATGACCTTCTACGCTATTTTTGGAAGTCGAATGAGGGTGCTTTCTGCCATCACCTATATCTTGATGGGCTGGCTAGTGGTTTTTGCCATTAAACCTATGGTTCAGAATCTGAATTCCCTGAGCCTCAAGCTTGTGGTCGCTGGTGGTATTGCCTATACTCTGGGGTGTATCTTCTATGCAATGAAAAAAATAAAGTGGATGCACTGTATCTGGCACCTTTTCGTAATCTGTGGAAGCATCCTCCATTTTTTTGCAGTGTATTTTTCCTTGCCAGCATAGCGTGACAGTAAGCTCCGTACCAATTTTATAAAAAACAAAAAATTATTTGCTAAATTCTAAATTCTCCTGTTATAATTAGGACAGTACAGAACAGGGGGTGTTGGTGTTAGAAGAATTAAAAGATGAAACTGTGTCCCGAAAAACTCAATATTTATTGTTGTCTGGAATGCCCTTATTTTTCATTATAGCGGGCTTTTTTCTACAGCCTATTAATACTATCATTCCGGGTATCTGGACCTTAATGATAGAGCCCGACTTTCTTATTACAGATTATTTTGTTGTAGGTGGTATTGGTTCGGCCTTTATCAATGCAGGCTTAATTACTTTGATGTGTCTTTGGCTTGCTTATTTCTTGGGGCTGGAAGTGGAGGGGCATACCATCACCTCTGCCTACCTCATGTTTGGATTTGCCCTTTTTGGCAAAAACCTGATGAATGTTTGGGCCATCCTTGCTGGTGTGTTCTTATATGCTTGGTATCACAAGACTTCACTTTCCCGTTATCTGTATGTTGGCTTCTATGGAACAGCCCTTTCTCCCATCATCACCCAGATGATTCATTTGGGTGGACTTCCCACACCAGTGCTTTTAGTTTTGGGCATCCTTATTGGTATTACCATGGGATTCGTTCTTCCTCCACTATCAACTCATGTTCACTATGCGCATTTGGGATACTCCTTGTACAATGTCGGCTTTGCCTGTGGAATCATTGCCACCGTGGTGGTTTCCCTGCTTCGATGCTTTGATGTAGAGGTGGGCTATAGATTGTATTGGTATACTGGTGGAAACAAGAGTTTGGCCATTGTTTTGTACGCTTTCTTTATCGGTCTTATAATAATGTGTCTGATTTTCAAGGGAAACCGAACCCTCAAGGGGTATGTGAATATCCTTAAAACCACTGGAATCGGTGGAACAGATTATGTTAAAGCCGAAGGTTTCTATGTTTCAGGCTTTAATATGGGAGTAAATGGTCTCATCGCCACCACCTTTGTATTGCTCGTAGGAGGTGATTTGAACGGTCCCACCATTGGTGGTATTATGACTGTGGTGGGCTTTGGAACCACTGGTAAGCATTTGAGAAATATTCTGCCCGTTATGGTGGGAGTGTTGATTGCTAGCTTGCCAACCACATGGACAATAACTACCCCGGGTCCCATGTTGGCCCTGTTGTTTTGCACAACCCTTGCCCCGGTAGCTGGTGAGTTTGGCATCATCCCCGGGATAATTGCAGGAGTCCTCCACTTTGCGGTGGTCATGAACGTAGGAACAGTGTATGCTGGCATGAATTTGTACAACAATGGATTTGCAGGCGGTCTGGTGGCCATCTTTATGGTGCCCTTCTTGAACTCCATCCGTGACCGCCGCGCACATGCCCGGGGACACCTGTCCTTATAGTTTGTCTTGCGGAAAGGCTGTTTTTCCAGTATGCTTGATTTATGGCTTATGAAGTAACGGCAACTCGTCGTCGCCCCCAGGATTTCGATAGTCTCGCAGGGCAGGAATTTGTAGCATCAACCCTGAAGAATGCAATTCAATCAGGAAAGATTGCCCATGCCTATTTGTTCTCTGGCCCCCGTGGGTGTGGAAAGACTTCTTCTGCACGTATTCTGGCCAAGGCATTGAATTGTCAGCAGGGGCCTGTAGCCCAGCCTTGTGGTCAATGTTCTGCTTGTCAGGAGATTACCCGTGGTGCCAGCATGGACGTGATTGAAATTGACGGTGCCTCAAATACCAGCGTCAACGATATTCGTCAGATTAAAGACGAGGTGCTTTTTCCTCCAAATTCCTGCCGTTACAAGATTTATATTATTGTCGAAGTTCACATGCTGTCTACCAGTGCCTTCAATGCCTTGCTCAAGACCATTGAGGAGCCACCGCCATACGTCATCTTTATCTTCGCCACTACGGAGCTGCACAAGGTTCCGGCCACCATAAAAAGCCGCTGCCAGCAGTTTCATTTTCGTCTGGTGGCGGTGGAGCAGCTGAAGGAGTTGTTGGCTCAAGCGGCGGTAGAAATCGGCCTGCAGGCAGAAGATGAGGCCTTGTATTGGATTGCACGGGAGGCTACAGGTAGTGTCCGTGATGCCTACACCCTTTTTGACCAGGTAGCCTCTTTTTCCGCTGGTCACATCACCTTTGAAAAGATTCGTGAAACACTGGGGCTGGTAGGCTTGGACACCATGAACCAGCTTTTTGAAACCTGCGTTACAGCCAATACGGCCTCTGCCTTGGAGCAACTGGATATCCTTTTGCAAAGTGGTGTTTCCATTGAGCAGTTTATTACTGATTGTAGCGACTATATCAGAAGTCTTTTGTTGATTAAGTCAGGTATTACACGGGAATCTCTTCTTGGACAATCTCCAGAACGATATTCCCAGCAGGTGCTGACAAGCTGGAGTGTGGCTCAGCTGGAACGAGCCTTGTCCTTGTTCTTGAGTCTGTATCGAGACATTCGATACTCCACTAGTCCACGGTATGAGGTGGATTTGGCCCTTTCACGGCTCTGTGGCATTTCTTCTTTTGTGTCACCACAAGAGGTTTTTCAAGCTATGGAGTCAGTGCGCCAGATGCTTGGTGGGGCTGCACCTCAGTCTAAGCCACAAGCTCCTCAAAGCCAACCACTACCGCTGGGGCGTCCAAACCCTTTTGCTAATGGCGGCGCTGTACCGCCTGAACACCGGCGTCCCACCAGTGATTTGGGGGGAACTATGGTTTCCCGCCCCAAACCTGTTCTGACACAAGTCTCTCCACGTCCCTCTGGGGAAGCTGGTGGCGGTGTTATACACCCTGTAAAACCTGCGGAAATCGTTTCTTTGCCACCATCTTCTCCAAGTACCCAAGGAAATTCCACTGGAACAGGTTTTTCCGGTGAAATGCGCCTTTCTTGCGAGGAGCTGAAAGATAAGCTGGTGGAAGAGTTGTCCCTAAGTCATGCCTCTATAGCCTCTGCACTTTTAAGTTCCCAGTGGCAGTTTGAAGGAACCAAATTAAACATATTTGTAGCAAGTTCTTTTGCTTTGAATCAGTTGCAAAAAGACAGGTCCTTGGTAATTGACTTGCTCCAGCGTTTTTCTGGAGAAAACCTCCAGATGGAATTTCAGTTGTCACAGGCTTCTCCAAGGCTTGTGGCAGAAGTAGTTCAATCAAATCAAGTAGATATAATTTGCAAGGTGTTTAAAGGCACCGTAGTAGGAGAATCATAGTATGAATCCCTTTGACATACTGAAAAATGCCCAGAGCTTTAAGGAGCAGTTTAGCAAGGTTCAGGAAGACCTGAAATATTTACAGGCAACTGGTTCTGCTGGTGGCAACATTGTAAAGGTTACCATCAACGGCCAGTTTCAAGTGCAACGGGTGGAATTAGATCCCATCGCTGTAGACCCACGAGATGTTCCCATGCTGCAGGATTTGATTGTGGCCGCCAGCAAAGACGCTCACGCTCGTATGCTTGAATTGACTCGGGAGCGATTGGGGCCTATGCTGGGTGGATTGAACCTACCTGGAATGGGAATGTAAAGATGAACGCATTGGAGGAACTGGCAGAATCCTTTTCCCGTTTGCCAGGTATTGGAAAAAAAAGTGCGAATCGCATTGCCACCCATCTTCTGAAGGCTGATTCAGTTTTTTTACAGCGATTTGCCCATCAGCTTATAACGTTGCAGGAAAGAATCAAGCCCTGTAGCATCTGCGGGGCTTACACAGAGGCTGATCCCTGTGAAATCTGTTCTAACCCAGCACGGGAGCGGAATCTTATCTGTGTGGTAGAGCAGCCTCAAGATGTACAAACTATAGAAGCCTCTCGTGAATATCACGGCTTGTTCCACGTTTTAGGCGGGGTGATTTCTCCCTTGGACGGCATCGGTCCAGAAAATCTTTCTTTCGGTAAATTGTTGGAACGAATCCATTCTGGCACCGTTACAGAAGTGATTATTGCCACCAATCCCACTGTAGAAGGCGATACCACGGCTCTCTATCTTCAGCGGCTTTTAGAAGATTGTGATATTACCCTTTCTCGCTTGGCTTCGGGGCTTCCCGTTGGTGGTGACTTGGAGTATGCTGACCGTCTTACCTTGGCACGTAGCTTTCGCGGAAGAACAAGCTTGTAGAACAGGTTTAAGAAAGAATTTTGTGTGCATCGATAAAATTGGTTAATCGGAAATAACCAATCCTGCCACAAGCAACGGGGTATTAAACTCAGTACGAATAAAAAAAGCTATCCAACCTAAAGTGGATAGCTTTTCTAAAGAACATACAGGAAAGCTTAGCGGAGCAAGCTCAATACATTCTGTGTGGACTGATTTGCCTGGGCAAGAATTGCCATGCCAGACTGCTGCAGAACCTGATTCTTTGTAAAGTCAACCATTTCCTTAGCCATATCTGTGTCACGGATTCTTGATTCAGCAGACTGCAGGTTTTCTGCAGCAACATCGATTCCGCGGATAGCATGCTCCAAGCGGTTGTAGTAACCACCCAAGTCTGCTCTCTGCTTGTTCAGCTTCTTCAAAGCCTCATCAAGAGTTCCAATAGCACGGTTTGCTTCATCAGGAGATTCGAGGGTCATGATTGTCTCATCACCCAAGTTTCTCAGGTTAAGAGCGGTAGCGGTCATTGTACCAATGTATACCTGCATTCTCTGATCCATGTTAGCACCAATGTGGAACCACATAGAAGCGGTAACAGCATTTGTTCCCTCGTCACGAGCAAAGCGACCGGTCAACATATTCATTCCGTTGAACTGAGCCTGGCTTGCAATGCGGTCAACCTCGGCGATAAGCTGAGAAACCTCAACCTGAATCTGCATTCTGTCTTCTTCTGTGTAAATACCGTTGGAGGACTGTACTGCCAGCTCACGGATACGCTGAATAATATCAGTTGTTTCCTGCAAATAACCCTCAGTGGTCTGAATGAAAGAAAGACCATTCTGAGCATTTTCAGAAGCCTTGTTCAAACCGCGAATCTGGCTACGCATTTTTTCAGAAACAGCAAGGCCAGAGGCGTCATCGCCAGCCCTGTTGATCTTCAGTCCAGAAGATAACTTCTCCATGTTCTTCTGGGCTGCCACGTTGGTAAGATTTGTTGAACGCTGAGAATACATAGCACTCATGTTGTGATTAATTACCATAGTGTATCTCCTTCTTTTTAGCCGGCATTGCTACTTTTGCACACAAGATTCCAAACCTCTGATTGCGGATAGAATAAGTAATTGTCCACCTGTAATGCCTTGCGACACTTCCCCACAACCAGCAACCGGAACAATCCAGCTGTTTGTTTCAGCCTACGCTGATAGTAAATTCTCGGAAGAAGAAAATAAATACTTTACAGTTTTTTGTGACATTCTGTACAACCAATGATGTGAACGTGTCTTCTGCCCGATTTTTGCATGGTCATGCGGGCAACTAAGGAGCCTGTCATGGGAACAGTGCGGCCACAAACTGGACAGCTGCGACGTTTTTTCTTTTCTCCGTCCTTGCTGTAACAAAAAGGGCAGCCTTGTATAGTACAGTGCTGATCATCATCTAATTGGGAGGATAGGGGCCGATATATTTTTGAAAATAAATTTATTCCTGGTGTTAAAGCGGAGTCACACAGGGGACAATAGGTCTTGGCAGGAGAAGCGCTCTTTTTTTGTTCTGGCACCTCATTCTTGGGCTTCTTGTTTCTTCCGTCATAATATGTCTTTGCCATTTCTACATATTTACCGAAAAGAAAAAGGATTAAACCAATGAGGGTACCAATGGCAATAATGATAAATAAATCGCTTCCCATATTTCTATTTCAAAAATAATTTAATGAATTTAAGCCTACCCTCCCTATGAGGTGGATATCTTAAAGATGTATCGAATTTGGCAGGTCTAGAAAGGATAGCCTTCTGGTAACTGAAGGTGTCGAATCCAGCCTTTCCGTGATAACTGCCCATTCCGCTGTGGCCAGTTCCTCCAAGGGGAAGCTGGGAGGAAGCTCCATGAAGGAGGGTGTCATTTATACAGCCACCACCATAGGGGAGTGTTTCTGTAACAAGTTTTTTTGTACTTTTGTCGGTACTAAAAAGATACAATGCCAATGGCTCTGGTTTTTCTTGAATGTAGCTCAAGGCCTCTTCTAAAGTGTTGTAAGGGAGGATTGGCAGAATAGGGCCAAAAATCTCATCCTGCATAACAGGAGCATTTCGTTCCGGGGAATCCAATAATATGGGTTTAATCTTCAAGGCTTCTCTGTTATAGCTTGCACCAATAGGATTGTTTGTTGTTACAACTCCATTGGCAGGATTATTCCCATTTGCCAGATTCAAGAGGCGAAAGAAATGGCGTTCATTTACAATGGAAGAAAGATCACTGTCTGGTGCCACAGGATTGTCTCCGTAAAATTCTTCCATATAGGTACACATCTTTTCCATCAATTCTTTGTGCTTGCTTGAATCTACCAGCACATAATCGGGGGCAAGGCAATTTTGTCCACTGTTAATGAGCTTTCCCCAAATAATCCTTTTGGCCGCTGAATCAATATCAGCTGTGGCATCCACGATACAAGGGTTTTTACCACCGAGCTCTAGGCACACAGGAGTTAGATTCCTGGCAGCTGCCTCCATCACCTTTTTTCCAGCGGTGACTCCACCAGTATAAAAAATAAAATCATATTTCTGATTCAACAAGGTGTGGTGTATTTCGTTGCCACCTGTTACCACTGCCACCTGCTCCGGCGGAAATGCTTCTTGGATGATAGCTTTCAAAAGCCGCTCTGATTCTTGTGCATGATGAGATGGCTTGAGGATAACACAATTTCCCGCACTTAATGCTGCCGCCACCGCCATTAAGGGTATCTGGAAAGGGAAATTCCAAGGGGTAATTACAAGGGTGCAACCATAGGGCTGGGGAAGAATTTTACTTATTCCAGGAAAACTGTGTAGTGGTGTCATTCGAATTTTGGGCTTTGTCCACCAAGAAATTCGTCGCCTTAAAAAAACGATTTCTTTTAGGATGAGTGCAAATTCCGTAATGTATGCTTCTGCAGGGGATTTTCGCAAATCCTTTGCTAGAGCATCCAATATTTCATCTTGATATTTAAGCAGAATGTTTTTGAGGCAAGCCAACTGCTCCTTGCGAAATTTTGTATCTCTTGTTTTACCTGTTAAAAAAAAGGCCTGCTGGGTGGCCACCAATTCAGAAAGTTCGGCTGAAATCATGTTAAAATTATACCTAGAAACAGAAAAATGCACAATGTGGGAATTAAGGAGGAATGTTGTTGATTCGGACTAAAAAAAAGAGGCCGCCCTTGCGGACGGCCAAACTAGAAGGTTTAATGTGCTTTCGTGGCGGTAAAGATTGCCCGGGCGCTTAATGTCTCTGTGGAATATCTAGCCACTGGGGTGGAGTCTGTCGTGGCGGACAAGCCAAGTGAGGTTGTGGAATTATTTTCCGTTGAAAATTTCCTTTATCCAGACCGCAGTTCATAGGCTGGGGATGAAGGTCTGTTGAAATAAGTGGAAAAATGCGACATTTGCCCTCGTTTTCCCCTTGCAATTATTCTGTTTAAATAGTATAAATAGAGACTACTATTTTAGTTTAGTGGTGATGAAGATGAAGTCTTCTAGGATGCAATCTTCGGGTTCTTTTAAAGTCAAGCAGACAATGGAGCGTCTGGCGAAACCGTAAAATTTCTTGTGATACAAGAAGTAGGATGTTCGCAACCCTTTGATTGTGGTTTGTCCTGGGACAAACGTGAACGGTAAAAGGGCCTGATGGTGTTGAATCGCTCCTGGCTTTAGTGTACCAAACCGTTCATCAAACACGGATTTGATGGTGATAGGTGGTCCGGCCGAAACAGTCCGAATGGATGGGCTGTCACGCAGAGAAGAGATCCTTCTCTATCCCTCCTCATCTACATCCATGTAAATCCGTTTCTATAGTGCTTGAGAATGTAATGTATCTTGCATTGCGTTCTATATAATATGGCAATTATTTTTTTATTTTATACCTGAGTATCTGGTATAGGAGGATTACATGGCAAAGGAAAAGTTCGAAAGAACGAAGCCCCACATGAACGTAGGAACCATCGGTCACGTTGACCATGGTAAGACAACTCTTTCTGCTGCTATTACTCAGCACTGCGCCAAGAAATTTGGTGACAAGGCTTTGAAGTATGATGAAATCGACAATGCACCAGAAGAGAAGGCTCGTGGTATTACCATCAATACCCGTCACCTGGAGTATCAGTCAGAAAAGCGCCACTATGCCCATATCGACTGTCCCGGCCACGCAGACTACATCAAGAACATGATTACTGGTGCAGCCCAGATGGACGGAGCCATTCTCGTGGTGTCTGCTCCTGACTCTGTTATGCCCCAGACCAAGGAGCACATCCTGCTGGCCCGTCAGGTAGGCGTTCCCGGAATGATTGTCTTCCTGAACAAGGTTGACCTGGTTGACGATCCTGAGCTGCTGGAGCTGGTTGAGGAGGAGGTCAAGGATGTTCTGACCTCCTATGGCTTCCCGGAGGAGACCCCCATCATCAAGGGCTCTGCCTTCCATGCCCTCAAGGATGACGCTACTGCCGATGACACCAAGTGCATTGACGAGCTTTTGGAGACAATGGACTCCTACTTTGAGGATCCTGCCCGTGATGCTGACCTTCCTTTCTTGATGCCAGTTGAAGACGTATTCACCATTTCTGGACGCGGTACTGTAGTAACTGGACGTATCGAGCGCGGTATCATCAAGCTGAACGAAGAAGTTGAAATCGTTGGTATTCGCCCTACACAGAAGACTGTTATCACCGGTATCGAAATGTTCAACAAGCTGTTGGATCAGGGAGAGGCTGGAGACAACGTTGGTCTCTTGCTCCGCGGTATCGACAAGAAGTCCGTAGAGCGTGGACAGGTTTTGGCAAAGCCAGGATCAATCACTCCTCATACCAAGTTCGAGGGACAGATTTACGTTCTGTCAAAGGAAGAGGGTGGACGCCACAGCCCATTCTTCTCTGGATATCGCCCTCAGTTCTATTTCCGCACCACCGACATCACAGGAACCATTACTCTTCCTGATGGTGTAGACATGGTTAAGCCCGGTGACAACACCAAGATTATTGGTGAGTTGATTCACCCCGTTGCTATGGACAAGGGTCTCAAGTTCGCTATTCGTGAGGGTGGACGCACCATTGCTTCTGGACAGGTAACAGAGGTTAAAGACTAATTTGATTGGCTGGAAGGCTGCCCGGACTAGTCTGGGTAGCCTCCATATTTTCCAGGAGGAATAATGGCTACCGAAAAGATTCGTGTCAGACTTAGAGCATTTGATGTTAGTCTGATCGATCAGAGTGCAAAGTCCATCGTGCAGACAGTTCAGCAGGCTGGTGCAAAGGTTTCAGGACCTATTCCACTGCCTACTAGAATTAATAAGGTGACTGTATTGCGTTCTCCTCACGTAAACAAGAAATCACGTGAGCAGTTCGAGATGCGCACACATAAGCGCCTTATTGACATTATTGAGCCATCAGCTGATGTAATGGATTCACTGATGAAGCTTGAGCTGCCAGCTGGCGTTGATGTAGAAATTAAGCAGTAAGTCGTTGGCTTATTGTATGTAGCTACTGGTTGTAGTGCTACAAGCAGTACGGTTCCCCGGATCAGGGAATGGCGGCTGAGAAAGAAATGAGAGGAAGCTTGCTTCCTCAGCTAAGGAGAATATCAGAATGAAAGGTCTGATTGCAACAAAAGTGGGAATGACCCAGGTGTTCGACGAAGACGGTAACCTTACACCGGTTACTGTGATCCGCGTTGACCCTAATGTGGTTGTAGCCCGAAAGACAAAGGAAACTGCAGGTTATGACGCTGTAGTTCTTGGTCTCGGTGAGCTCAAGAGCAAGAATGTTACAAAGCCTTATGCAGGACAGTTTCCTGAAGGAATCACCCCTAAGCGGCATCTTAAGGAATTCCGTGATTTTGAATCCGAGCCAGCTATAGGTGATGAAATCGGTATCGAGCTTTTTGAAGGTACCAGATATGTAGATGTTACCGCTACCTCAAAGGGTAAGGGCTTTCAGGGTGTAATGAAGAGGTGGGGTTTCCACGGTGGACGTGCAACACACGGTTCAAAGTTTCATCGTGAGGCCGGTTCAACAGGAATGTGTACCTCTCCCGGACGCAGCTTTAAGAATATAAAGATGCCCGGTCACATGGGTAATGAGCGGGTTACCGTACAGAACCTGAAGGTTGTAAAGGTTGATCCTGAGTTGAAGGTTGTGATGGTTCGTGGGTCTGTACCCGGGAATAAAGACTGTACGCTGATCATCAAGTCCGCGGTAAAGAAATAACGGCAGAGGAAGACGATGGAAAAGAAAGTCTATTCAGTCGATGGTAAAGAGCTTAGGACTATTACTCTTGATGATAAGGTGTTCGGACTCCCTGTCAACGAAGACGTTATCTATTATGCCATCACTAACGAGTTAGCAAATAAGCGCGTGGGTACAGCCTGTACAAAGGACCGTTCTGAGGTGCATGGTAGCAATGCCAAGCCCTATAAGCAGAAGGGAACAGGTCGTGCTCGTCGCGGTGATAAAAAATCCCCTCTTACACGGGGTGGCGGAGTGGTTTTCGGACCCAAGCCAAGGGATTTCAGTTTTAAGTTGCCTAAGAAGGTTAAGCGCCTGGCAATGAAGTCAATTTTGAGCATGAAGGCTCAGAATGATACATTGACTGTAATCGAAGATTTTACTGTAGAAAGCGGAAAGACAAAGGATTTGGTGTCCATTTTGAAGAATTTCCCTGCTGAAGGTCGTGTAGTAATCATTCTTAAGGATGATGATGCAAAGATCAAGCAGGCCGGACGGAACATTCCTACCGTATCCTTCCTTTCTTACAACAGGCTTCGTGCTCATGATCTCTTCTACGGAAGAAAGGTTATCATGTTGGAGTCTGCAGCTAAGAATCTTTCAGGTTTTTACAATACGGAGGCTGAATAATGGTGTACGAAGATATCCTTATCGAGCCTGTTCTGTCAGAAAAAGCAACTATCTTGAGGGAAGAAAACAAGTATGTTTTCAAAGTAAGTCCTTTTGCAGGTAAAATTCAGATTAAGGAAGCTGTACGCAAGCTTTTTGGTGTGAATGTTGTTGACTGTACAGTAATGAATGTTGGTGGAAAGAAAAAGCGTGTCCGCTACCGGACAGGTAAAACTTCCAGCTGGAAAAAGGCCATCGTCAAGCTTGCGCCTGGCGAAACCATCAAGGTGTTCGAGGGCATTTAAGCCTTTGAGTGCATGATAGTAAGGGGAACCAATAACTATGGCTCTTAAAGTATATAAGCCGATAACCGCAGGTACACGCACACGTATTGACTTGCGGAAAGATGAACTGACCACGGATAAGCCTGAGAAAAGCTTGACCCATGGTCGTACTGCACGTGGTGGACGCGGCGCTGGCGGACGTATTTCTGTACGTCACCAGGGTGGCGGTCACAAGCGTCGGTACCGTGAAATTGATTTCAAGCGGGACAAGCATGGTATTCCTGGTACAGTAAAGACCATTGAATACGATCCAAACCGCAGTGCCAATATTGCATTGATTTTTTATGCAGATGGTGAAAAGCGCTACATTATTGCTCCTAAGGGACTTGTTGTAGGACAGAAGATTGTGTCTGGACAGGATGCAGCTCCAGTTGTTGGAAATGCACTTCCTTTGGAGTCCATTCCAGTTGGATTTACTGTTCATAATATCGAGTTGACCTTGGGTCGTGGTGGTCAGCTGGTTCGTTCAGCTGGTGCAAGTGCATTGGTTGCTGCTAAGGAAGGTGACTACGTAACGATTAAGTTGCCTTCTAGTGAAATGCGCCGTGTGCACAAGAAGTGCTATGCAACAATTGGTGTTGTAGGTAACGAAGATAGAATGAACACCCAGCTTGGTAAGGCTGGACGTAGCAGATGGCGAGGTGTTAGACCTACTGTTCGTGGTATGGCCATGAACCCTGTTGATCATCCGCTTGGTGGTGGTGAAGGCGCTGGTAAGGGACGTAACCCAGTTACTCCTTGGGGACAGCCTTGCCGTGGATACAAGACCCGCAACAAGCGGAAGGTGTCAAGCAAGTTTATTGTTTCACGCCGGAAGAAGAAGTAGCAGGATAGGAGATAACCGTGTCAAGATCTGTTAAGAAGGGCCCTTTTATCGAGAAGAGCCTGTACAAGAAGGTTATTGAGATGAACAAGGCCGAGGATCGTAAAATGATTAAGACGTATTCTCGCTGTTCAACAATTATACCTGAAATGGTTGGAAATACTATTTCAGTCTATAATGGCAAGTCATGGGTGCCAGTTTATATTACAGAAAACCTTGTAGGTCACAAGCTTGGTGAGTTTGCTCCTACTCGTATTTTCCGTGGTCACGCTGGTTCTGATAAGAAGTCTGGAAGATAGGTGGTATGATGTCTGAGAAAACTGGATATAAAGCCGTTTCAAAATTCTTGATAGCATCCCCCACTAAGGTTCGTCCTGTGGCTAATGTAGTCAAGCGGAAGACTTGTTCAGAGGCTATGGCTATTCTTGAGAATATGCCTCAGAAGGGTGCTCGGTTGATTCGTGAGACCATGAAGTCCGCAATTGCCAACGCACTGTATGCTAACAAGCAACTCGATGAAGATATGTTGTATGTAAAGGAGATTCGTATCGACGAAGGTCCTCGATTGAAGCGTGTATGGTTCCGTGCCCGTGGCCGTGCTGATATGCTTCTGAAGCGTATGTGTCATATCACTGTTGTTGTAGACGAAAAGGCGGGGGAATAAGATGGGACAGAAAGTACATCCTATCGGACTGCGGCTTGGAATTAACAAGACATGGCAGTCACGCTGGTATGCAGATTCCAGAGAATATGCTGATCTGGTGTTGGAAGACCTGAAGATTAGAAAGATGATTGATAATTTGCCTGAGTGTAAGAATGCTGATATTTCTCATATCGGAATCATTCGTCATCCTCAGCGGGTTACCATCATGATTCACACTGCTCGTCCTGGTGTGATTATTGGTCAAAAGGGTGCCAATATCGAGAAAATCGGTGCTGAGATTCAAAAGCAGCTCACCAAAAAGGTGCAGATTAAGGTAAGCGAGATTAAGCGCGGCGAAGTAAACGCTTCCCTTATTGCACAGAACGTTGCACGCCAGTTGGCAAACCGCGGTTCCTTCCGCAAGGCTTTGAAGCAGGCTGCAGGAAACGCCATGAAGGGCGGAGTTCAGGGAATCAAGATTCGCATTAGCGGTCGTCTTGGTGGTGCTGAAATGTCACGTACAGAGGAGCACAAGGAAGGTAGAACACCACTCCATACTCTGAGAGCTGACATCGATTATGGTTTTGCAGAGGCCCATACAACTTTTGGTAAGATTGGTATCAAGGTATGGGTATATAACGGAACAAAGTTTAGTCATGAGCAGAATGAGGATGCAGGTCAGGTTGAAAGAAAGCCTCGTCGCGATCGTTCTGAGCGATCTTCTCGTGGAGATCGTGGCGCTAAAGCTTCAAGGAGTTAGTGATGGCACTTGCACCGAAAAGAGTAATGCACCGCAAGGTGCAGCGCAGTAGAATCAAGGGAAACGCAACAAGAGGAAATCACATCGATTTTGGTGAGATTGCCTTGGTTGCTATGGAGCCTATTTGGTTGTCTGCACGTCATATCGAGGCTGCCCGTGTTGCGATGAATCGTAAGATTAATCGTAAGGGACAGGTCTGGATTCGTGTATTCCCAGATAAGCCTATTTCCAAGAAGCCTGCTGAAACCCGAATGGGTAAGGGAAAGGGTTCTCCAGAGTTCTGGGCTGCTGTAATCAAGCCAGGTCAGATTCTGTTTGAAATTGGTGGTGTTGACTTGGAATTGGCCGCAAGTGCTATGAAGCTTGCTGGCAGCAAATTGCCAATCAAGACTAAGATTGCGTATCGCCCAACGATTGACTAAGGAGTAAAAGATGGCAAAGAAAGAAAAAGAACTGTCCTATTCCGAATTGATTGTGAAGCGGAACGAGTTGAAGAAGAAATACATGGATTTGAGATTCCAGATGGTAATCGGCCATGTAGATAATCCCATGCAGAAACGTACAATGCGCCGAGAAATCGCACGCATCAATACGCTGATTCGGCAGAAAGAGATTGCCGGTCAGAACCAGTAGGAGTGACCCGTGGAAGAGCAGGTTGTTCAAACTAATAAGGCTGCAAAACGTTCTTTTGTTGGTATTGTTACCAGTGACAAGATGGACAAGACTATCGTAGTGTCTGTTACAACAAAGAAGTTGCATCGGCTTTATAAGAAGTATGTTACCCGTGTCAAGAAGTGCAAGGCTCATGATGAATTGAACGATGCCCATATTGGTGACAAAGTTCGTATCGTTGAGTGCCGGCCCCTTAGTAAGGAAAAGTGCTGGCGTCTTGCCGAGATTATCGAGCGAGCAAGATAAGTAGGAGAGAAAGAATGATTCAGATGCAAACAAATTTGAACGTTGCTGACAACTCCGGTGCAAAGCTCGTTCAGTGTATTAAGGTGCTTGGTGGTTCACACCGCCGTTATGCAAGTATTGGTGATGTAATCGTAGTAGCCGTTAAGGATGCTATTCCTACATCAAATATTAAGAAGGGATCTGTGGAAAAGGCGGTAATCGTACGCATTTCCAAGGAGTATCGCCGTCCCGATGGAACCTATATCCGTTTTGATGACAACGCTTGTGTTATCATCGATGCAAATAAGAACCCCAAGGGAAAGCGTATTTTTGGTCCCGTGGCTCGTGAGCTCCGTGACATGGACTACATGAAGATTGTGTCACTGGCCCCAGAAGTTCTGTAAGGAGAATTGGATAGTATGAATAAGAAATTCAAGATCCGCAAGGACGACTTGGTAGAGATCATTGCTGGAAAAGACAAGGGAAAGCGTGGAAACGTTGTTCGTGTCGTTCGTGACAAGGACAGGGTTATCGTTTCCGGCTGCAACATTGTAAAGAAGGCAATGAAGAAGCGGAGTCAGCAGGATGCAGGGGGAATCGCAGAGATTGAGGCTCCCTTGCACATTTCCAATGTAGCGATCGTATGCAAAAAATGTGGTCCTACTAGAATCGGTTATAAACTCGACGGCGACAAGAAATATCGTGTTTGCCGTAAATGTGGAGACACACTGTAATGAGTAATTACGTACCCCGGCTTAAGAAAGTCTATAATGACACTATCGCCCCAGAGTTGTTTAAGGAACTCGGTTATAAGTCCGTGATGCAGGTTCCTGCAATCAAGAAGATTGTAGTGAGCATGGGCGTGGGTGAAGCACTTAGTAATAAGAAACTCCTTGATGCCGCAGTTACTGATATTACGGCAATTACCGGTCAGAAGGCTGTGAAGACAAAGGCAAAGAAGAGTATTGCTAACTTCAAGTTGCGTCAGGGCAATGAGGTTGGTGTAATGGTAACATTGCGTGGAGCTCAGATGTATGAGTTCCTTGATCGCTTGATCAATGTTGCATTACCTCGTGTAAAGGATTTCCGTGGAATCAAGGCAACTGGTTTTGACGGACACGGAAATTTCTCCCTTGGTATTACAGAGCAGATTATCTTCCCCGAAATCGACTTTGACAAGATCGAAAGAGTGGCTGGAATGAACATCTCTATCGTAACAAGCGCAGAGACAGATAGCGATGCCCGTGCTCTGCTTACCAAGTTTGGAATGCCTTTTAGGAAGTAAGAGAGGAATTCATGGCTAAGAAATCATTGATTATTAAAGCTGCCCGGCCTGCCAAATACAGTACACGTAAGTACAATCGGTGTCAGGTTTGTGGTCGTCCCCGTGGATATCTTCGGAAATACAAGATGTGTCGTCTTTGTTTCCGCAAGTTGGCTAGTGAAGGCTTGTTGCCTGGTGTAACAAAATCCAGCTGGTAGTTTAGGAGAAGAGAATGAGCGTTTCAGATCCCATAGCAGATATGCTTACAAAGGTAAGAAATGCGGCAATGGCCCGCCATGAGAAGGTTGACGTTCCTGCTTCTAAGCTTAAGCTGGAAATTGTCAAGATCATGAAGACTGAAGGTTACATCAAGAACTTCAAGAAGTTGACTCAGGATGGAGCTAACAGTATTCGCATTTATCTGAAGTATGACGATTCAAATGCACCAGTAATTCACGGTCTGAAGAAGATCTCCACACCTGGTCGTCGTGTATACTCAGGATATAAGGATCTGCCCCGTGTTCACAATGGATACGGTACAGTAATTGTGTCAACCAGCCAGGGTGTTACCACTGGTAAGCGTGCTGCAGAGCAGATGGTTGGCGGTGAGTTGATCTGCACAATCTGGTAAGGGGAGGAATACATGTCTAGAATTGGAAAGCTTCCTATTACCGTCCCTGCAGGTGTTAAAGTTGACATCCAAGGAAATTCAATCTGTGTAGAAGGTCCTAAGGGAAAATTGTGCCAGGACTACACTGCTAATGTTAAGGTTGAGTTGAATGACGGTGTTCTTACCGTCAATCGTGTGGATGAGTCTAAGGCATCAAATGCCGCCCAAGGATTGTATCGCAACTTGATCAATAACATGGTTGTAGGTGTAACAACTGGTTTTACAAAGAACCTGATTATTACTGGTGTTGGTTTCCGTGCTGAGGTTCAGGGAAATCTTTTGATTTTGAACTTGGGCTATTCAACAGACTTTGTTGCAATGATTCCAGAGAATCTGACAGTAACTGTTGAAGGCCAGAACAAGGTATGTGTTTCTGGAATCGACAAGCAGGTTGTTGGTGAGTTCTGCGCACAGATTCGTAAGCTTCGGAAGCCTGAGCCCTACAAGGGTAAGGGTATTCGGTATGAAACTGAGACCATTAGAAGGAAGGTCGGTAAATCCGGCGTTAAATAAGGGTAAGGCGATATGTTGAAGAAACTTAATGAAAAAGACAGAAAGCGTCTGAAGAGAAAGATTCATATCCGAAAGCGAGTTTCTGGTACTCCAGAACGGCCTCGAATGACTGTGACTCGCAGTAACTGTAATCTGTATGTACAGGTTATCGATGATACTGTTGGAAAGACATTGGCTTCTATTTCCACATTGGAAAAGGAGTTTGCTTCATTAAAGCCTACCGTTGCTGATGCAGAGAAGCTGGGAGAGGCAATGGGCAAGCGTCTTATCGAAAAGAATATCAAGACGGTGGTTTTTGACCGAAATGGTTACTTGTATCACGGTGTTGTAAAGGCTCTTGCTGACGGTGCTCGCAAGGCTGGAGTTGAATTCTAGGAGAAGCTATGGAACACCAAAAGAATTTTGATAGAGATCAGCCTAAAGAGTTTGTAGAAAAACTGATTAAGTTGAACCGTACTGCAAAGGTTGTAAAGGGAGGACGTCGTTTCTCCTTCTCAGCCTTGACTGTAGTAGGCGATCAGAAAGGACGGGTTGGCTTTGGTTTTGGCAAGGCCAACGATGTTACAGAGGCTATTAGAAAGAGCATTGATAAGGCCAAGAGAAATTTGGTAACTGTACCTATTAAAAATGGTACAATCCCTCATGATATTCTTGGAAAGTACAAGAGTTCATCTGTACTCCTTAAGCCTGCTTGTTCTGGTACTGGTATTATTGCTGGTGGCCCTGTACGTGCTGTGCTTGAGGCTGCTGGAGCTACTGACGTTTTGGCAAAGTCCTTGGGTTCAAACACATCTGTAAACGTAGTGCGTGCTACTTTTGATGCTGTTTCCAACTTGATGGATGCTCGTACAGTTGCAAAGAACAGAGGTAAAACTCTGAAGGATCTGTGGGGGTAAGGTATGGCTAAGAAGGTCAAGATTACACTCGTACGAAGTACAATCGGACAGAAGCCTGCTAAGAAGGCAACTGTACGTAGTTTGGGTCTAAAGAAGATTAACTCTGTAGTTGAACAGGAAGCTACTCCTTCCATTCTTGGAATGGTTGCTTCTGTTGCTCACTTGGTAAGAGTTGAGGAGATGAACTAATGTCAGAATTGATTCTTAAGGCACCTGTTGGAGCAAATAAAAAGAAGAGAATTGTTGGTCGTGGTTCTTCCTCCGGTCGTGGTACAACAGCTGGTCGCGGAAACAAGGGACAGCAGTCCCGTTCCGGTGGCAAGGTGTATATCGGATTTGAGGGTGGACAGATGCCCCTGTTCCGTCGTATTGCCCAGCGTGGTTTTTCAAATTATCCTTTCAAGAAGGAATTTGATATTGTAAACCTGTGCGATATTGAAGCAAAGTATGCAGACGGTGAAACTGTAAACAAGGAAACTTTAGTTGCAAAGGGACTTGTAAAGAATTCCGCTGTTCTGATTAAGGTGCTGGGTAATGGTGACCTGACAAAGAAGGTTACCGTGGCTGTAGATAAGGTTTCCGCCTCTGCTAAAGAGAAAATCGAGAAAGTTGGTGGAACGGTAACTGTAGCTAATAACTAAACGGAGCGAAAAACGACATGGCAAACAATCCTATTGTAAATATGTTTAAGGTAAGGGAGCTCAGAGAACGAATCTTCTTTACCTTGGTAGTGCTAGCCGTTTTTCGCCTTGGTAGTGTTCTCACAATTCCTGGAATCAATCCCCAGGCTTTGACCGCCTACTTTGATTCCTTGACCCGCGGCAATGCGTTCGTGGATTACATGGACTTTTTTGCCGGTGGGGCCTTCTCTAATTTTTCTGTATTTATGTTGGGTGTAATGCCCTACATTTCAACGCAGATTATCATGCAGTTGGCTCTTATCATCTTCCCTAGCTTAAAAAGAATTGCTCGGGAAGATGGTGGTCAGAAAAAGGTTCAGGCTTGGACTCGAATCGGGACAGTCGGTGTCTGTCTGATTCAGTCCTTGGCTGTAACTGTGTATGCTACCAGCATTCCTGGCGCAGTTGTTCTGGAAAGCTCCTTGGCATTCAAATTGATTGCCATGATCAGCGTTACAACCGGAACAATGATTACTATTTGGCTGGGTGAGCAGATTACAGCTCGTGGAATTGGCAATGGTATTTCCATGCTGATTTTTGCTGGTATTGTTGCTCGCTTGCCTTCCGCTGTATGGGAGTTGGGATCAGCCGTTGTGGATGGTTCAATCAACCCTGTATTTGTAATTGTAGTTTTGTTTATGTTCATTGGAATTATCATCCTTGTCGTTTTCGAGCAGCAGGGACAGAGAAAGATTCCTGTACATTATGCAAAGCGTGTTATTGGACGGAAAATGTATGGTGGACAAAGCACATATATTCCATTCAAAATTAATCCATCTGGAGTGATTCCTGTCATTTTTGCTTCGTCATTTTTGCAGTTCCCTCTCCAGATTGCCACTAGTCTTGGTCCAGATGTCCGCTGGCTCAACCGGCTGGCTGCATTCCTGTCTCCTACAGGATGGTGGTATAATATTTTCCTTGTATTGCTGATTATTTTCTTTGCATATTTCTACACACAAGTGCAGTTCAATCCCGCAGAGATTGCAAAGAATATCCGGGAGAATGGCGGCTCAATCCCCGGAATCAGAACTGATAAAACAGAAGAATATCTGCAGAAGGTATTGAACAGGATTGTGCTACCCGGTTCTTTGTACCTTGCAGGAATTGCTGTTTTGCCTACAATCATTCAGAGCTTGTTTGGCTTCCCTCAGTCAATTGCAATGTTGATGGGTGGAACCTCGCTGCTGATTATTGTTGGTGTCGATCTTGATACCATGAGTCAGATTGAGGCATTGTTAAAAATGCATCATCACGATGGATTGGTCAAGAAGGGTAAGATTCGGTCACGGAATCTGTAGATTTTGTGAGAAAACTCTAGTATAAGGTAAGGAAGTGTGTTATAATCCTTGAACCCGGATTGTAATCATTGCGATTTGCTAGGATCCGGCTATGTGAACACACTTCTTTACAGGAGGATTTTTGTGAAAGTACGAACCAGCGTAAAGCCCATTTGTGACAAATGTAAGGTAATCAAACGTTTTGGCGTTGTCAGAATCGTTTGTTCTAATCCTAAGCATAAGCAAAGACAGGGCTGAGGAGTAACAGATGGCTCGAATTGCGGGAGTTGACCTCCCTAACAAGCATGTCAATATTGCATTGACATACATCTATGGTATTGGACGTTCTTCTGCCAATGAAATTTGTAAGAAGACAAAGGTAAATCCTGATGCACTTATCAATGATTTGTCTCAGGAAGACTTGGCTGCTCTCCGTGCAATTATTGACACAGAGTACAAGGTAGAAGGACGGCTTCGTTCTGAGATTGGTCTGAACATCAAGCGCTTGATGGATATCGGTTGTTATCGTGGATTACGCCACAGAAAGGGATTGCCTGTTCGTGGTCAGCGTACTCGTACCAATTCACGTACACGCAAGGGTAAGAAGAAGACCGTTGCAGGTAAGAAGAAGTAGGATGGAGGTGAGATAACGTGGCAACCGTAAAGAAACGTAAGGAAAAGAAAAGCGTTTATGAAGGTAACGTGTATATTCAGGCAACCTTCAATAATACAATCGTAACAATCACAGACCTGAAAGGCAATGCATTGTCTTGGGCCTCTTCTGGTGGATTGGGATTCCGCGGAGCAAAGAAATCAACTCCGTTTGCCGCTCAGTCTGTTGCAGAGACAGCTGTTCAGAAGGCAGCAAGCTATGGCTTGCGGGAAGTTCATGTGTTTGTAAAGGGTCCTGGAGTTGGACGTGAGTCTGCTGTTCGCTCCTTGGGTGCTATGGGTCTTAAGGTTAAGTCAATTTCTGATGTGACACCTATTCCTCACAATGGATGTAGACCCCGCAAAACACGCCGTATGTAGTAGAGGAGTACAGGAAGAATGGCTAGATATACAGGTCCTGTTTGTAGACTTTGTAGAACAGAACAGAAGAAATTGTTCCTGAAGGGCGAGCGCTGTAACAGTGATAAGTGTCCTATCAATAAGAAGCGTGGTGCTCCTGGAAAGGATCCTAAGGCTCGTGTTGGTAAGAAGAGCGAGTATGGCCTTCAGCTGCGCGAGAAGCAGAAGATTAAGAGAATGTATGGAATGCTGGAAAAGCAGTTCCATTTGACCTTTGAACGTGCACAGAGAATGGGCGGTGTTACAGGTGAGAATTTGATTAAGCTACTGGAATGCCGTTTAGACAATGTTGTATACCGAATGCATTTTGCGACAACTCGTTCTCAGGCTCGACAGCTTGTCTCTCACAGACACTTCTTGGTAAACGGAAAGCCTGTAAACATTCCAAGTTACGAAGTTAAACCTGGCGATGTTATCGAGGTGCGGGAAAAGAGCAAGAAATTGACTGCGATTCTGGATGCTCTCAGTGAAGTATCAAAGTCTGGAAATATGCCTTGGGTGAGTGTTGATGTTGATGCTCAGAAAGGTACCTTCTCTGCTTATCCTCGCCGAGAAGAAGTTCTGGATCTTGCTGACATTAAAGAGCAGCTCGTAGTTGAGCTCTATTCTAAGTAAGAGGAGTTCCGATGGCCCGTAAAAATCTGCTTAAAAGTTTTAAGATGCCAAGGGGTATTAGCTTTGAACAGGAAGTAACCACGGCTGAATATGGTAAGGTTGTTGCCTATCCATTTGAACCTGGGTTTGGTACCACCGTTGGTAATACATTGCGTCGAATTCTGTTGTCTTCTGTACAGGGATATGCTATTTCTTCTGTACGGATTGCATCTTATGATGCTGATAACGTTGTCCACGTGATTTCCAGCGAGTTCGAGACAATTCCCAATGTTGTTGAAGATACTCTTGAGGTGTTGAATAGCTTAAAACAGATCCGATTACGGTTGACCGGAGACACTGAGCAGGAAACCTTCCTCTTTGAATTCAAAGGGCCAGGAACAATCACTAGCAATGATTTTGCTCGTGAAAACCTGCAAATCTTTTCCAAGGACTTGCCTGTTCTTACCATGATGGCTGATTCTCACTTGGAAATTGAGATTCAGGTTGATTGTGGTAAGGGATACGTACCTGCAGAAGATAATGAGCATCGAATTGATGTTGTCGGAACAATGGCAATGGATGCGATTTATACTCCTGTACTGAAAGTAAAGCATGCAATTGAGCCTTGTCGTGTCGGTCAGCGTAATAACTATGAGAAGCTCGTTATGGAAATCTGGACAGATGGAACGACTTCTCCTGAGGATGCACTTGCTGAAGCTGCAAAGATTGCAAAGGAATATTTTGCTGTCTTTATCAACTTCAATGACAGTGACATTGGACATGACAGGGATCTGGACGAAGGGGATGAAAAGATTCGCAAGATTCTTAGCACTCCTGTTGATGAATTGGAATTATCTGTCCGGTCTTCCAACTGTCTTAAGAATGCCAATATCCGTACAATCGGTGAATTGACAAAGAAGACAGAGGATGACATAGCTAAAACACGTAACTTTGGTAGAAAGAGTCTTACAGAAATCAAGGAAAAGCTCATGGAATGGGGCTTGAACTTGGGTATGACTGATTACAGCCATCTGAAAGATACAGAAAAACTGCCAAAGCAGAAGGAAGAATCTGATGAATCATAAGAATGGATTTAACCCTCTTTCCAGGACAACTGCACATCGCCGTGCAATGTCCCGGAACATGGTAACTTCGCTCTTTCGTTATGAGCGAATTACTACAACTAAGGCCAAGGCACTTGAAGTTAGAAAGGCTGCTGAAAAATTGATTACACGGGGCAAGGTTGATACCGTGCATAATCGTCGTCAGGCAGCACGCTACATTCAGGATGAAACTATTCTGGCTAAGCTGTTTACAGACATTGGTCCTAGAATGAAGGATCGTGCTGGTGGATATACTCGTGTTGTCAAGCTGGGTTTCCGTCAGGGTGATGCAGCTGACATGGTTATCCTTGAGCTTGTGGACTACAAGCTTGATTCCGGTGAAAAGACCGAGAAGAAGGAAACAAAGAAGGCCAAGGCTCCTGCTGAGAAGAAGGCTTCTGCTGAAAAAAAGGCAACTTCTGAAAAGAAGGCACCTGCAAAGAAAGCAACTACAGCTAAGTCTAAGGCAAAGACAGAGGCACCTGCAGAGGAATCTGCTGAAAAGGCTTCTGAGTAAGACCGCAGGTTTTCCTGCAGAGGAGTTACGATGTCTAAATCTCATCGCGGAAAAGGAATTCATGATTTGGCTGCCCACGGACGTGGTGTTTGTGCCCGTTGTAAAAAGGAAGGTATCAAGGTTCTGTATGAACAGGAAATTGATGGCCAGAAGGCAAAGATTTGCAAGTATTGTAAGGCAGCAATCAAGAATGGTAAGTCTGTCTAAGTTTTAAGAAGACAGCGTAGGCCGTCCTAGTTACAGGACGGCTTTTTTTGTCAAAATGGCGGGCTAATGGTATGCTAGATTGATATTTCTTAAGTGATGGACAAAGAACTTAAGTTTTATTAAAATAATGCAAATTGTAATGGAGGTTACAAATGAGAAACTTTGCAAAAAAAGCACTTGTTGTTCTTTTTGTATTGATGATTACAGGGATGATGTTTACTGGTTGTAGCAAGAAAACATCAGATACAATTACATCAGATACAATTAAGATTGGTGGAATTTTCCCCTTGTCTGGTAGCGTAGCTGTTTATGGAACAGAGTGCCGCAATGGTGTTGAGATGGCTATTGCTGAAATCAATGCTTCTGGTGGAATCAATGGGAAGATGATTGAGTTGATTGCGGAGGATGACGAGGGAAGTCCTGAAAAATCTGTAAACGCTTACAAGAAGCTTGTTACCAAAGATAATTGTAGTATTATTATAGGCTCATTGACTTCAGGATGTACTGCTGCAATTTCGTCATTAGCACAGGCCCAAAAAGTATTGTTGCTTGCACCTGCTGCAACTCAGACAGATATTACTGATGCTGGTGACTATGTATTCCGTGCGTGCTTTATCGATCCCTTCCAGGGAACTGTTGGTGGAAAATTCGCACTTGAGGATTTGGGAGCAAAGAATGCAGCTGTTCTGTATGATATTCAGAATGATTATTCCATCGGCCTGTATGAGAACTTCAAGATTGCATTTGAGCAGGGTGGCGGAACCGTTGTTGCAGAAGAATCCTACAGTACTGGTGACAAGGACTTCAATGCACAGTTGACCAAAATCAAGACAACAAATCCTGATGTAGTATATCTCCCCGATTATTACGGAACAGTTGCCTTGATTGCAAAGCAGCTGCGGGCTCAGGGAATCAATGCTCCTATCGTTGGTGCTGATGGTTGGGATGGCATCATTGACAATGCCGGTGACGAGGTGCTTAATGGATACTACTCTAACCATTATGCGGCTGACTCAACAGATGGCAAGGTTGTTACCTTTGTAAACAGCTATACTAGTAAGTATGGGTCAACACCTGTTTCCTTCGCTGCTCTTGGTTATGACTGTGTGTACCTGCTGAAGGATGCTATGGTTGCTGCGAACTCTGTTGACTCAACTGCATTGAAGGACCAGTTGATGAAGACAAATGGTGCTTATGTGACCGGTAACTTGACCTTTGATGCAAAGCGCAATCCTGTCAAGTCTGCGGTCATGCTGGAGATTGTTAAGGATGGTGACAAGCTGACACCTGTCTACAAGACTACAGTTAATCCCTAATCTTTGATTTGTTGATTGTGCCGGATACGGCTATAGTTCGTATCCGGTTTTCATATTTTAAACACAAGTAAAAATAATTGCGTATAACTGAAGAAAAGTCTTTCAAAAACACTAGAAATTTTGTAAAATAGACGGACAAAAATTACAATAATTAGGTAATGAAATAGGTAACAAAAACCTATCTTCTATAGAGGACAGTAACTGACGGAGTGAATCATGGATGGGGGAAGTCTTTTTCTTCAGCAATTAATTAACGGTTTATCTTTAGGTAGTGTGTACGCACTAATTGCACTAGGATACACCATGGTTTATGGAATTGTAAAATTAATCAATTTTGCCCACGGCGATATCTTGATGGTTGGTGCGTATTCAGGATATTTTGTTCTAAAGCAATTTGGAACAACACCCGTGGGAATGTTTTTAGCTTTTATTTTTGCGATGACTGTGTGTGCAGTTATTTCAATTTTGATTGAGCGTTTTGCCTATAGACCTTTGCGCTCTGCACCTCGGCTCAACTCTCTGATTACAGCAATCGCCGTGTCATTGATTCTGCAGAATGGAGCTCGTGTGTTGCCCTTTATCGGCCCAAATCCACGGCAGTATCCCACCATGGAAACGGTGAACCTGAATCTGGGGGTGGTTTCAATCTCAAATATCCAGCTCATTGTAATTGCCTTGTCCGCCATTCTGATGATTATCCTGAATTACATCATCAACTACACTAAAACAGGCAAGGCAATGCGGGCTGTTTCCTACGATATGCAGGCTGCAAGTTTGATGGGAATTTCGGTGAACAAGACCATTGCCTTTACCTTTGCTTTGGGTGCAGTTTTAGCTGCTGCTGGTGGTGTGCTTTATGCTACAGCTTATCCACAAATTGAACCGACTATGGGAACAATGCCCGGATTGAAGGCCTTTGTTGCTGCCGTTCTTGGAGGAATTGGTTCTGTTCCAGGAGCAATGTTAGGTGGATATATTTTGGGGATAGCGGAGACAATGACCAAGGGCTTCATTGACTCCCAGTATGCAGATGCAATTTCATTTTCAATCCTCATCATCATCCTGCTGGTAAAGCCCACTGGAATTCTTGGTGAAAAGATTAGGGTAAAGGTATAGCCATGAAAAATAAAGTACTTCGTGATATGCTAATTCCTGGTTGTGTTGCAGTGGCTGCAATTTTTGTTCCATATTTGTTGATTTCAGTGGGCGTAATAGATGCCTACACTGCTCAGATAATTACTTTGGGCGGTATAAATGCAATTATGGCCATCAGCGTAAACGTGATTTGCGGTATTACCGGTCAGCTTTCCTTGGGGCAGGCAGGCTTTATGGCCATCGGTTCATACACAACGATTATTTTGACTCAGACCGTAGGAATGCCCCTGCCGGCAAGCATTATAGTTGCGGCCTTGGTAACGGTGATTTTCGGTATTCTGATTGGATTTCCAACGCTGAAGCTGCAGGGCGACTATCTTGCTATCGTAAGCTTGGGCTTTGGTGAGATTATCCGGGTAGTGCTGGTAAACTTAAAAGACTTGACTGGTGGTGCCAATGGATTACGTTTTACAACAATCTTTGTAGCACGAGCAGACTATGCCTATCTTGTAGTTATTGGGATGTTGGTCCTTGTAATTGTATTGTTGCAGAATTTTGTTCGTTCTACCTATGGAAGAGCCATACTAGCAGTAAGAGAGGATGAAATTGCTGCTAATTCAAACGGTATTTCTGTTTTTAAATATAAGATGATAGGATTTGCCATTGCATCTTGTATTGCTGGTATTGGTGGTGCTTTATATGCTCCATTCATTGGGTTCGTAAAACCAGATTTAGCCTCTTTCAATAGAAGTATAGATTATTTGATTTTTGTTGTGTTGGGCGGAATGGGTTCTGTTACTGGTTCTATAATTGCAGCCTTTGTTCTAACATACTTACAAGAGTTCTTAAGGTTCCTGCAGGATTATCGCTTGCTGATTTATCCGCTGATTCTTATCTTTGTAATGCTTTTTAGACCACAGGGATTGCTTGGAATGAAGGAAATTTCATTTGTAAGGGCTTGGGACAATCTTACTGTTGCAATTAAAGAAAAGAGAGTTCCAAAATTCAGTCTTGCAAAATCAGGCGGAAAAAAATCAAAAGATGGAAAGGGAGACACACAATGAGAGAACCAGGTACCCTGCTGCTGCAAGCAACTGATATTTCCATCGTATTTGGTGGGTTACGAGCTGTAAGCGATTTTAATTGCGAACTTCATGCCGGTGAGCTTGTTGGTCTGATTGGTCCCAATGGTGCTGGTAAAACCACAGTGTTCAATATGCTTTCAGGAATTTATACTCCTACTGAAGGTGAAATTAACTTTTGGGACAAGAACGGGCGTGTTCATGTGGCATCTAAAAAGACTCCAGCCCAACTGAATAGAATCGGTATTGCACGTACCTTTCAGAACATTCGCCTGTTCAACAAGTTGACTGTTGCAGATAACGTGAGGATTGCCCTTCATTCCCAGAGGGGGATAAAACCCTGGGATGTGTTGTTGCGGACACCTTCTTTTAGAATAGATGAATTACAGATGACGGCAAAGGTAGAGGAGCTGTTGCGTCTGTTTAAAATTGACAACAAAAAGGATGAAATAGCCGCAAATCTACCTTATGGTGAACAGCGAAAATTGGAAATTGTGCGGGCATTGGCTGCTAATCCGTCAATCTTGCTGTTGGATGAGCCTGCTGCAGGGATGAATCCTCAAGAGACTGATGAACTGATGAAGCTCATTGCCTTCATCCGAAAGGAATTCAGCCTGACAATTCTTTTGATTGAACATGATATGCACTTGGTTATGGGTATCTGTGAACGATTGATGGTTCTAGACTATGGAAGGATTATTGCTAACGGGACACCAGACGAAATTAAATCAAATCCAGATGTAATAAAGGCCTATTTGGGAAATGAGGGTGGCGGCGAGGAGGCTAGTCTATGATGCTAAAAGTAACTGACTTGGAAGTTTCTTATGGGGCAATTAAGGCTCTTCGTGGAATTAGTTTTGAGGTAAATGAAGGGGAAATTATTACCCTGATTGGTTCAAACGGAGCTGGAAAAACAACCACCCTTCATTCCATCTCGAATATAATCAAAAAGGCAGGCGGAACTGTTTTCTTTGAGGATGAAGATATAAGTTCAATGTCTCCTGATGCAATTGTACGAAGGGGTTTGATTCAGGTTCCAGAAGGCCGGCGTATCTTTGCAAATCTTTCTGTTCGGGACAATCTTGAGATGGGAGCCTTTACCAGAAAAGATAAGGCTGGAATTAAGGAAGATTTTGAAGTGGTATACGAGATGTTTCCTCGACTCAAGGAACGTGTGAGGCAGGTTGCCGGAACCTTGTCCGGTGGGGAACAGCAGATGTTGGCAATGGGACGGGCTTTAATGTCAAAGCCAAAGCTGCTGCTGCTTGATGAACCATCTATGGGATTGGCTCCCATTCTTGTAGATGAAATCTTTTCAATAATCCAAAGAATCAACAAGGCTGGAACAACAGTCTTATTGGTTGAACAAAATGCGTATAAGGCACTTTCTATTGCAGATAGAGCCTATATTTTAGAAACCGGTTTGGTAACAAAATCTGGAAATGCAAATGAGCTGGCCAAGGATAATGCTGTAAAGGCTGCTTATCTTGGCGGTTAAACTATAGATGCCTGAGGAGGAAATATGATTATTGCGAATGTAATGACTCGGAATCCGATTTTTGTTTCGCCCGATATGTCAGTGAATGATGCCCGGGCGCTGATGACAAGGGAAAAAATCGGAAAATTGCCGGTTTTAGACAAGAACAATCGCTTGGTTGGAATTGTTACCAAAAAGGACCTGGTAAAGGCTGGCCCTTCTGCCGCCACCACCTTGGATATGTATGAGATTAGCTACTTGTTGTCCAAGTTGAAGGTAGAAACAGTAATGGTTCGTAATGTTCTGACAGTACAACAAACAGAAGTTGTGGAAGAAGCTGCCCGTATTATGGCGGATTCTGATGTTGGATGTTTGCCTGTGATGAAGGGTGAGCTTTTGGTAGGAATCATTACAGAAAATGACTTGTTCAACACCTTTGTTGATATGTTTGGCGCAAGACACGAAGGAATAAGGGCAACCTTTCAGGTGGAAGAAAAACCCGGAATGATAGCTCATCTTTCCAAGGCCATTGCTGACGTAAATGGAAACATTGTTTCTCTTGTTACCTTTGATGTAGATGATGCTGAACAACGGCGTTGTACGGTAAAAGTAACCGGAATTGAACGGGAAAAATTTGAAGAAATATTAAAAGAGTCCACTCTGGAAGTAGAGGATATACGATAGGTAATTTGTTTGTCATTAACTTTTGATAAAAAAAAGAGGCTACCAAAGTGAAGTGCACTTCATCTAAGGTAGCCTCAAAGTTTTAAAGGAAAGATTTTTCTGAAAATCTTGCGGTTTATTTTACAGTAATTGAAATCTGCTTGGCCTGTGGCTCAGGCTTACGGGGAATATCCACAGAAAGGACACCGTGCTTGAACTCAGCAGTTACCTTTTCTGCATCAATATCCTGGGGCAAGGTAAAGCGACGGGAGAAACAGCTGGAGCGCCGTTCCTTAATG
>JAZNAS010000087.1:0-10010 GCA_045586625.1 Treponema sp.
TGGTATCCCAGATTGTACATCCTCCTGTGCGGCTTAACCGACTCGCCTACATCTTGCCCAATACTGGGGTCTGCGGTGGGACTCGAACCCACGGCTCACAGGATGGGGAACTATCTCATCAGGGAGGGGAGTCGAACCCCTCGCCCTACCTCGCTCGGTAGTGGTCACCTCGGTCGCACCGTGCCCATGAGATGGAGGCCAGCAAGTTTGGTGTGGGGCAGTTCCCGTGGCCTTTGGGCTTATCCCCTTGCTGTGATTATAGTATACTATAGTCCTGGCCTTTTGTCAACCCTTTTTTGAAAATTTTTTTTATTTTTTTTTCGTAAAAAAGTATTGCAATTCCTGGCTGCTTGTGGTATACTTAATACATCAAAAGGAGGTAATCAACCATGAAGAAGAAGGAACGCAAGCCTATTTACTGGGAAATCCCTGTAATAGCTATTACACTTTTCCTTGCTCACATTGCGGTTTATGCTCTCTTTGTTATGTGGCTCATTGGCGTGGAACTTTAAGGAGGTAAGCAATTATGAATGAAGCTATCCGGCAGGTGGTCCTGGAGCTTATGAAGCACCCCATTTATAATGGTTCGTATGATGCAACCAATGGGGATGACGCATTCATGTACGGCGTGCAGATGGTTATCGAACGCCTGGCGCATGAAGTCGGGGATGAGGATTTCTTTTTTGAAATCCAAAATATTTTTCTGGGAAACATGGAGAAAAGCCTTGACAGGGCGGGTAAGCTGTGATACAATAACAATGTCGAAAGACGATAACAATCAAAAGAAAGAGGTAATCAACCATGAAGTTTTTCAAGAAGATTAAGGAAGTTCTCGACTCCACTCAGCTGTATACCCTGCCTACTTTGCGCTTGCGCTTTGTGACTGGTGAGGAAATCGACGTCGTGCCTGAGAAGTGGCACATCAATGATGGTCATTGGGCTAACTACTATCTGAGCAATGGTCTTGTGTTGGGTCGCTACCCTCTGGCAAGCCTGATTGAAGTCTATGAGGTTAGCCACCTTGAAAAAGAAGTCAAATATCACTTTGACCCTCTGTATCTGCCGGTTTACATCCACAATACCTACATGGAAGGCGAGAACCTGCGCATGGAACGGGATGGCTGGCACAATGTAAAAGTTTTTTCAGAAGGGGCTTGACAGCTCAGCCCCTTCGTGCTATAATATAAGCACAAACAAGGAAGGGAGCAATCACAATGACTGAATGGACTAAGATTGACGAACAATGCGCAGGCCTGGTGGGCTATGAGGATTTTCTTTCTACTGATGGTAAACTGTGTAAGCGTGTATGGTACGATGGTGAGGAAGAAGTCTGGGGGGTAGCCTGAAATTTTTTGAAAAAGGCTTGACAATTCCCGAAACCTATGATACAATAATAATGTCGAAAGACAGTAAAACAAAAAGAAAGAAGGAACTAATAATGCTGAATGCTGCTGATGCTCGTGAAATCTCCAAGAACTATTCCCAGAAAACTGCTAACCTTCATCTTGACACGCTTGAAAAATATATCAAGGCTGTCGCTGAAAATGGTGGTATGTCCTGTACTTATGTTAATGGCATTGCGGGTGTTACCCCCAAAGTGGAAGAGATAATCCTTTCTGTGTTAAGGGAAGCGGGTTACAAGGTAGAATGGGGCACATCCAGAGCTTATCTTTCAATCTCTTGGCGTGAGGGGGCTTGACAAAAGCCCCGCCCCATGCTATACCCCCAAGAAAGAAAGGAAATGATAAAATGATTAAGATTCATTCTGATGCTTACAACCGCTCTGTCCGCCTGTCCTCCCTGTGTGTGGGTGATACCTTCCTGCTCGAAGGGAATGTATGTATGATTGCCAGCCGCAATGGTCACCCTTTTGTGCTCGATTTGAGCACCGGCCAGGATTATCCCCAAGTCAATCCCACCAACAATCCCCGGCCTGTTGTTCCCATCGACTGTGAACTTTCTTATAAGGTTGGGGGTTGACAAACCCCCGACCCTATGTTATAATAACAATGTCAAAAGGGACAAGACAAAAAGGAGGAAACTACAATGACTACTATCTGCATTTACCCCGACCCTACCATTATAAACGAACTCATCCACGAAACCCTGAGCGAAATCGCTGACCGTATCCTCTGCATCGCCAACTATCGCAACGGTGAAATCACTGTACAGTGTCGGGTAGAGGATGCGCCGTGGGTGGAAGATATGTTGGCAGATTTGGTCTGACCCGAAAGGGCAGGCCTTTTTTTATTTCGCCCGCGCGCTCTCGGGCGTCTTGCCTGCGAGCGCGCGGTGTTTCCGCATAGGGCCTGGGTTCAGAAAATTTTTTTTCAAAATGTGCGTTTTAGGGGTTGACATTTCAATCCCGATACTGTATAATATAATCATCAAATGAAGGAGGTAACCCCAAAATGTTGTTCAAGATGCGTTATCATGCTACCCAAGCCCTGGCTATGGCTTCCGCAAACAAAGAAGCGCAAGATGCCCGTCTCAAGGAACAAGCGATTAGCATTGTCGAAAAGACTTTGCAGCCGCTCATTGAAAAGGCTATTGCTTGCGGCAAAAGCTTCGTCACTCTCAGTATGAGTACGACCGATGATTATTTCCCTTTCTTTGAGCAAATTCTCACTGAAAATGGATACTATGTAATTGTCCCCGTATTAGAGGATGAGTGCAGCGGATACCGTGGAAAACTTTCTGTAAAAATTATGTGGGGAAGGGGTTGACAAACCCCTCCCACCATGTTATAATAAATCATCGAAAGAAACAAGGAGGATTAACCACTATGACACTCTCTGACCACTTCATGATTGAACGTATGGAACGAATGGTTTACATCGGCATGAACATCGGCTATGGTGAAATCGTATTCACCTATCTGGACAAGAGGAACAACCGCCGGTATTGCCTGACTACTACTGGACTGCTGGAAGTCCTTGCCCCTGATGAGGATGTGCTTATCACCGCTTTCCCCTGTGACATAAATCGGGCTTATGCGCTGACTCGACTGGCTGGCATGGATCACATTCCCCACGAAGCTTTCCAAGCCATCAAGAACAACGGCCCGCACATCCGTGCCATCTGCACTTTTGAGGGCAAAAATTGGCGAGATTATTTGAAGTGAGGGGTTGACAAAACCCCTCACCCATGGTATAATAAGTTCATCAAAAGGAAAGGAAAGTGATTTGAATGGAAAAGGAACTGGAAAAGATGTTTGCGGAGACTGAAAAGGAACAGAAGCTGCTCACCGAAGTGATTTCTGAGCTGTTGCTCATCTTCCTGCGCCCCTTGATTATCATGCTGGTTTGGAACGCTGTGATGCCTGCGGTCTTCGGTCTGCCTACGGTGGGCTACTTCATGGCGTGGGGTCTGCGAATCCTTGCAAAGAACCTCTTCGGTCGAGGCTCGGTCACAGTAAACAAGAAGGGCTAAGCCCTTCTTTTTTTTTAGAAAAAGTATTGACAATCCTTTTGGTCTGTGTTATAATATAACCATCAAATGAAGGAGGCCAGGAACATGGAACGATATTTGACTACGGTTGACAATGTGGCGGAACTGATGTATGCGATTAACCCTTACCGCAACTATAGCTTGCGTGCCGAAGGTGTTGATTATTCCCGAGGGCAAATTGAAGTTTGGGTTGACGATGAAAATTCTGTTATTATCCTCAACTAAGGCTGCATAAGCAGCCTTTTTCTTTTGGCCGGCCGAGCGCGACCCACTCGGCCGGAATTTGCCTTCATCCTGGCTTCTACAAAAAAATAACTTGAAAAATTTATAAAAAACCTATTGACATTTAATCCTGAAAGTGCTATACTTATACCATCAAATGAAGGAGGTAATCCCCATGACTAAGAAGATTTCTGCTGCTGATATGTGCTACATCAACCCCAACCGTTCCAAGAATGGTAGCTGGCAAATTAACATCACGATGACCAAGAACAAGTATGGCTATGAGTTCTGCGAACAGGTCAAGCTGTGGCTGTTCATCCTGGCCTTTGTTCCCTGCACGATTCTCAACTTCTTCTATGTGCTGTGGGATGGTGGCCTGAGAGAGTTCTCTTTCCCGTCCCGCTACCCGTACAAGTGGGTGATGTATGAAGCTGACCGGGCATACTGCAAGGCTGGTTTCAAAAAGGCCGATGAAATTTGGGAAAAGGCTTGACAAGCCTTTTCCCTTGTGGTATACTAAGACTATCAAAAGAAAGGGGAAGCTAAAAATGCGTTACTACTCTTTTACCCATGAGCCCACCAGCAAAGAACTCAAGGAACTGACTGACCAGCATCTTCGCAACTACCACGACCATTGTCGTATCTGGTATCGGGATGGTCGAAAAGAAAGCTATGTCAATGACTTGCCCGGTGTCTACTGCTATAGTAGTGAGGGCACGTGGCTGGTATATTTCTACAGTTCAGAATTGGAATGTCTTCCAATACGTTTCTGGAGTCGAGACGTCGTTCGCTACAAAAGAGTTGTTGAAAAAAAGTGTTGACAAACTCTCTCCCTTGTGTTATAATATAACCATCAAAAGGAGGTAATGACCATGATGAACAACCGTGAAAAGGAACTCTTTGAACTGCTCAAGGCTCATCCCGATGGACTGCGGCTGCGGGAAATGGGCACTCCCTTGCGGATGTGGCACATCGACTGCTTGGATATTGTACTGTCTCTGCGGGCTAAGGGTTACGTGGCTGAGGAGTTCGTCGAAGGCGACCGGGCAAACGGTGATTTTGGCTACATCCGGTACAAGTGGACGGGAAAGGAATGGAGGGGCTGACGCCCCTCCGAAAAAAATTTCAAAAAGGGGTTGACAAAACCCTACCCCCATGTTATAATAACAATGTCGAAAGACAGTAAAACAAAAAGCGAGGTAAGGCAAAATGGCAAAGGTATTCAAGGCTCTGCGGGACTGGTTCGACGAAGCATTCGATTCTGAAACCTATTTCAACCACCAGGAGGTCATGTAAGGAGGCGCAAGCCTCCTTTTTGTTTGGCTGCGCGCGGGCGGACGTCCACGCGCAGTTTTTACGATTTTCAGGGGTCCTGGGCTATTTCTGCATAAAAATGCACACCTAAACTGGTGTGAAATTTTTCCCGAAAAGGGGTTGACATCCTGGCGCACCTGTGCTATACTATATCATGTCAGGAGGGGAAAGCCCAAGCGACCAGTACCTTGAAAAATAAATAAAAAAAAGTGCTTGACAAACTGCCCAGCCTGTGGTACAATCAATATGTAAGAACGAGTTGCAGTAGCTCAACGGTGAGAGCACTCGCCTGATAAGCGAGAGGTTATTGGTTCGATTCCAATCTGCAATACCAAACCCCGAAAAAAAGGGGTTGACAAACCATATGGAATATGGTACAATGTTAAGGGGCATGAAGCTTCAGTAAAAGCGGTTGGCAAGACGTCACCAACCAAATTGAAAAAAGTTTCAAAAACCCCTTGACAAAATCCCCAAGGTATGGTACACTAAAGAAGCTCCAAGAGAGCAAAACAAAAAGAAAGAGGTAATGAATTATGGAAAACAAGATGACCTATGTAACCGCCCTCACCGCTGCTATCGAGTGCATGGAACTCCCCTCCGATGTGCGTGAAAAGCTCGATGCCCTGCGTACCCAGCAGATGAAGCGCAATTCTGCTGAGAAGAAGCCCACCAAGACCCAGCAGGCGAACGAAGCCCTCAAGACTTCCCTGATGGATGTACTGGTTGCCGCTGGTAAGCCCGTTACCGTGTCCGAAATCCTGACCCTTGCAAACCATCCCGCCTTCACTTCCAATCAGAAGGTATCCGGTCTGCTGCGTCTGATGAAGGATGAAGGTCTGGTGGTACGCACTGAGGAAAAGCGCAAGGCGTACTTTGCGCCCGCCCCTCAGGCGTAACCCCTACGGGGGAAAGTTGAAAAACTTTCCCCCAACCCCTTGACAATCAGGCAGACCTGTGGTATTATAATCAAGGAGGTGAGAGGTATGACCCAAAAGGAAAGGGAAAGAGAAATCCTCGAATACATGGTAAAGCTGGAAATCAGCCGAGAAGAAGCCGAGCAGTTGTGGGAAGATGACAATAGCGACTATGAATCCGATGAGATGCGGGAAATGGCAGAAAAAGCCAAAAAGAATGGTCTGCTGAAAGTCGGTGCAAAGTCCACGGTAGACCCCAACGGCAAAAAGAAAGTCAGAGAGCGCAAGCCCAACGAAGACAAGCGTCTGCTGATTGACTGCCTGATGGATGCCCTGAAAGACTTTGACAACGCCGAAGTCATTAACCCCGAACGGCAGGTAGATTTCCACCTGAACGGCACGCATTACAGCGTGACCTTGACAGCCCACCGTCCACCGAAGAACAAGGGGAAGGCGTAAAGCCTTCCCCGAAAAAAAGTGTTGACAGCCAGGCCCTATCATGCTATAATAACAATATACCAAATGACAAAAGGAGTTGATGGAATGAGCGAAGCCCTTGTAACCTTTGAAGCCCTACACACCAAGCTACTGGAAGCTGATACTACCAGCGTGCGCAGATCCATTTATAATAAGATGGTTGCGCTGTATAACAAGTACGCCACCATCCGCAAGTGGTACGAATTGGTGGAAACTGCTCGACTGTATACGAAGAAGTTTATCAGGCGTATCCTTGACGCTCTCGCTACCCGTCGATACAGCAAGTATGATGATTTCATTGACTGGAACTGTACGCCGTGGAATGGTGAAACCTTCTATCTGTTGGAAATCCGCAAGGATGCAACAAACGAGCTGATTTGGTCAAAAATCGGCACGTCGGGAAACATCGTTGACCGCATTCGTAAGGAAGTCAAGGAATATACAAAAGCGGTAGGGGAGCAGGTTCGGCTGGTGGTAAATCGTTGTTATGTGGCGGATGACCATGGGCAGACCATCCGGGCAGAAAGTCAAATGCGGGCTTTCTACATCGGGAAATATGGTTCTGACCGATATGTGGACAATGACCGCTTCACCGCTGTTGATTTCGATTTTTCAGAAGCCGATGAAATTTTGAAAGAAATTGGAATTGGGGCTTGACAAGCCCCTTTTCCTGTGGTTTTTATTTAAGCCTTTTGTAACAAAAATTTAATAAGTTGGGGCTGGCTGCGGTCAGCCCCTTTTTTCTCGACGGCGCGTGGTCGGTGGCCACGCGCCGATTTTGCGTTAAAGCCTGGTCCTGGGTAAAAAAATTCTCAATTTTTTTTTCAAAAAGTGTTGACAAATTATCCTGAAAGTGATATACTAACAATGTCAAGAGGGGAGCACAGCGCAAGGTGCGCACAAACTGGACAGCGCAGACCTCCTCAAAAAATTTCGAGAAAAACGAAAAAACCTCTTGACAAGCCCCACGGGTTGTGGTAGAATAAAGATGTTCCAAGAGGAACGAACAAAAAAAAAAGAAAGAGGTAATGAGAAATGGAAAACAAGATGACTTATGTTAAGGCCCTGGAGTCTGCTGTGAACTGCGAAGCCCTGCCCATGGAGGTTCGGGAAAAGCTGGAAGCCCTGATGGTTCAGCAGGAGAAGCGGAACAACGCCCCCAAAAAGCCCACCAAGACTCAGCTGGCCAATGAAGCCCTGATGGACGAAGTGCTGGCTGTGCTGGCTGCTGAGGGCAAGCCCATGACCGTCACCGAGGTTATGGAGAAGGGCGCAAACCCCGCTTTCACCAGCAATCAGAAGGTTTCCGGCCTGTTGACCAAGCTGGTTGCGGCTGGCAAGGTTCAGCGTGTCGAGGAAAAGCGCAAGGCGTATTTCTCGCTGGTGAAGTAACCCCTGTGGGGGCAGGGGTAAAACCCTGCCCCAAAAAAATTTCAAAAAAGTGTTGACAACACCGCTATCATGTGATATACTATTATCGTTCCCAAGGGAACAGACAAAATGGCAAAGGGAGAGATTCAAAATGAACAGCCGAGACCTGTACATCCTGATGGACACCGAGACCGCCAATACTATGGACAGCCCCTTGTGCTACAATGTGGCGTGGGCTGTGATTGACAGTCATGGCGAGACCTATGACCGTGGCAACTACATCAACTCCGACATTTTCTACGATATGCCTGAGCTGATGAAGTCTGCTTACTACGCCAGCAAGATTCCTGAGTATGAAGCGCAGATTGCTGCCGGTGAAGTGACCGTTGCCAACTGGTTCGAGATTCGGCAGGCGTTCCGCTTGATGTGCCAGCAGTACGGCGTAAAGGCAGTTATCGCCCACAATATGCGCTTTGACTATTGTTCCTGCAATACGACACAGCGCTATGAGACGGCGAGCCGTTACCGCCACTTCTTCCCCCGTGGTGTGGAGCTGTGGGATACCATGCGGATGGCTCAAGATGTGATTGTGAAGAAGCCCACTTACCGCCAGTTCTGCGAGGAAAACGGCTTCATCTGCAAGAATGGTCAAGTCCGCAAGACTGCCGAAGTCCTGTATCGGTACATCGCACAGGATGAGGCTTTCGAGGAAGCCCACAAGGCTATGGAAGATGTTGACATTGAATGTCAGATTTTCTGGTACTGCGTGCGACAGCACAAGGCCATGCGCCGTCTGGCTTTCGGGAAGGGCTAAAAAAAGCCCTTCCCCCGAAAAAAAAGTGTTGACAACCGCCAGGAACTGTGATATAATAAGTACATCAAAAGGGAAAGGATTGATAAGTATGATTAAATGGTGGAAAAGGTATCGCTTCTGCAAGATGATGGGCATCCGGCACCCGCTCAAGGCGAGTCTGGACAAAAATTTCATCCGGGTGGGTTGACCCTTGCGGTCAACCCTTTCTTTTTGACCGAGCGTCTGCGGCCCAGACGCTCGGAATTTGCGTATCCTGGCACCTTTGCAATAATTCCTGGCGAATTGTCAATGGGCAAACCTACCAAAAAATTTCCCGAAATGTTGTGCAATTTACCGATAGACAAAACAGGGTCACTCTGCTATAATAAATACTGTCAGGAGGGGAAGTAAGCCAAGAAACCCGATGACCATGGGCATCGAGGAAGTAGAGGAAGAAAACTCAAAGAAGTTTCTGAAAACCCCTTGACAAAGTATCACCCCTGTGGTACAATAAGAGTGTCAAAAGGGACAAACACCAGTCGCTTAGCAAGGTGATGTGCGGAGTGGGTGCGCAACACTTCATCATCAAACCCTTTGCAAGCGAAGCGAAAAAAAGTTTGAAAAACCCCTTGACAAAGCCCACAGGGTGTGATACAATAAGAATGTCCCAAGGGACAAGATAAAAAACGAAAGAGGTAATGAATGATGGAAAACAAGATGACTTACGTTAAGGCTCTGGAATCCGCTATCGCTTGCACCGCTCTGTCTGAGGAAGTCCGCACCAAGCTGTCCGCTCTCCGTGACCAGCAGGTAAAGCGTAACTCCGCTGAGAAGAAGCCGACCAAGGCTCAGCTGGCTAACGACCAGTTGAAGGAAATGGTGTTCGATCTGCTCAAGGCCAAGGGCGAGCCGATGACCATCACCGAAATCATGGCCGAGGCTGCCGACCCCGCGCTGACCAGCAATCAGAAGGTGTCTGGCCTCCTGCGGATGCTCAAGGATGAGGGCCGGGTGGAGCGCATCGAAGAGAAGCGCAAGGCCTACTTCCGGGCCATCTGACCCCATCGGGGCAGGGGAAACCCTGCCCCACCCCATGAAGGGAGTGTAGCGTATGGCGTACCCCAAGCCCACCGAGGAATGGCTCGCCAGGACTATGGCAAGCCTTGAAATCACGAGGGAAGAAGCCCTTGAGGTTTGGATGGATGACCACGACATAGATGCAGGCAAGGTCAAGCCCTTCGACCTTGACCCAAGCAAGCAAGCCGTGGTTAAGGAAATGACCAAGGGCAAGCGCAAGCCCACCGATTTTTCTCTTGACGGCAAGCCCAAGAGGGAACGCAAGCAGGACGCAGAAAAGCGTGAAATTATCGCCACTTTTTCCGAACTGGCGCAGGATAAGTACGATTTTTTCCAAATTTTGAATCCTGAGCGTGAAATTTCATTCAAAATTGGTGAAAATTTATACAGTT
>JAZNAS010000088.1:0-3422 GCA_045586625.1 Treponema sp.
CAGCTGTATCTCCAAGGCGGCAGCACCATTACAAAGGACGACCTGGCTATTTTCCAAAAACAGGGGTACAAGATTTCTGGCTGGCGTGACAGTAACGGAGCTATTTCCTTCCCCTACACTGTAAAGAATGATGTCACCCTCACCGCCCAGTGGCAGGCTATTACTTATACGGTTTCTTATGACCTTAATGAGGGAACTGGAGATGTTCCAGATCCTTCTACCGTTACCTTAGGTAGTAGTGTAACGGTGGGTCAGGGTTCTTTAACAAGAGTTGGGTATATCTTTAACGGATGGAATACACAAAAAAATGGTCAGGGCGACAAGTATACTCAAGGACAACAATTTACTCCCAAAGCAGATACTACCCTCTATGCTCAGTGGCAGGTAGGTGCTATAATCAATTCTGCAGATGAGGCACAAGCTGCAATCAATGAAGCTTTGGATGCAGCCCAAGATGGTGATGAGATTTTGATTAAGTTGAGAGCTAACTTGACTGGTAATACAGTACAAGGAGGAGCTGTAATCGATGTTCTTTCAATTGTCACAACCAAAGATGTGTCCATTACCATCGATGGTGGTGGTAATACTATCAACGCAAATGGCAATGGTCGTGGTCTACGGGTTGATGCTGAAAATGCTACAGTAACCGTAAAAAATATTACCCTAACGGGTGCGAATCATAATACGGATGGAGGAGGCATTTTCTTTTTGGACGGCAAACAGTTAATATTGGATTCTGGTACAATAATTACTGGTAATACACTTACTGGTACTAACTCCCACGGCGGTGGTATTTATGTTGGGAATAGTAACGCTACGGTGATTATAAAAGACAACGTAACAATTTCTGATAATGAAGCTGTCAATGGTGGTGGTCTCTGTCTCAGTGGCTCAAAAACAACAGTTGTAATGGAAGGTGGAACCTTTAGTGGCAACACAGCCAAAGGGAATGGTGGAGCGGTATATATCGGTGATAATCCTTCCGCAGGGGGAACTGTTCGCTTTACCATGAAGGATGGTGTGTTTAATAGTACAAACTCTGCCGTCAATGGAGGGAATCATATTGCGGTAAACCAAGGAATGCAAGAGACAACATTTGTATTCCATAAGGATATAGGAGGCAAGTCGACTACTAAAGATGGTGGCTCTATGATTGAGGTGTATACGGCTCATACTGCGACTGGGTATACCTCATACGTCACCGACTCAACGTGGGAAGGAGACGGTGGCTTACATATGGGGGATTTAAAATAAGTCTACTTGTAACCTTATAGTGCTCTTTTTCTTTGAGTTATTTTACAGTAAACAAGCCCCAGAATCCTCGGTGGGAGGGTTCCGGGTGCTTTTTTGTGGGACGCAGTTCATGGATGGGGGTCATACAAACGGATTTGTTCGTTCCTGACGGAACTCACGGCAAAAAGCGAGGAACGTTAGTTTCGAGCAAATCCGATTGTTGGTAGAAAGAACAAGGGGCTTCACAGGTGGCGGAGTGCCTACAAGGCAGCCATTGACGAGGTTAGTCTCCCAACTCCTCTATCTGGAGAAGGTCAAGACCCGTCAAATCAGCGATGTCCTCGGCGGAAAACCCTCGGATAACAAGTCTTCTCGCCGTCTCCAGCGCCTTCTGGTAGGCACCCTCTTCCCGGCCGGTGGCACGTCCTTGTTCCAAGCCTTGTTCCAGTCCAACGGAGATACCTTTCTCATAACCCTCGTCGTAGCCGTCATACCGTGCATCTGCCATCTTTACAGCCCAAGTCATGTAGTGCCTCCGTTCCAGCGAGTTGTTTTTCAAGGTGGTGATGCTCTCTGAGATGATTTGTGCCAGCTCGGATTCCACCACCCCTTTCTGTAGGTAATGATAAAAGGCTTGGAGCTTCTGGTCAAGGTCAGAAAGCTCCGTTGCGGTGGCGTTCAAGAAGATGCGGAGGGACCCGTCCTGCAGTTTGAGTGTAGGGTCTTCATCGCAGGTGTACTGGAAGGTGTAGCGGGGAAAAGCCCTGTCAAAAGGGTCGAATGTGCAGATGAAGATGAGGATATTGTCTGGCAAATTCCTATACTTGGCTCCTGTTGGTGTGGTGCTTACGTCTGCCACGCTCTGGTAGTAGCGGCTGCGTTTGGGAAGCTCCTTCTTGTGGCCAGTCTGCATTTCCACCGTGATGATACGGTTGTCATCCCGCAGGAACACGTCCATGATGATTCGCATGGAGTCGAGGTCGGTCTTGTGCTCGTCCTGGGCTGAAAGGTAGTGAATTTTCCCAATCCGCACCCCAAGAATCAGCTCCACCACCTGGCGGCAAATGTTCTCGTCGTGCATCACCCGGGAAAAGATGAAGTCGTCGGTAAAGGTGAGGCTCTCCCACTGTTTTTGCAGCTCTGCTTCTGTCAGCATTCTTCCTCCGTTGTTTGGGTCTCATATATATTATTGTGTGAATCTGACAAAAAAATGCGTTTTTGCGGGGAAAAGTTTGGATTTTTTTTACAAGCAGATTCGCAGGCGACGGGAGCCGCCAATTCAATCGTTTCCTTACAGAACTGGCTGCAAGGCCAGATTCGGAATTGCTACGCAATTCCATGGGAGCAAGGAGGAATTCTCACACTTGGCACACAAACCACCCCGCACCTAGGAAAACCGTAGGTTTTCCGAATCCGTGTGGCAATTTTTTCACGCTCTCCGACAGCAACCGGACAAGCTGCCAGCAGGCCGTCAAAGCTCATGTCCTTGATTTCCAGCTCAACGCCCAGGTCCTTGGCAATCTCCTTTGCCAGCTCGATGTCGAATCCCACGATGGTGTCCTTGCCGTCAATCAGGGCATGGAATTCGTAGGGGGGATAGTCGGCGGAGGTTCCCAGGATGATCTTTCCTGTCGCCTTGATTTTTTCCAGTGAGGACACATCCTGTGCCGGTGCGTCCTTCTTTCCGCCAGCCACCACGGGGAAAATCACCATGAGTGTGGCGAGTATGGCCAATGTTCTCTTAAGCATTCTACTGCCTCCAAATAATGATATTGAAGACAGTAGACCGATATGAAGTTTCTTTGCAAAGTATCTTCATGATGAAAAAGTGGCTGGGGAAATGCTGGTCAAGAAAGTATAAATGTGTTATGATAGTATGATAATGGGGAATTGGGGGGAATTTGTGGCTTCCTTAATGGTTTTTATCACCCTCTACACCCCATGCAAAGAGGGTGTAATATGAAAAGTGGTATTGGATTTCTTGCATTCCGTTTGTGCCGGTGGGCTTCTGTTCTTCTCGTCATCTTGTTGTCCCTGCTGGTGGTGTCCTGCGACCTGTGGATGAACGACTGGAAGGGCTACCTGGAGTACTGGTCGGAGACACTGCAAATGGGCAGGGTGGAGGTTACCGGTGCTACCATTCAGAAGAACGACAGCGGGGTGGACACAATCTCCTTGTCTGCCCCCCC
>JAZNAS010000089.1:0-63548 GCA_045586625.1 Treponema sp.
CCACTGGCTATTCCAGCCTGCTTTAAATAAAAAATTTGATACCACCACTGTTATAGCAAGCTCTGAGAAAAGAGCTTTGCGAGCCTTAGCTTCAGCGGGGAACAAACCCGTCCACCCATCAATTCCTGCCGCATAATCTCCCGCAAGCACGTTGTTCCCAAAGGCCGACTGTCGGTATTCCAGTCCGAGCTGAAGAAAAAGCTCTTGAAAAACAGAACTTTCACCCAGCACAAAAGGAATGCGGGAGCGAGCCTTAAGGAACCACTCACTTTCCTCTCCGTTGGCAATCAAATCTTGGGGAGAAAAATTTACATAGGGAGCGGCCGTCTCCAGCTGATAAAAATTGCGGTAGCGGGAATCAAGTCCACCCTCCATCGAAAAGCTCAGGGGGAAAAGGCTTTCACGAGGAGCATTCTCCCCAGAGTTTTCCTTAAGCTGCCAGCCTGGTTCCTTCCAGTAATTTGCGTTCCACCCCATTCCCAAGGCAAAGGGTACAAGAAGCTTTGTTTTGTCCTGACCAGAACCAGCGGGAAGATATACCAGTCCAAGGCTGGAAAAAATCTCCAAGGAAGAATTCCACAGCCACGAACCAGAAAGAACGACACTACCTCTATTTTGTGCTATGCCGACTCCTGGGTCAAGAGCGGCCCTATAGTTCCAGTCCACCAACAGCTGGGCAGAAAATTCATGGGTCCTGGGAAGCCCATCGTTGGTACCGCCATCAAAGCTTTCGGAATCCCAGTTGAAGGAAAGCCAGGGAGAAAGGCCCAAAATAGAGACAGCCACCACTTCGTTTTCCTCTATCCTACCTACGGTGTTGGAAAAACCAGCATAGCGATTGAACCAGTCCACAGGAAGGCCTCCTGCCATGGAAATGCCGTGGCCAAGAGGAAGCCCGAGCCACAGCTGGACACCAACACCTCGGCGGTTCACATCATCAAACAAGAGGCTTTGTCCCTGGAGCCCATTATCCATGGACTTGTAGCTTCCCTGAATCTGGAGGGCAGCATTTTCTAAAAGGAATCTTTTTCCCACCTGCAAAAAACTCTTGTTGTGAAAGAATCCGTCCTCAACCTGCTCCAGTCCATATCCTCCCACAGTCTTGTATCCAAAGTCCAGAAAAAAGGCCTGGGGGTCGGCAGTAAAAACGGAAAAGGCCGTATCCAAGGACAGGGGCCAGGCAGGTTCAATAAAGCCTTCCAAAAAAAATTCCTTTGCTTGCCTGGTAGAAGCCAACTCAACCACAGAAGGAGGCAGCTCCGGCAAAGGCCCATCTTCCAAAGGCTCTGGTATCGCCTGTTCTGGTTCGGGGGGAGCTTCCGGCAGCTGAACCTGATAGTCAGGCAAGGCAGCCTCTGCAACCTGCCAGTCCTCACCACCAATTACGGTAACAAGGTCTGGAAGATAAACCTCATCCTTCTGCGCAGCAGCCCTTTCTTGCGTTTCTGCAGCATTTGCTACAAGCTGGCTTTCATCTGGGGGATTTTCAGCATACAGGGATATACAAAAAAGCATACAAACAGCCAAAGGGAGACAATGCTTTTTTCTCACCAACACCCTCCTACAAAAAGATTTGAGCTGCCTTTGCCCAAGAAGATTGAGGAAACAAGGTAGAAAGCTGTAGTGCCACCGCACGGGAATCTGCTGCCATGCCGGCTATATCAAAGCTTTCCGCTCCTCGATACAGGGCAGCCGCCGCCTCTTCCTGCAAGCTCCCCATTTCAAGATAAAGCTGGGCCGCCTGCAAGAAATAAAGCGCCGCCTCCCGATATCGATTTTGTCCACGATACAGGTTTCCCAAAAGAGATGAGGCACCTGCGGCAATACATTCTTCTCCAGCTCCGAGATGTTCCAGCAGCTGAAGCAACAGCCGCTCTCCCTCATCCTCACCACCAGCAGAATTCACGTAAAAATGAGCCAGCTCCAGAGCCAATCGTCTCCCCTCCAGGCTCCCATGCTCCCCTGCCAGACGAAATTCTGCCAATAAGGAAGCCTGCTTCGGCTCCATTCCCTGCTCCAGCAATCGCAGCTCCGCTAGTTTCCCAGGAATTCCGGCTGCTTGGGTCTGCAGGGGGAATTCAGCCAACAATTTGCTTCCCACAGCCAGGGCAGTACCATATTCTCCTGTCCCCTTGTACAAGTCCATTAGGGCTACCAAGGAGCTAAAGACATAGGGACTGGCGGGATGACGTTTCAGCAGGGTCTCATGCTGTAAAATTGCCCGATGAATTTGACCTTTCTTTGCCAAGGCCTCCCCAGTAAAGTATAGAGCAGCGTCGCTGTAAGTTCCAGCAGGATATTTTTGCCGGTAGGAGACAAAGGAAGCCGCAGCCTCCTGATATCTTCCCAAGGAATACAAAAGCTCTCCTTGACGATAGGCAGCCTTGTCTCCCAAAGCAAGAATTTCTTGGGAGGCATGAGATAGCTGAAAGGCGGAGCAAATTTCAGAGAGCTGACCATATTCTTGAATGGCAGCCTCCAGATTACCTTGAGAAGCAAGCAGCTCACAGCTCAGAAAACGGCAGGATAAGGACAGCTCATCTTGCCCCTGACAATATGGGGCCAAAAGCTCCAGTGCCTGCTGATACTCTCCCCCATCTCCATAAATCCTTGCCGCCAGCAGCACCGCCTCCTGCCTTTGACTAGGAGCCTCTGCACTGTCTATCAAGCCTTGGGCCAAGGTACAGCCCTTTTCCCACCAGACCGAAGATTGCCTTTGGGAATACAGCTGCAAGGCACAGTGGAGGGCAATAGACAGCACCTGTCTCCCTTCAGGAGAAAACGAGTCGTCCTGTGAACGAGTCCATGCCTGCTGCTGCACCAAAGGCTCTAAAGTGGTGTAAGCCTCTTCCACCTTCCCCTGACGAAACTGCGCCAGCCCCAGATAGTAGGTTTGAAAAAACTCCTTTTTTGAAGGAACCATTTTTTCAGCAGAAAAGCCAGCGTTCTCCAAGCTTTTTTTGAAAAAAGCCTCCGCCTCCTGCCATTTTCCCAAATTAAAGGCACTGATTGCGGCAAAATACTGAAAATCAAAGGCTGGCCTTGTGATGGATTCAGCCGATTGGGAAAACAACTGGTACGCCAGCTGAAAATCACCACTGCGAAGGGCTCCCACACCATAGTTGTACAAGCCCTCTTCATGGAGCAAGCCCTGTTCATGGAATGAAGCATAGGACTCCAAGGCTTCGTTAAGGCCACCAGTTCTTATGAGAGCGAGACAGTACAGATTAGTGGCAGTTGTCAAATGAGCATGATCTTGCGGCGAAAGTGACCAAGCTGCTATCACCTCTCCCAAAGGCCCAAGGACTTCGGGGTAATTCTCAGCCCGAAAGGCTTCCACTCCCTCCCAAAATTGCCTCTCAAAGAAGGCAGGCTCTCCAGGAGCAAGATCCTGTTCAACTGAACTGATGTGACCAAATACCGGAATGGACAATGAAAAGGAAAGAAAGCAACAAAGAATAAAAAGAGTTTTATAATACACATAATCCCCAATCATGATGTTTCGAGAAAGGCCCAAAATCAGCAGGCAAGCCCACAATTCCAAGCCTTTCTTCTAAAAAACAATCATCACTGGGGAAAGAAACGCTCGGAAGCATTGATTCTCACCAAATGAACGTAGGAATCCTTGTATTTTTCCATAAATGTTTCTAAAGAAATTTCCTTACCCTTTTCAAAGATAACCACTTCAAATCGGTTGTAGGCATCAAAGTAAGGGAAGATGGCCACTGACTCGGTGAAAAAATGAACCTCTGGAGATTCTGTTGTAGAGCGATTGTTCTGACGAATAGCGCCAAGATACATTTTTCCCGGTTCTGTAGCAGCCAATACATACAAAAGCCCCTTGATGGTGTTGATTCGGTAGCCACTGTCTTCAAGATAGCCCAAGGAATTGGCCAGCTTGCCGTCCTTGCCAATCTCTGAGGAAAAGGGCTCAATCTGCACGTCACAGCCAGAGGTATTGTGATAGAAATTCCTTCCAGAATAAATTGAAAGCACAGCTGCAGCCAAATTTCTTGTCCAGTTCAAGGAGAAAGAAACCTCGTATTCCTCCCGCACGCCTTCTGCAAAGCTTCCCTGGCGGAACTCCACCGTAGGAATTACCAGTGGATCCAAGCGGGTATAGCTACCTGCCACAGGAATGACCAAGCCGTCCACAATCCACTTCAAAAAGCCTGCTGAAGAAAGAGCCAATTCCTCTGCTTCTACAATCTCTGGAGCTTCAATGCGAGGCTTTCCAGAAGAAATGTAAATTGGATGCCCATCCTCATTGTAGGCTGCATCCTCAAGATAATGGATGCGGTCCAGGTTTTCCCGAATCACTACAATCATCTGCAAAATAGGATGATACAGGGCCGGCATTGTGTTGATGTAATTCCAAGGAAGGGTCTGCTTTGTCAGCTCGTGAACCTCTAAAAAAGATGCCTTGTACAGCCGCTGGAAGGGAAGTCCCACAGGAACTCCCCGTGCAGCGTAGGAGCCATACACCACAAAATCTGCCAGAGACTTGGAGCCTGCAGGACTTATCTGCATAAAAACATCAGAATCACTTGTAAAATAATAGCGAATGAAAAGCGGTGCACCGGTGGAAGTATTTCGGTATAAAATCCAGCTTCCAGAATTATTTGCAGGATACACGTCCACAGAAGAAGCTCTCACCTCGCCACCGGAATACATGTCAACTGCCATCTTCTGGCGGGGAGCTACAATTATCATCAGATAATCATCGTTTTCTTCAGCTCGAACCTGAAACACGGTTCCCACATTGTTTCTATGCAGCTCAGGCATTTTGCCCCGCACCGCCTCTACAGGGGCAGTAAACCAAGATTCCACTAATTTTTGCCGAATTTCTGAAGAATCAGGAATTCCTTGCCTATTGTACAGGGCAAAAGATGACGCCCCTATCATGGTCATCAACAGACACAAGAAACCCATTCGTTTATTCATAATTCCTCCCGAAACGAAACACCTGCCAATAGTTTTTTAAATTATCGGATTTTTGGGAAGAGACTCAAGCAGTAATAGGGAAAATCAAGAGAAGGTTTTGGTCAATCCACAGCAAAAAGCCTGCCATCCACAATGCCATCTAGTCAAGGCCTTGCAAAAAGAATTCCCCTCCATCGCCATCACTTCCAAGCGTAATTTCCCCAAGCGGCGATGCAACAGTGGCTTTATAGTAAATTTTCTCGCTGATATTTTCCATAAATATATCCTCCACCAAATTCCAGCTTGCCGAATTGCATCCTTATTAGTTATCGACCGATGCATGGGCTTTTCCTTCTAGATTAAACCTGGCCACCGCTCATGAGAAATTCCTTTCCAGCACGGTCATAATGTCTGCCACCAGCTGGCTCTCAAGCTGGCTGCGCAGCTCCTTCTGAACGCTGGAGGCATTTCTCAGGAACAGGTCGGCGGGATGCACCTCCAAGGCGGCGGCACCTGGGACTACACCAACAAGGGAGGCATCAAGCAGTATGAAGGAAGCTACAGCGGTGACATTGCTGCAGAAGGGGCAAACAACCTGAGCCTCACCGTGGAGAAGGCAGCAAGATTACCATTGCAGCATATCCTTCCGATACAACCTTTACGGAGGAAGAGAGGAAGCAGTTCCGCTTTATTAGAGAAGATAATGGGAACATCATCTTCTATATTCCTGCTGGGGTTGGAACAGATGGGGATTTTATCACCTGTTCTTCTATGTGTGATAGGTATGGTTCAAGTTCAGTGGAATGCTCCCGAAGTGACTTTGAGCATCTCCTCCAAGCAACCTATTCTCCTATCGAGCATTTATATGATCAGGCATACGATAATTATCAATACCAATTCACCGGCCTTATAGAAAACATGAAGGACGTGGTGTGGTTCCTGGAAAACAGGATGAAGCTCACCGTCCACGGCAAGGAGCTGATTGGCCTGAACTGACCAATCTCCCACTCAAACTCCACCCATGGGGCAGCTCGTCTCATGGGTGTTTTTATTGGCCACAGCCTTTGGCTTCCGAGAAATCGTATTCCCAAGAATTGCATCGGGTTATGATTTAGCGTTTTCATAAGAAAAGGCCACCGATCGGGTGGCCTTTCTCGAAGCTGCTGCTCTTTAGCTCAATTCCAGATAAATCTGATCCGCCAGACCAAAGCCCGCATTCTTGGTCATGCTGACAGCCAGCTCGTCGTAGAGCATATCCTCGTACATGTTCTGGGCGTAGCTTTTTTCTTCCCCGTTTATCGAGGTACCGGAGAGGGTGCTTCTCATGGAGGAAAGCATCATCTTGACGAAGTAGGACTCCAATTCTAGAGACTTCTCGTAGAGGTCGCTGGTTCTGTCGATGGTCTTGTCCGGCACGATTCTGGCGGAGTTGGCGGCGGCACCAGTGGGGCGGGCGGCTTTGTCAGCCTCGGCGGTAAAGCTTCCGTCAAAGCCGGAGGTGTACTCACCGTTGAGGCGGCCGGACTGGGCAATCTGGGAGGAAGCCACATTCCCCTGCATATTGGGCTGTCCAGAGCTGGCCTTCATGGAATCCAGCAATGCCTGGAATTTACCAATCTCACCCTGCAGCTGGGCCGCCTCGCTGGCAGAAGCACCACCTGTAATGGCCGCGCTGTTTCCGTGCATTCCACCAAGCTTCTGAATGTCCATCCTCTTCCTCCTAAAAAATCACCACAAGACTCAATACAACAAGGCGGAAATCCGACATCCCGCACCTTCAACCAACTATCGCTTCAAGTTTACCGCAGAAGACAGCATGGTGTCGCTGGTCTGGATGGCCTTGGAGCTGAACTCGTAGGCACGCTGGGCCACAATCATCTGCACCATTTCGTTTACAACAGAAACATTGGACATCTCCAGAAACTTGTGCTTGGTGACACCCATGCCGTCGTATCCGGGACGGCCGGCAATTGCCATGCCGGAGGCATTGGACACCTTGAACAGGTTGCTGCCCACAGCCTCAAGGCCAACGGCGTTGGGAAAGCGGTACAGCTCAATCTGACCCACCAGGATGGGGTCGTTGCCGCCGTCCACCTTCACGGTAACACGGCCGTCGTCGCTGATGGCCAGGGTGGAAAGGTTGAAGCCCTCCGGCAAGATGATCTCAGGCATAACCCGCAGTCCCTCGGAGGTTACCAGCTGACCGTTCATGTCTATCTTAAAGGCACCGTCACGGGTGTAGGCAAAGCTGCCGTCGTACTGCTGCACACGGAAATATCCCTCGCCCACTACGGCCATATCAGTATCTACACCGGTATTCTGGAGGGAGCCCTGAGTAACGATTCTCTGGGTTGCCCCCACCTTAACGCCGGTTCCCATCTGGATTCCCACAGGCGTCACCGTGTCTTCGGTGGCGGGAGTTCCAGCAGCCTTCACTGTCTGATACATCAAGTCCTCGAATTCCACCCGCTGCTGCTTGTAGCCGGTGGTGTTCACGTTGGACAGGTTGTTGGAAATTGCGTCAATGTTGGCCTGCTGGCCGTTCATGCCGGTGGCGGCAGTCCATAAGCTTCGTACCATAATCTATCGTTCCTCTCAGTCTTTCCTAATTTCTACTATAAATCTTATCGGCGGATTCCAGCGGAACCAAAAGCCCCGTCTCGACAGAACCCCTGGGCCGAGCCTCGTTTTAGCGAGCCAGAACCACCTTGCCCCAGAGGGTGCTCATCATGGTGTCCTGGGCCTGGATGGTCTTCTGGTTGGCCTCGTATGCCCGGTTCACCTCAATCATGCTCACCATCTCGTTCACGACGTTTACATTGGAGGTCTCCACATAGCTTTGCAGCACCACGGGACGCTCCTTGCCCTCGGCAATGTAGGCGGCACCGGTAACATCCGTGTCCTTGTAGAGGCTGGAGCCCATCTTCTGCAGGTAGCGCTCGTTGTCAAAGCGGACAATCTTGAAGCGGTCGATGAGCTGCATATCGTTCTCGGAATACACCATGCCGTCCTGGTTGACGGTAAAGCGGTCGTCGGCCACCTGGATGTAGCCGTTCTCGCCCAGCACAGGATAGCCCTCCTTGGTCACTAGGATTCCCTCCTTGCCCACCAGAAAGTTGCCGTTTCTGGTGTAGCGCTCGCCACTGGGAGTCTCCACGGCAAAGAAGCCCTCCCCGCTCAGGGCCATGTCGGTATGGGTGGACGTCTGCTTGAAGGATCCCTGCTCAAAGTCGGTGTACAGCTCGTTGGTCTCCACGCCCAGGCCAATCTTCCCGATGATGGGGGCCACGTCGGCGGAACCGAAGGGATTTTCGTACACGCCGTCATCATTCATGCGGCGCATCAAAAGCTCAGGAAATGACTTGCTGACGGCAATGTCCCGCTTAAAACCAGTGGTGTCCGCATTCGCCAAGTTGTTTGAAATGGCGTCAAGCCGAGTCTGCTGGGCATTCATGCCACTGGAACCAATATACCAACCTCGAATCATAAAAAACCTCTCGTTTAAATATCGGCTTAAGGAGGGAAATTGTTAAGGGGGGCAGGAAAAAAAACTGGGCAGATGCAACAGACTTTTACCATGCAGGAGGTGAGGGCTGCACTAGAGCTGCACTAGATATGAATCAATAAAAGCACCCAGCAAAGCCTTGTGCTTGTCCTGACCTGGACAGGCAACTGGCAGCGAGTTGTTCTAGCCCCCAGCCCCTCACAAGGGAAAGCCGCTGTCCACCAGACGGTCCAGCTCCCGATGCAGGGTCTCCTTCAGATAGATTTTTATCTCCCGGCGAGTCTCCGAGGCGTTCCGCAGGAACAGGTCGGCGGGATGGACGCCGAGCGCCCTGGCCAGGGCCACAATCGTGTCAAAGGAAGGATGCGTGTTTCCGGCCTCAATGTTGCCAATCAGTCCGTTGGAGCAGTCCGCCTGCACCGCAAGCTCCGCCTGGGTCATGCCCCGCCTGTCCCGATAGTACTTCACGTTCATCCTGAACTCGTCAAAATATCCATCCATAAATTTAATGATAAATGAGTATTAGGTAAAAATACTTCTTGACAGAAAGTAAAAAGTATCAGATACTTCATTAAAGTAAGTTTATTACATTTTTACTTCTTATCAAGAAGAAAACTGTAAGGAGGATTTCTTATGAAAAGAAATGTTGGATTGCTGGCAGGATTGGCTGTCGTGGTGATGATGTTGGCTGGATGTACCACATTCAAGGCTGACGGACTTGCATTCATGCCAATGGATGATGATATGATGGTGGTAGGAAACTTTGAAGATTCAGTGATGGTTCACAAGTTCTTGGGAACCTCTGGTGGAACAAACTTATTCAATATTTCATCTGGAGCTACTGTAGACAAGCTTTCTAGTGCAGTATGGAAAAATGTCCAAAAAATGGGAGGCACAGGAGCTATAAATGTAAAAATTTCCTATGGTAGCAATTTTCTCCATTGGTTCCTTAATGGGCTTACATGGAATATTTGGGCACCATCAAAAATAACTATATCTGGAACTGTTGTGAAAACAAAAGATTCCGCAATGATGACCCCGCAGGAGGCTGAGAATTTAGTACAACAGGTACTTTCTGAAACCCCTGCAGAATAAAAAGCTAAAAACCAGACAGATCCCGACCAGTTTCATATTGATGGAGCTGGTCTCTTGAATCTTGGACAATCTTACGAAGAGCCAATCGGGGCATAAAGCCACTATATTTTGTCACAAGGATTTTTTCACCCATTGAGAAGCTATAACACAGCTTTTCTGTTGGATGGAAGGAAAACAAAGAATCACCCTTTTTCAGGCCAATCTTTTCGTTTCCCCCAATAAAGACCGGAATTATATCACAACCAGTTTCCAAGGCAATGCGGGCGAATCCCTTTCTAAACGGCAAAAGCTCTTCGTGAGGAGAACGAGTGCCCTCTGGAAAAATTATCAGACACTCACCCCTATCCAGAGCAACCTTACAGTCTGCAACCAACTCGTCAAAGTTCTCATCATTAGGAATATACAAGCTTTTCACCACCCCACCTACAACAGTATGGACAAGAGCTGATCGAACGATACAATTCGCATTGGGAATGAGGGAAATAAGAAAAACAACATCTAGTAATGAAGGATGATTGGCAATCACTATCTTTGACTTCAATTTTTTATACGAAATCCTGTCGTCTACAGATATGGAGACCACTCCAATAAATCTCATAAAATAAACAAATAACCCCATAACCTTGCTAATAAACACACGTGCATAACATAAATATCGCTCTTGGGGATGGATGCATATCCTCATCAAGGGGAAAAACACAACGAAAAGGATGACCGACCCAAGCCCGAAGATAAAGAACGAGAGTATTTTTCCAAAAACACGCCAATAATACACAATTTTACTAGCAACTGAAAAAAAAATGCTACTCATCTATCAAGTTTAAAAGAGAGTCATTCCTTTCAGATATTTTCAACAAGAAATCTTGAGGTCTTTTTATAGAATTGCCTGTAAAATCCTGAACATTTAAAGTATTCTTGGATGAATCCAGTCCACATTCCAACAAAGCCGCAAATCCCCATGTCCCATCACAAGCTCCGTCCAATGCTTGATATTCATCTGGAGCCCGAGCATCTCCATATACCATCAAGACTTGGGAGCTATTCCCCCCAAGCACAGCAGAAAAGACGCACTGCACGGCGGAGAAAAACTCCTGGGGCGACGGATACAAGGCTGAATACCCATTTCTCAGCCCCAGTGCAATGGAGGCCATGGCCGGCGGTGCATTGAATACAGAGGTGGAGAAGGTGGCAGGCAACACTTCCTCATCCTGCAATACCATGGAATTCACCTGGAATTGACGCTCGGTCTCTCCTGCCAAGGAGACGAAATAAATCTTTGCATTCGGCTCAAGCTTATCTTGCAGGCTGTGGATTAAAGCCGTGGTCAGCCTTGACAAGGAGGTCATCCGTCTTTTCTGCAAGGCTGGTACAAAGGAGAGCTTCGGAAGAGCCACTTTATCTGGAGCCCCCACCTTCTCTCCCCTCATCCAAAGAACCAGATCACCCTTCTCAGCTATTCCTGAAACCCACACACTCAGAGCCCTAACACACAAGTCCAACCCCATCCTCTCCCTCATACTGTTTTAAAATGCAACAACGAATAGCTATTCGAGCCGAGGTTGTGGTGGGCTGTCTTCAATGCAAAGCCAGCCTTCTCTATGGCATCTACCAACTCTTGAAACCGATACATTTTGCTACATCCATTAGCCATGCAGGTAAAATATAAAGATGTTGCCTGCAAAGAATATGAGGAGGCCTCAAATCGCTGCATATCCCAGAGTGGCTCCAGAACAAAGACATCGGTTTCTGGAGCGGCCATGGCAGCCACCTTCTCCAAAATCATGGTAACTTGCTCCAAAGCAAAACAATCCAAAAACTGACTCATCCAAACAGCGTCATAACCGGAAGGAAGTCTTAAACTGGAATCCAATATATTTCCTGCAAAAAAATCGATTCTAGATGCAAACCCAGCAGCAGAAGCATTCTTTTCTGCCACAGCCGTTTGTCCGGGAAGATCCACGATAGTGACGTGAACCTCCTCATTGTAATTGCAACAAGCCAAAGCCCACTTTGCCGTGTTGCCGCCAATGTCCAGCAAGCGTTTCGGAGGCTTGGCAAACACCAGGGGAAGAGCAGAGGGAAAGGCTATATCAGAATAGAAGTGGTCGAATTCAAACCAGCTTTTCTTCGCCTTTTCCGGCAAAGAAGAAAGCGCCTCATAAATAGTATTCCACTTTTCGCCAAAAACATAGAGTCCTGCAGGACGATTCTCTTGGACGGACTCCTTCATGAACCAAGCCCCTTGATAGCAGATGTCCGCAGAAAAGTTGAAATTCACCCGGGTCATGTCGTCTTCCAAAAGGAACCATCCAATCTTGCCAAGGACAAGCTTCGAGGCATCAGTTTTCTGCAGCCTCAAGACTCCCATTCCCAAGGCAATCTCCGTCAAAACAGAGGCTCCATACAGGGAGAGCCCGGAACGCTCGGCCACCTCCTGTAGGGTCAGTCCATCATTGTCTGAAATAACCTGCAAAACTCCTAAATCCAAAAGGGCCTTTATTGCATTGAAGGTCAAGGGTGAAAAGGCAATCTTCTGTGCCTCGAACTTGGCGTCTACGGCCCGTATCCTATCATCAGCATATGAATTCATACAATCAATAATTCCTATAAATCTGCTTTTCTATATTGGCAATCCAACGGGTATAATTTCTATGTATCTTATTTCATTTCGGGGTTTGCATCAAGATTCCAACTATCCTGATACTCATACCAATATTCATCTTCCCAGTAGCAGATATTCATTTCAACCCAATATGAGTTCTTTTCTAGTCGAAGACGAATTACACCAGGTTCCTTGCCTAAAACCTTCCAGCCATGTTTACGAGCACCCCATGAAGCAGCTTCTTCAAACCGCTCCATGTCAATGGGAATATCCACCATTCCTCCCATAATAACCTCAAAATTCCCTTCCTTTGCAGGAACCTTCTTTTGAGGCTTAACACTTTCCTGGGCAAAAATTATCGTGGCAACTAAACAGAACAAAACCAAAGCCGTGATTTTCTTGTACATAGTGAATGCCTCCAAATATATTTGCGATATTATAATGCAAAAAAAACTTGTCAGCAAGTCTTTCCTTAAAAGTTCCTGTCAATTACTGCCCTGTGCATACGGAACCAAGCTGTCGGCAAGCCACCTCCTTCACGGACAAAGCCCAACTTGACATTATGCGACAATTCAATGGATTTTTACTTGATTTTCATCATACTATCGATTATAATACTTTGGTTCATGAATATTCTAAGAGCACTTTGATTGGGGGCAGGATTATGCAGGATTTAAATCTTGAAATTAAAAAAGTAATTATCGATAGTCTGGACTTGGAAGACATTGCACCAGAGCAGATTTCAGACTCAGACGCGCTGTTTGGAGATGGACTTGGCTTGGATTCCATCGATGCCCTAGAGCTAGGAATTGCCTTGAAGAAGAAATTCGGAGTAAAGTTCTCTGCTGAAAGCGAGGACAACCGGAAGCATTTTGCATCTGTAAACGCATTGGCCAGCTATATTTCCCAGCACAGAGGAGAATAGGATTATGACAAAGGAACTGATTTTTTCAAAGCTCCAGGAGGCGCTTTCCAGCGAATTTGAAATTCCCTCAGACAAGATAACCTTGGATGCCAGGCTATTTGAAGACCTTGAGCTCGACAGCATAGATGCCGTTGACATGATAGTAAAAATGAAACCTTATTTGACCAGCTCAGTGAATCCCGATATGTTCAAAAGCGTAAGAACCATACAGGACGTTGTAGATATATTGGAGCCTTTGACCAAATAGATTTCTGATGACCAAGAAACTGAAGGCTTTAATAAATATCCTTTCTTTTTCGTATCCAGTGCTGGTTTTCCTTCTCCTCGTCGTATTGAAATTACCAATCAGAGTCTTTTCCCTGTTTATTCTGGTATTTCTTGTCGGGTACATCAGCATTTCGGCAGTCAAAGGCAGGCAGGAGAAAAGAAGGTTCGAGAAAAAGATGGCCTTGGGTGTATGCATCCTTTTCCTTCTTGTAGCGGCAAGCTTCATTTCCAACTCGTCGGCATTCATTCGGCTCTATTCCTTTTTCGTCAACATGGGGATGCTTGTAGGATTTGCCTCGTCCCTTCCCTTGCCTGAGTCAATCATCTACCGATTCGCTACAATGGCCCAACCTTCAATCAAACAATCAATAGCAAGGGAAAAAGTGAAAAGATACTGTAGAAAAGTTACCGTCCTTTGGTGCCTTTTCTTTGTCGCCAATGGAGCCATAGCCTTTGCCACAGCCCTTTTTTTTCCAGAAAAAATTTGGGCTATTTACAATGGACTTGTTTCGTATATACTGATAGGAGTATTGTTTACAGGAGAATTTATCGTGAGGATGGTTATTCAGAGAGGCATGGAAAAGGAAATTCCAATATCCCAGCTACAGGAAAAATCCCGATCCCCCGACACGGTTTTGTGTTACGAGGAGAGCTGGAGCAAGAAAAAATACAAGACTTGGAATGACCTTGTTCTCGACACGGCTAAATTACGGGCCTTCATCAATCAGAATCCCCAGCAACGATGGCTCCTGCATTGTGAAGACACCTGGTTCTTTCTGGTGGCATACATAGCCCTCCTCCAGTCCAAGAGGGTGGTTATGCTGACGGCAAATATCAGCCCATCCTTTTTGAAGGAAATCCGCAATCATGACACACCCTTCCTTACCGACCGTCCACTACCCGACACCCTTTCAATTTCAGAAATCTTAGGGGAGGAAAAGTCATTTTCCTCCCAACAGCTAATCTTTCCGGCAATAAACCCAGACGACTGCTCCATCATCCTGTATACATCGGGGAGCACGGGACGACCGAAGGCTGTGGAGCAGCGGCTGACGGAATTTGAGCAGGACAATAAGTTCGTTCTTTCCCAGTGGGGGCCAGACTTAATTACAAGGAAGCTTTGTACCACGGTGAGCCACCATCACATATATGGGCTGCTCTTCTCCATCATGCTTCCCTTTACAGCAGGAATTCCCTTTCGCCGGAACCGGATGGAGCAGCCGGAGGAATTCCTTGCCCTTACCGACACCTCCTACACCATCATTACGGTGCCAGCCTTTTTGAAGCGAGCGAATGAATTGAACTTGAGGCAACAGCTTGTCAATCCATGGATTTTTACCTCTGGAGGAGTCCTCACCCCGGAAGAAGCCAAAAGAACCAGCGAGAACTTTGGAGCTTGGCCCATAGAGGTCTATGGAAGCACAGAAACCAGCGGAATTGCATGGCGTTGCTCAAAAAACGGGGTGGAATGGACACCATTTGACAACGCAGAAATCACATTGGCAGAAAACGGCTGCCTCAAGGTACGCTCACCCTACATCAAAAATCCAGAAGGCTTTGTTACTGGCGACCTGGCAGACATACAGGAAAATGGAAAGTTTATCCTGAAGGGAAGAGCCGATTCAATAGTCAAGATAGAGGAAAAGCGAATTTCTACCACAGAAATAGAATTCCGATTGATGCAAACCGAACTGATACAGGAAGCCGTTGTGGTTCCATTGCAAAGCCTCCACCGCCAGATTCTGGGAGCAGTCATTGTCCTGAACCAAGCGGGCAGGAAGAGGTTCGCCCAAAGCTCCAAGCTGGAGGTCAACAATTATTTCAAAGGATACCTCCGTGATTTCTTTGAGCAGGTAGTGGTTCCACGGAAATGGCGTTTTATAGATTCCATTCCCTTGGATGCCCAGGGGAAAAAAAGCAGACAGTTCATTCTCGGCCTCTTTGAGAAGGGGAGCCTCTTTTCTATACATCACAAGGAAATACATGAAAATTCCGCCACAATCATATGCAGTGTGCCTGCTGGCTCGCCTTATTTTGACGGTCATTTCCCCGGCTTTCCGTTGCTGCCGGCTGTGGCGCAAGTCAACATGGGGATGGAATTGGCCAAACAGTGCTTTGGAGTAACATCATCCCCGCGGGAAATAAAGAAATGCAAATTCTCCAATATTGTTGTGCCAGAAGCAGAGGTTAAAGTCACCCTGACGCTCTCCCAAGACAGACAAACCCTGTCAATCAAAATGGAGGGAACCCAAAACGAGGGACTGGTTTATTCTCAAAGCACTATAAAGATAGGAAAGGAGTGATGGAAGAACAGAATAAATACGGATTTCTTATCCCGGTATATAATCATGGAAAAGAATTGCGTGGGGTACTTAAAAATCTTGAGGCATTTTCCCTTCCTTTCATAATTGTAGACGATGGAAGTGACCAGGAAACGAAGGAGCATCTGGTGCAGATTTGCAGGGAATACCCAAGTGTGGAGCTGGTGGAATTACCCCGCAATACAGGAAAAGGAGGGGCTGTGTCAGCAGGAATTCACCACGCCTTCCAACATGGCTTCACCCACGTTTTCCAGGTTGATGCAGATGGACAGCATGATACCTCCTGCTGCGAGAGCTTCTTGGAAGAATCCCGGAATTTTCCCCAGGCCCTCATTTGTGGAGAGCCTGTATATGACCACACTGTGCCAAGATGCAGGCAGAATGGCAGAAAAATTGGCAATATGTGGGTAAAAATTATAAGCTGGTCACGAGACATCCGAGATGCGATGTGCGGCTTCAGAATTTATCCGGTCAAAACCTGCCACAAGCTCATATCCCGTGCACTGTTTATGGACAAGCGAATGGGCTTTGACCTTGAGGTGCTCATAAGATTAAAATGGAAAGACACGGCGCTGATATATCTGCCTGTTAATGTGACATATCCAGAGAACGGAGTTTCCCACTATCATTTGGTCAAAGACAATATCCGTATCTCCATTATGTTCACGAGAACCTTCGTAGGCATGATATTTCGGATTCCTGTACTTGCATTTAGAAAAATAGCAGGAAAGGGGATAAGGCGGTGAAAGACGGCGGCATATCTCAGCACTGGTCTCAAAAAAGGGAAGCCGTTGCATCATACGCGGGCCTAAGGCTTCTCATGCTCCTCTCAAGAATTATCCCCCACGTAGTCATTAAAGTCATTGTGATGCCGGTCAGCTTCTTCTATTTCCTCTTCGCCAGAACAGGCAAAATGCATTCCAAGGACTTCCTAAACAGAGTGTCGAAAACAACAGGCAAGAAGAGGACCTCATCATTGATCCATTTCATTTCCTTCTCCTTGAATCTAGTGGAAAAAATGGAGTCATGGAGTGGCAAATTTTCCTTCGACAACATCCAGTTTCAGCAGGACGATGTGGAAGAGCTGGTAGACGGACTGGAGCATGGGCAAGGAGCCTTCCTCATCTGCTCCCACCTAGGAAATGCAGAGTTATTACGGGCATTGGCAGAAATGAATCGTACTGGTGTATCCCGGCAGATTCCGACGATTTCTATCGTAGACTTTTCCGTCTCACCCAAATTCTCCAAGATGATAGAAGAAATAAACCCAGAATCCCTTCATCACATCGTCAGTGCCAAAGACATCGGGCCTGACACAGTAATAATCCTGCAGCAATGCATTGAGGCTGGAGGACTAGTGGTAATTGCAGGGGATAGAACCAGCTCCACCACCATAGACAGCTATTTTATGCTCCCCTTTCTAGGTGAGACCGCCCCCTTCGCTACAGGCCCCTTTGTGCTTGCACGCATTCTAGGAGCCCCATGCTACACTGTCTTTGGATTGCGGCATAAGACCACCTCTTTCTTTCCCATATACAAAATGCACGTGCGGAAGCTCGGAATTCCTCAAAGCACAAGCCACAAGGAGCGACAATATGTTACGGAATGCATTGCCCGGCAATTTATTGCGGAGTTGGAGCATCATGTACTGGAGCATCCGTACCAATGGTATAATTTCTATGATTTTTGGGTAAAACCGGTACTATAATTTAATTTTGGAGGCATAATGAAAAGCAAGCAGCTTTCCGCGCAGATTGAATTTTCCGTGGAATTCTACGATGTAGACTCCATGGGCATTGTATGGCATGGCAACTACATCAAATACTTTGAGAAGGCACGTTGTGCACTTTTGGAAAAAATAGGCTATGGCTACCCACAAATGACCGAGTCCGGTTATGCCTTCCCCATTACTGATATCAAGGTAAAATACGTCAAGCCGCTTTTTTTCCAGCAAAGAGTTCGGGCTATAGCTACCCTGGAGGAATATGAGTCCATCCTGCGAATCAGCTATATTCTACAAGACGCGCAAACAGGAGCAGTAACAACCAAAGGAAAGAGTTCCCAAGTGGCAATCAAAATTGACACCCGAACAACATGCTTCGATTGTCCGGATATATTTATTACAAAGGTCCGTTCATTGCTAAAACAGGAGGGAAAATGAAAAGGAAATCATTCCGTTTATTCATGATATTGGGATTTTTACTAGTATTGGTGTCCCCCAAGGCCCTTGCACAAGGAGAAGCTTCCTCCATAACCTTGGAGGAAGCAAGTCAATTGCTTGCCCAGCATCCTTGTACAAGGGGAAATTTTATCCAAAACAAATACATCCCTTCCATCGGCAGGACACTGACATCTTCAGGAAGGTTTCTAATTACATCAGAAGAAGGTATTATCTGGCAAACGGAAAAGCCATATCCCTCCATCATGGTGGTGGGAATGGGTCACTTAAGCCAAGGAACCTCCGTAGACTCCATGACGAGAATGGACACAAGCAGCAACAGGCTTTTTGTAGAATTTGCAAAAGCCATCAGCTCAGCCTTTTCTGGAAACCTTCAGGAAATCAACAATACCTTTCAAGTGAATTTTATTCCAAATGGTTCCCAGTGGCAGCTCTTGCTAGAGCCACGGGAAAAAGCCGTAAGCCAAATTGTCAAGTCAATTCAACTACAAGGCGGAAGTGTCCTTGACGCTATAACCATGGTGGAACAAAATGGCAGCACCATTACATACCTGTTCTCACAGCATAGCTTTTCACAGGAACCTACAGAATATGAAAAACAGCTTCTTGCAAGATAACCAGCAAAAGTTTTCTAGAATCATCTGGATTCTTTTCCACCTCCTCATCCTTTTAGGGGCGTTCACCAGAGGAAGCTTTTCCATAAATACCAATCTCTTTGACATTCTGCCTCCATCCCACTCCATGCAGACAGTGGCAGAAGCAGACAAGATTATGTCTGAAAAAAGCTCTAGAAATATAATCATTCTAGTGAGCCACGAGGATTTTTCCGTGGCAAAGAATACCATCGAAGAGCTGTATGCAAATTTCAAAGGCAGCCCTGCCTTTGAAGGCATCGAGTTATATTTTGACTCCTCAGTAGTGAACCAAATTTCTGATTACATATTCGCCAATCGGTACACCTTGCTAAACCAGCAAACGAGAAGCATGTTAAATGCGGGGCAGGAGGAAATCCTTGCAGGCCAAGCACTTTCCATCATTTATAGTCCCTTTACAATCACTGGCTTGAAATATTTCAATCAGGATCCCTTTATGCTTACAGAAAGCCAGTTCCAAGGTTTTTTGTCATCCAGCCTGGCAGGAAGCACCGCCATGAGTCCCAAAGAGAATATTCTTTGTGCCTACCAAGAGGGGAAATGGTATGCCATGCTGCAGGGTAGCCTGACAAAGGAAGCGACTGCAATTACGGAGCGAGGGGGAATTATTCCTGCACTGAAGGAATTTTCCCAAACGAAGGAAGAATCGGTGCCTGGACTGGATTTTATCTTTTCAGGAGTTCCCTTCCATTCCTTTGAAAGCTCCACCAATGCCCAAAGGGAAATTTCCCTCATCTCAACAATTTCATTGATAATTGTGCTTGTCCTCCTCATCCTTACATTCAAATCCTTGCTGCCGGTTGTGGCCTCGTTGGTGAATATAACCATAAGCACTGTAGTGGCCGTGGCAGCGGTACTCCTATTCTATGGAGAAATGCACATCATGAGCCTTGTCTTTGGCACCACGCTCATCGGATTGGGGGTGGACTATTCCATCCATTTTTTCATGACACAGCGAAAGGGAACCGCACAAAATGGCAAGGAGGCCTTGTCATGCATATTCAAGGGGATTACCTTCGGCTTTGTCTCCACCCAGATATGCTTTGTCCTGCTGTTCCTTGCCCCCTTTCCAATACTGAAGCAAATAGCGACATTCCTGTCATTTGGACTTCTGAGCACATATCTCAGTGTAGTCTGCCTATACCCATACCTGGCGCCTTGCAAGAAAGAGAAATGGCGGCAGAAGGCCACAAAACCCCTTCCCAGCCTGCCCAGCGGATTCCGCGCAGGAATTCTCCTGCTGCTGCTTGTACTCCCTACAGGAGTCATCATATTTCGGTGGCAGGATATAAAGGTAGAAAACAACCTTGCCCAGCTCTACACCATGTCTCCAGAATTGACCTATGATGAGATGACCTCCGCCCAAGTCCTAGACCATGGCTCCTCTGGTTGGTATTACATTGTTGTGGGTCGCAGTCAGGATGAGCTTCTACAAAATGAGGAAACGCTCTGCCTCCAGCTGGACAAGGAAATCATGGCTGGCAAACTCTCCTCATATCTGGCGACCTCCCTTTTTGTCCCCTCATCCCAGCGTCAAGAAGAAAGTCACGCAGCGGCACAAAATCTTATACGTGTGGCTCCCCAGCATTTAGCGAGCCTTGGTTTCAGCCAGCAGGAAGCCGAAGACTTCATCAGCGATTTGCAAGAGCCTCCCAGCTCCATCGACATCGAAAGGGACCTGCCGCCTTACATAAGAAATGCTTTGGAAAATCTCTGGCTAGGAGAGCTGGATGGATACTGGTATTCTGTAGTCATGCCGCTGCACACTACAGAAGAAGCTGTTTTTCGTCAGATTGCCACATCAAATCCCAACGTATTTTTCGCAAATCTTACAAAGGATGTTGGAACTGAGCTCAATTCCCTCACAAGAATCATGCTCATACTCATGGCAATAGCCCTGGTGATGATACTTCTAGTACTCAAGCGCTGGTACACCATGAAGGAGATCATCCGTATTGGTTGTATCCCAGTCTTTATTTTCATCACAACAACAGCCCTTCTATCCATCTGCAATATGCCCATCAGCTTCTTCTCTGTTGCCGCCCTCCTTTTGGTATTTGGCACAGGAATAGACTACATTATTTATACGCTTGAAGCTGAAAAGGACAATAAAAACACCTCTACATCCTTGGCAACCTCCTTATCCTATGGAACAACAGCCATGTCCTTTGGAGCCCTCTCCCTTACAAGCTTTGCACCGGTTCATATTTTTGGACTCACCGTGCTCATAGGGCTTTCTGCAGCATATATCTGCTCCCTGCTTCTTAAGCGCCAGCCGTCCCCAAGAAATAGGGAGGCTTCGGATACAGAAAATGGAGCCACTGCCGTCAGTACATAGGAGTTCTGTGCAGGAGATTGCAATAGGAATTGATGAAAATGCAGACAAGGAATTTCCCCTTGCGGAATGGGAGAAAAAGCAGGTGCAGAGGATATGTCGAAGATAGACCTTCCCCAGAATTTAAGCCACGCTTCCTTTGCCGTCCAAATTCTGTAGAAGCGCTCCACCCTCTCATTGGCATTGCCCGCAAGGATCCATTGGAATTCCTGGGGACAAAACCACTCCCTTGCTATATCCAGCCGTGAGGCCCGTGGCCTTATACATTCAATGTCACAGCCCACTGAAATTTTGGGAGATGACAATCCAAGGACAACAAAAACAGCCAGCGCCTCCTTTGAATGGGAAATGTTGAAATCTGCGGAGAAAGCCTTGTCAATATCCTTTCCCATCTGAATAAATGGCCTCCCGGAGGTCCCTGAAAAGACAGAATAGCCAGACCCTATTTCTGTCCCGGCAAAAAAATCATCCAGAAGTCGGCGTACCTGGCCGCCATTATGGGAGGACGTCCCGGCAACAGGGGAGCCAGCCTCCATGCTGCAATCAGGAGATAAAATTGACAAAACACTTATTTGAGTATACAATTCCGTATGTTTCATTGTCATAAATATTTCAATTTTATGAATAAATTGTCAATTGCTTGGTATATCAGTCCTATCCTGTTGTTGTTTTCCTGTACTAGCACAAATATTTCACCCAACACCGAAAAACAAGTCTACCTTACCGATAGCGCAGCAGTAACATTATTGCCAACTGCAGCCACAAAAAACGACATCCAGATGTTCCAATCAGTTGTCGGCAATTATGCCGGCAAAAGCTTTCAAATGGATGCATTCCTTATCCTGAACCAAGATGAAATCAATGTAACTCTGCTGAATTCCTTTGGAACGACCATGGGTACCCTTTTGTACAATCCCGCTACGCTGGATTTTGACTCTCCTGTATTGCCCAAGAGCATCAAGCCAGCCTATATAGCATTCGATTTCCAGCTTTGTTTCTATGAAGAGGAGGAAATACGACATGCATTGGAGGAGGCGGGACTCAGCCTGCAAGCCTCCACAAAGGAAAGCCAGCAGCTACGGGAAGTGTACGAAGGGACAAGACTAATCATCTCAATCCTTAGAGATAAAGAAAAAATTCAATTTGTAAACAAGGAACGAGGGTATTCATATATCATCTATGGAGATTTCAATGACATCAGATAAAAAAATATACCTGTATTCAGACGCTTCCATTAGTTGCGCAGGAGCGACACAGGATGATTCCTTGCAGAAAAATCTTTTCAATCCAGATTATAAGCGAAATTTTCAAGACAGGGTCCTTGGAGAAAAGCAATATCCAGTGGCCATGATTCCCGAAGAGTACCTTGCCACCACCCATCACGAGAAAGGCAGGATTGAAAGCATCTTGAATCACATACTAGAACAAATTCAGGATGAGGTGGTAGGCTGCATCCAAAAATACGGGGCAAAGCGAGTTGGCCTTTGCCTTGGCTCTTGTGACAACGGCTCAGAAAATTCCCTGGCAGCCCACAGCGTTTATTTGGAGACCGCGGCCTTTCCAGCAGGCTACACCCTCCACCAGCAAAATCCTGCCTATTTGGCAACCTATGCCACGTCAAAGCTCGGTTTAGAAGGGCCTACGTGTGCCGTGGCAACAGCCTGTGCTTCCAGCGCTACAGCAGTTATAGAAGCAGCCCAAATGATACGTGCTGGATTTTGCGATGCCATGGTGGTGGTGGGAATTGACATCATTTCCCCCACAGTCTTTCTCGGCTTCAATGCCTTGGAGGCAGTGTCGCCTGCAGGCTGCAATCCCTTCAGCAAAAACAGGAGGGGTATAACCTTGGGGGAAGGAGCGGCTGCCGTTATCCTGTGCAAGGATAGACCTGATACGGAAAACTACGTGGAATTGTTGGGATATGGGGAATCTGCTGATGCCAACCACATGACAGCCCCCTTGGCAAATGGAGACGGGGCAATAGCCGCAATGGAAAGAGCCTTGGCCATGGCAAAAATCGATGCAAGGCAAGTCTCTTATATAAATCTCCACGGAACAGGTACACCCTTGAACGATGCAATGGAAAGCAAGGCTGTTGCACGGGTATTTTCCCATAGTATACAGGAAAATCGCTGTCCCAAAGTCAGCTCCACAAAGGCTATTACCGGCCATACCCTAGGAGCGGCAGGCTGCCTGGAGCTGTCCATTTGCATGAGAATCCTCTACGACAAAACCATGGAGGGAAATTTGCCTATACATCATTGGGATGAGCAGCCCGATGCTGATTTACCAGCCATTCCCTTTGTAAAAGCAGGGGACAAAATCACCGCGCAGCTGTGCATGACCAATTCCTTTGCCTTCGGAGGCTGCAATACCTCTCTTATCATTGGAAGGATTCATCCCTAAAGTTTTTTGGAGCCGATCGATATGGATAGATATACTGTAGAGGACTTGATTCCCCATAGGGGAAAAATGAAGCTTATAGACAAGATAGTTGATGTGAATCCAACAGACAGGAGCCTGACAAGCCAAGTAATTGTGACGGACCAAGACACTTTCTTTGACCATAGCCTCGGTGGGGTTCCATCTTATGTCAGCTTTGAATATATGGCCCAAAGCATTTCCGCCCTGTCTGCCATAACGGACAAACGTAGAGTCCCGAAACCAGGCATTATCCTCAGTGTGTCAAAGCTTTCCTGCACCAAGGATATTTTTGCAGAAAGCACCGAGATACTCATCCAAGTCAGGGAAAGCTATGCAGTGGGAGAATTATTCACCTTTGACTGCATTGCATCTGTCCGAGGAGAAACTATAGTTTCCTGCACCTTGATGGTGATGGAGATAGAATCCTTAGAAAATTTAGCAAAACGAAAGGAAGGAAAATAAGTATGGAACAGAGCGATGGAAGAAAGGTTGTTCTGGTGACAGGTGCCAGCGGTGGAATTGGACAGGCAATGGCTGTAGCCATTGGAAAGGAAGGATACCACGTCATTGTCCATTATGGGAAAAATCGAGATGGGGCGGAGAGCACCTTGTCCCGAATCAAGGAAGCTGGCGGAAGCGGCGAGTTGGTCTCATTTGATATAAGCAACCGTGTTCAATGCAATACAGAACTGGAAAAAGTAAGCGAGAATCATGGGGCACTCTGGGGAATCGTCAACAATGCGGGAGTCTGTTCTGACGGGGCATTTCCGGCACTCTCGGAGCAACAATGGGATTCCGTCATCCACACCAATCTGGACAGCTTCTTCAACGTAATCCAACCCCTCACCATGCCCATGTGCAGAAAGAGGCGGGGCCGCATCATAACCATTGCCTCGGTGTCAGGCATCATGGGAAACCGTGGCCAGGTGAACTACAGCGCAGCGAAGGCGGGCATCATCGGTGCCACAAAGGCTTTGGCCGTAGAATTGGCAAGCCGTTCCATAACGGTAAATTGCATCGCTCCTGGCCTCATAGAAACAGATATGATAAAGGATGCTCCCCTGGACTTAATCTTGCCGACCATTCCCATGGCTCGTGTCGGCAAACCAGAGGAGGTAGCCGCAGTTGCCCTTTTTCTCCTTTCAGAGGAGGCGTCATATATCACCAGGCAGGTCATTTCAGTAAATGGGGGGCTTGTATGAGCAGACGCGTTGTAATTACAGGTGGAGGCTGTTTCTCTTCCTTGGGAATTCAGTGGGAGGAAATTCTCCAGCATCTTAAGTCAAAGAAGAATTGTGTTGTTTCCATGGAGAGCTGGAATCGATTTGAACAGATGAACACAAGGCTGGCAGCCCCCGTTCTTTCTCCTCTTCCAGAAATGCCGAGGAAAAAAATCAGGGGAATGGGAAGAGTTGCAATACTGTCCCTTCTGGCAACGAGGGACGCCCTCAAGGCATCTCGCATCTGTGACGGAGAGGCAATTCCAGATGAATTAAATCAGGGACGTTTTGGCATAGCCTACGGCTCATCAGCAGGCAGCGTTGACTCCCTTCTGGACTTTTACGCCATGCTTATAGACAGCAATGCAAGTAAAATTTCCGCCACAACCTACATCAGGATGATGCCACAAACCTGTGCAGTAAATTTGGGGGTGTATTATGGATTGACAGGAAGAATCCTGACAACAAATACAGCCTGCACATCAGGAAGCATGTCCATAGGCTTGGCCTATGAAGCAATAAAAAACAACCAGCAGGACATCATGCTCGCTGGTGGAGCAGAAGAGCTGTCTCCAGCAGATGCCGCTGTATTCGACACCCTCTTTGCAGCCAGCACCCAGAATGATACGCCGGAGCTTACCCCACGAGCCTATGACAGGCATAGGGATGGACTGGTAATCGGCGAGGGAGCCGCAACATTGGTACTGGAGGAGCTGGAACATGCAAAGAAACGGAATGCACCGATTCTTGCCGAAATCATTGGGTTTGGAACCAACTCTGATGGAAAGCACGTCACACAGCCCAATACCGAGACAATGGCACAAGCCATGGCATTGGCTCTGGAAGATGCAGGAATCCCAGCAGACAAAATTGCATACATAAATATGCATGGAACAGCCACTGCCACCGGAGATGTTGCAGAGACCAGGGCTGTCTCCAAGATTCTAGGGAATGATATACCTGTCAGCACATTGAAAAATTATACAGGCCATACCCTCGGTGCCTGTGGAGCCATAGAGGCATGGGTCTCAATCAACATGATGAAAGAGGGGTGGTTCTGTCCGAACATCAATCTAGTCGAAGTTGATCCTGAGTGCGCGCCACTGGATTATATTACTGGTGATGGAAGAGAAATAGAAGCGGAATACATCATGTCAAATAATTTTGCATTTGGAGGAATCAACACCTCTCTAATTTTTAAGAAATGGAGTGAATAAATGAACGGGAGAAAGATTGTATTTGGCGTGACCCCTCTCACTATTGAAGCAGTTTTAGATATTGCCCACAAGAATATAAACGTTGAGCTCTGTACTGATGAGAGCTACAAGAAAAAGATTGACAGTGGGGCTCTATTTTTAGATGAAATGCTGGAAAAGCATGATGGTATTTACGGTGTGACAACAGGATATGGAGACTCCTGTACAGAAACGGTCCCCCCTGAGCTATATTATCAGTTGCCGATTCACCTCACAAGGTTTCATGGTTGTGGTTTAGGAAATTATTTTACCCCAGAAATTACCAGGGCCATCATGGCAGTTCGCCTCAACACCCTTGCCCAAGGATTTTCTGGAGTGAGCTACAAATTATTGTCCTGCATCACATTTTTCATCCAAAATGATATTCTTCCCCTTATACCAGAAGAAGGCTCTGTAGGTGCATCCGGGGATTTAACTCCCCTGTCTTATCTTGCTGGGGCACTCATCGGAGAACGAGATGTACTGTATCAAGGAGAAATCCGTTCTTCAGCGGAGGTTCTACAAGAGCTGGGACAACCTCTGTACCGATTCAGACCGAAGGAAGCGATAGCCATTATGAACGGTACAGCTGTAATGAATGCCATAGCTTGTATGGTTTTTTCAAGAAGCTGTTATTTAGCCGATTTGTCATGCCGTATTACAGCCATGAATTCCATCGCTCTGAAAGGAAACGACTATCATTTTTTCAAGCGCCTTTTTGATGTCAAGCCACATCCAGGACAAAGCAAGGCCGCAGATAAAATCAGAAAGGCCATTACTTCCACACAGGAAAGCAATGTCATTCCAGAACGGATTCAGGATCCCTACTCCATTCGCTGTGCCCCCCATATCATCGGGGTATTCTATGAGACTGAATCCCTGTTCCGCACCATCATAGAAACGGAGATGAACAGTGCCAACGACAATCCCATCATCGACCCTGAAACTCGCTCCATTTTCCATGGTGGACATTTTTATGGTGGGCATATCTGCTTCGTGATGGATAGCATCAAAAACACAATGTGCAATTTGGCAGACTTGCTAGATAGACAGCTGGCCGTTATGGTAGATATTAAATTTAACCGAGGCCTGCCGCCCAACCTTTCCGGCTCAAGCACAAGCTTTTCCATCAACCATGGCTTCAAGGCCGTGCAGATTGGTGCATCCGCCTGGACAGCGGAGGCCCTGAAGAATGCCATCCCCGTCAGCGTGTTCTCCCGGTCAACAGAATGCCACAACCAGGACAAGGTGAGCATGGGAACCATTGCCGCCCGGGACTGCCTGCGAGTCATAGAGCTTACAGAACAAGTTACAGCGGCTACCTTATTGGCAGCTCACCAGGCTTTGAGAATCAGACGGAACCGAAAGGAAATCTCTAGTGAAAAGATGAAAGGAATTCAACAGACATTCAATGAAATCGCTTTATCTTTTGCGGCACTAGAAGAGGACAGACCCTTGGAACAGGATCTGAGGGAAACCCTGCAAAGAATCAGGAGCAAAGCTTTTACCTGCTAACAGTACACTTATGTTAGAGTACAAGCAGTATTCCCGTATCAAGAAGCATTCCCTTTAATATTGATTCAGAGTTCTTGACAGGTGTAGTTTTCTCCAACACAATACATCTTTGCATACAACACAGAAAAAGACTGTCAGCCTTCCCCGACAGTCTTTCTTTTCACTCCCCCGCCATCCTGCAAAACACCGCAGACACCGCCCGCTTCATTTCCTCTGCATCCTGGTCAATACCGTGATTGCTGTAGTGGTTCAGCATGGAAGCAGACCTGTGGCCGGTGAGCCGCTGAATCAGGTGGGGCGGAAGCTGACCAGAGGCCCTTAAATGGGTAGTGTAATAATGGCGCCAGCTGTGAAAACGAATCCGCTGTACCAGAGCCTCTTCACATCCCAGCAGCATGAGCTCCCGTCGCAGCTCCCGCAGCCAGCATTTTGCATCCATGGGTCGGTTTCGGTTCCGCTGGTTAAAAATAAAGCCATCATCACTGCTGGCAAGGCTTTTTAGCTCCGCCAAAAAACCAGGAAAGGGAAGGTAGACCCGCCGTTGGCTGCCATTCTTGGGAGCCTTCAAGCCGTCCATGGAATTCCAGCTATGACACACCTGAATGAAGTCCTCTCCAATATCCCAACGGCGGAGAGCTTGAATCTCTCCCGCCCGCAATCCAGTGAGCATGGCCAACTTATTTGCCAACATTGCTTTACGATGCCTCCAGGGATGCGAAAACAACAGCTCTGCCATTTGGTTGGTGAGAATCAGGATTTCAGAAGGAGTGCCACGGTACAGCCGCAATCCACGGGCAATGTCCTGTGGAATGAGCCCACGGGAAAAGGCCCAACGCAGGGCTATGGTGCCAGCCTTTATCACATCGTTACGACCACAGGCTGACTTCAAGCTGGAATTGTCCATAAATGAAAGGATAAAATCCTGTAGCCCTTGCCGGGTCAGCTCCTTCAACAAAATCCTACGACCAAACCAGGGAAGCCAGTAGCGACGCACTGCGCAGGCACAACGATACACATACCGACGATGAATATAGTGGGAGTACAGCAATCGTTCCCGAATATAAGCTGACCGTTCCCAATCCCAAAATTCCTCCAGAAAATCCACAAGTCCTATACCATTATCATGCAATGGAGAGGGAAACACCCCTTTAAACCGCAATATATCCAAGATTCTCTTGCCATCCTCCAGATCCAAATCCGCACAAAACAATTGAAACAAAAGCAGTTCCTTATCTTGACACATCCTCATACCCATTCTTATAGTAGAAATCCCTCTTTTTCACAGAAGGATTTCATGACAATATAATGGTAAAACACAACAAAATACTTATAAAGCTGTCAGATAACCCTTCACAATTCCACAAAATGATTCTATAATGAAATAATACTATTATTTTTTTTCGAGGATTGGAATGATTATTTTAACATTGAACTGCGGCAGCTCCTCCGCTAAATATCAGGTATACGATTGGAGTGAAAAGGATGTTTTGGCTTCCGGCGTTGTGGAGCGGGTGACTCAGGATGGTTCCGTCATTTCCCACAAGGCAAAGGGAAAGGATGAGTTTGTGAAGGAGCAGCCCTGCCCCACCCACAAGGAGGCCATCGAGCTGATTATCCAGACCATCACCGACTCCGCCACCGGCGTGATTTCTGACATGTCCGTCATCAAGGCGGTGGGCCATCGTGTTGTTCACGGTGGAGACAAGTTCACCAAGTCCGTCATCGTCACTCCAGAGGTTATCGAGCAGTTCCGTGAGATTCAGGATTTGGCTCCCCTCCACAATCCCGCCAACATCATGGGAATCGAGGCCGCCCAGAAGGTTCTCCCCGACGTGCCCCACTGCGCCATCATGGACACCGCTTGGCACCAGACCATGAGCGACACCGCCTTCATGTATGCCGTACCCTACGAGTGGTACGAAAAGTATTCCGCCCGCCGCTACGGATTCCACGGAACCTCCTTCCTGTACACTGCCAAGCGTGCCAGCGTCCTTTTGGGAAAGAAGCCCGAAGACACCAACATCATCATCGCCCACGTGGGCAATGGGGCCTCCATGTGTGCTGTAAAGAACGGAAAGTGCTACGACACCTCCATGGGGCTTTCTCCACTGGAAGGCCTGGTAATGGGAACCCGTTCTGGTGACTGCGACCCCGCCCTGCCCTTCTATGTTATGAAGAAGGCCGGAATGTCTCCTGCCGAAATGGATGCCGCCTTGAACAAGAAGTCTGGACTTTTGGGTGTTACAGGAAGCCTGATTGACCGCCGTGACGTTCAGTCTGCCTCAGAAAAGGGTGATGCAAGGGCAAAGCTTGCCCAGGACATGGAATGCTATCGCATGGCCAAGTACTTTGGCGCTTACCTGGCAGCTGTTGGACCAGTTGATGCCATCGTATTTACTGCTGGTGTGGGCGAGTTCTCCGATACAATCCGTGGAAAGGTCTGTGCCCAGCTGGAGCACCTGGGAATCAAGATTGATCCCGCCAAGAACAAGATGGCACGTACCCGCAATACAGAGCTGTGCATCAGTGCCGATGATTCCAAGATTAAGATTTTTGTAATCCCCACCGACGAGGAGCTGGTAATGACAGAGGATGCCTACGCATTGATGGCCGGAACCTACGATATTCACACCAACTTTACCTACTCCTTCCAGAGCCCCGACTACGTGAACAAGGCTCGTGAGGCTGGATTGCAGAAGGACTTGGCAAAGAACCCTGACTTGGCAAAGATTATTGCCCAACCCAAAGGTTGCTAACCGCAGAACTGATTGTTCTTAGCTGACGTTTTTTGTATATGACAATCTACGGTATTGGTAGAGCCATCGTAGATTACTATGTGGAGGGAAGGATTGATGGTGATTTTATGGAACGAGCCTTTGGCCAGCTTCCAGAAAACCAGCTTCCTTCCCCTACAGGCCGTCCTATTCATGTAGAAGGGGCGGCCTTCTCTTTTGCACTGAATCAAATCAGTACTCTAGATGGCTACAAACTGATAAGAGAAGCAGGTGGAACCTGCGTTAATATCCTCAAAACCATGGCAACCATAGCCCCTCAAGCTGAGAGTTTCTTTACAGGGACAGTGGGAAGTGATTCCAGCCAATCAGAAATGGATGAAGACGGCTCTTTTTTTCAGGCTGAAATGGAGAGGCTTGGCATTCACCACCAGCTCCGTGTAGTACCAGGAAGTACGGGGCGGTGCCTTGTTTTAGCTGGAGAAGGGCAAGGCTGGCTGGCTCTGGCAAGCCCCGCAGTGGCTTCAGCTATTGAGCCGGAGCAAGTACGGGCCTTCCTGCAAGCAGCACACAACAAAAAACAACCATCGCCAGCCTTTATCCTAGTGGAAGGCATGGAGCTAGAAAAGCAATGGTTATGCCACCAGCTGGGTTCCATCCCCCTTCCCCTTGTTCTAGCCTGTGGCACTCCCTTCGGAGCCAGAATGGCGGCCAATTTCTTGCACGGGCGATTCCGGCTGCAGCCATCATCAAGTCATTCCCAGCCACAAGAAAAGGCCTCCATACCATTAGTCCTGGCAAATGATGTGGAAGCAAGAATCCTGGAGCAGGGCAACATTGACTTGGCAGAATGGAGTCGCACCTACAATATACTCTTTGTAGTTACCCATGGCTGTGGCGGAAGCAGCTGTTATTTCCAGGGAACACGATTGTTTACCCCAGCTACAAGGGTGGCTGCAGAACTTGTTGTAGATGCCACAGGAGCAGGGGATGCATTTTCAGGGGCCTTTTTAAGTCAGCTGGCACCAGAGCTCTTTTTGTCCAAGTTGACCGCAAAAAAAATACTGGCCGCCTTGGAATATGCTTCCAAGACAGCCAGCAAAATTATACAGGTACCCCTGTGCCAGCCGGAACAACTGGCCAGACAAGCCTTTTGACACAAGGGAACCAAGAGAAAAAGTTACCGGAACAAGGCGCTGGAAGCCAGCTGCTTGGCTCCATCCTGGCCCGCAAGCTTCTGGGCCAAAACAAGGGCAAATTCCTCCGCCGTACCAGGACCTGCGGCGGTAAACAGGTTTCCGTCCACCTCCACTCGGCCACCAGTATACTGGCTTCCTGCAGTCAACTCCTGCCATTGTGGGCCGCCCCACTTTTCCAGCTGAGCCTCCATGGAAGGATAGCAGGTAAATTTCTTTCCCTTCAGTATGCCAAGCTTCGCCAAGGTTACCACCGGGGCGGCACACAGGGCGGCCACCACCTTCCCCGCAGCCATCATCTGGGCAATCAATTTTCCAGCGGCTTCACACTGGGCTACATTGGCAGCACCGGGCATTCCTCCTGGCACCACAATTCCGTCACCAAGGTCCTCCCGGCTCAAAGCCTCCGACACCATCATATCTGCCACCACAGGAATATTGTGAGAACCGCGAACCGTCAAGGATTCTCCACAGGAAAGCGTATACACCTCCACCCCTACCCGACGCAAATAATCCACAGGAGTCAAAGCTTCTATCTCCTCAAATCCTTCTGCCAACAAAACATAGACACACATATCATCCTCCTTAATCTTTGTAAGAGCCCTTATTCCTGCTCATAGCATATCCCTTTATTTTATAAAAAAGCAAGAGCGTATCTTGTCAAATTATAATTTTGCTTGTATCATAAGAAGATATGAAGCAGGTATTATTGTTGGATCCCTCGCCGATTTTTAGAGATTTTGTTAAAGAAAAGTTGGCCTCAGTAAAAGTTTCCGTAGATTTTGTTCAAGGGCGTCGAGATGCATTTACCAGATTGCTGTCAGTTTTACCTGATTTGGTGATAATCGATGTCGATCAGGATTTTGCTAGTACCATTGAATTTTTAGAGAAGAAACGTCAGAATCCCAATACCGCTTCCTTGCCTGTCATTATCGTTGGACCTGCCATCGGTTCTGAAGAAATTATTGGTCTCATTCGATTGGGTGTAATAAAATATTTCGCTCGTCCCTTTATGATGGATGTGCTTATAAAAACCTTGGGAGTTTTTCTTACAAGCTCCATAAACATGGACACAACACCCTGCATCATAGAAGCCCACAAAAACAAGAACATTATTGTGGTAGAGGTTGCGGTGGGATTGAATCTGGACAAGATTACTATGTTGAAATTCCATCTTGCCGACTTGATTGCAAACCATGGTATTTCCAATCCAAAGATTCTGCTCATTATGTCAAACCTGAATTTGGGCTTTGTAGATGGTCTCAACCTAGAGAAATTCTTTGACAGCATCGTGTACGCACCACGAGTGTCAAAAAAAGAAGTGAAGGTGCTTACGGTAGACCCCTTTGTAAAGCAATTCATCGAGGGGCACTCTGAATATGCCGGCATACAGGTGGAGGACAACCTCATCACCCTGCTGAACTCCTTTGTGGAAAGCTCCCTTTCCAGCTCATTGAGTGAATTGGTGGAGAGCAAGCTGCTGAGCATAGACAAGAACACCATTCCCTGCTGTGCCGACATGATATTCGATTTTGACATTGAGGAGCGGAAAAAGGAAATCAGCGGAGCATAAGGCCATGACACCTCCTAATATTGCAGCACTGGCTTCTACCCTCCATGAAATCAGAACTCCCATCCAGACTATTCTTGGAACCACAGAGCTGCTGAAGTCCACCAACCTTGATCCAGAGCAGCAGGAGTATGTGCGGCAGATTGCCTTCAGCGCGGATGTAATCCACACCCTTGCCAACGACATCCTTGACTTTGAAAAGCTCCGCACAGGAAACCTAACCTTGGAGCACATTGAATTCAATCCCTCGGATATCATCGAGCAGGTGCTGAATCTGGTAAGCATTGAAGCCTACAACAAGGGAATTGAGCTGCTTTCCTATGTACATCAGCAGGTTCCCAAAAGGCTTATTGGCGACCCGTTACGAATTCAGCAGATTCTCCTGAACATGGTTAAAAATGCGGTGAAATTCACTCCCCAGGGCTATGTAAAGGTGGAGCTCCAGCGGGATGGAGACAAAGCTTTTTTGTTTAGGATAATCGACTCAGGAGTGGGTGTTCCAGAAGAAAAAAAGTCAACGATTTTCCAGGCCTTTATTCAAGCATCCACCAGCACCACCCGTCAATATGGAGGCTCTGGATTGGGACTAAACATTTGCTCCCAGCTGGTTTCCCTCATGAAGGGAGCTTTTGGAGTCCAAGACAACACAGAAGGGGGCTCTGTCTTTTATTTTTCCATTCCGCTGGAAGAAGGTGACCATGAGAACCACCAAGAATCCAAGCTGGATATTTCTGAGGGAGCAAGAATTTTGGTGGTGGATGATAGTCCTCACTATCTTGAGAACATTGTCAATACCCTTGTCGATATGACGGACTTGACGGTGGCCACCGCCGCTTCAGGGGAAATTGCCCTCCAGATGCTTCGGGAAGCAGCAAAACAGCAGCAGGAGTTCTTCCTTGTGCTTATGGACATGGGAATGCCAGCTATGGATGGCTGGCGTTTGGCGGCGGAAATCAACAAGGATCCGACCATCAATGGAACAAAGCTCTACCTGATGATTCCAGAAGGGCAGCTGGGAGGAGAAGCCAAGATGAAGCTTTTGTCCTGGTTCAACGGCTATATATATAAACCCATACAAAGAAAAAAGCTATTGGACTTACTGGTTCATGCCTTTTCCCATCCTCTGGAGCTTCCTACGGTGGAAAAGCATGAGGCTGCAGAGCTTCCAGAAGCAAAAGGCACCGACACAAAAGCAAGATATTCAGCAACTGGAAGTGAAAGACTTTCTCTGCCAGTACATGGCATGGGAGAGAAAAGCAAAAGCCAGGCACCTGTGGTACAAACCGCCATCCTGCCAGATCAAGCCTTGCCCAGCCCCATCATTGCAGTGGACGACCATCCCGTAAACCTAAAGATTTTGACCACCTTTCTTACCTCCTTTGGGGTGGAAGCCCATGGAGTCACCAGTGGACAAGATGCCATTGCCCTGGTGCAACAGCATCCAGATACAAAGATTATCTTCATGGACATAGAAATGCCCTTTATGAACGGATTTGAAACAAGCACCAAGCTTCGGGAAAATGGCTTTGAGGGAATTATTATAGCCTGTTCCGCCAATTCCACTCCCGATATTATTCAAGAATACATTAAATCAGGAATAAACGATTATTTTGCCAAGCCCTTCAAAAAGCAGCAGCTTGCAGAGCTTTTAATAAAATGGCAAGGCCTGCCACAAATCGGTACAAATGGATTGTGGAAGGGCTCAAAATAAATTCCCGATACAACTTCCAACACCACAAGGAGCTATCATGATTCTCACCAATTATCACACCCACACAGAATTTTGCGATGGAACAGAGGCACCGGAAACGCTGGTACAAGAGGCCATTCACAAGGGCTTCTCAGTTTTGGGCTTTTCTGGACACACGGTTCATCCCTTTGCCTCTGACTGGCACATTCCCGTGGAGCGCTTATCTGCCTATGTGGCAGAAATCAACAGGCTTAAAGAAAAATATCGGGGGCAGCTTGAAATTCTCTGTGGCTTTGAGGCTGACTATCTTCCTCCCCTTTCCAGTCCACCACAGGGGCCCTACAGAGCCCTGGGAGCAGATTATTTGATTGGTTCTACCCACTACGTAATTACCAGCACCGGCTGCTTTACCGTAGATGATTCTGCAAAAAATGTAGCAGAGGGAATTGCAACCCATTTCAAGGGAGACGGAAAGAAGGCTGTTCAAGCATATTTTGCAGCCCAGCGAGAAATGATTGCCAAGGGTGGCTTTGAAATTCTAGGCCATGCTGATGTTGTCCGACGGAGAAACGGTGAGTTACGCTTCTTTGACGAGGAAGCCCAGTGGTATAAGGATGAGCTCCAGGAAACAGCACGGGTTATCGCCCAATCAGAGGTGATTGTAGAAATCAACACAGGTGGAATGGCTAGAAAAAACACCACCACACCCTATCCTTCTCCCTATTTCTTGTCCTTGCTGGCAAAGGCAGGAGTGCCTATTACCATCAATTCCGATGCGCATAACACAGGCTACTTAGATTATGCCTTTGCAGAGGCGAGAAAAGCAGCCTGGGATGCAGGCTACAGGGAAGCAACCTATTTAACAAAGGCTGACGGAAAACTTACCAGAAAAACCATGCCCTTGGAACTATAACTGGAACCATAAGACAAAAGACTCCTGCAGTGGCTGTCACTACAGGAGTCTTTACCTACCACTTAGGAAGAACTCTTATCGGCCACGTCGCTCCATAGCACTCTTACAGTCCACGCAAAGAACGGCAGTGGGAATTGCTTCCAATCGGCCTTCGGGGATTTCGGTACCGCATTTCATGCAATAGCCATACTTTCCCATGTCAATTCTCTTTATCGCTGCATCAATGAGCTCCAACTGCTGCATCTCCTTCATTTCCATGGATTCTAGCATCTTCAGGTCAATAACATCAGCAGCCTCATCAACGCTGTCCTTTCCTGTGGTTTCTTCCAAAATCCGCTTGAAATCTGCATTATGCTCGGCAATAGACGCCAAAACCACATTCCGCTCATCAAGCAACTTTTTTTTCATTCCATCAATAAAATCCTGATTCATTATTACTCCTCTATGTTGACATGTCTATGAATTACTCATAAAATTATAAGTGTGAATTGCAAAAAAAACAACTTTTTTTTGCTTTTTTCTTTTCTTATCTGGAGGAGCTGTGGCTAAAGAAGAAGCTATTGAAGTCGAAGGAATTGTTCGGGAAGCATTGCCAAATACAATGTTCAGGGTTGAGTTGCAGAACAAGCACATCATTCTCGCCCATTTGTCAGGAAAGATGCGCAAGCACTACATCAGAATTGTACCTGGTGACAGTGTAAAGGTCGCCCTTTCTCCCTACGACTTGAACCGAGGCCGTATCATTTTCCGCGAACGGTAAAACGATAAAACATGGTGTGGCCCAGCCCTCCATGTTTTACTCCTTCCCACCTCCTGTTTTTGTACCCGGTTTAATAATATATTTAATTGATCCAAGAGCCTTAGAAGCACCACTCACAATTGCCCATAAGGATAAAATTGGTCCTATAGGGAAAAATATCAAGGAAATTCTAAAGAAGGTTAAGCCCAGGAAGCAGGTGACCGCACCTCCCAGCAGAGATGAAAAGGCCTCACCACGAGATGGTTCCCGTTTTTGCTGGTTTGACCAAGTGTAGGTGTATTGTCTCTGGTTTGCCTGCTGATTATAAGAGCGACCATTTCCAAACATCTCCCAGAAAGGATCATAACCCTCTGTGCCTTGATTCCATTGACCATACTGCTGATTTGAACGAGCCTGCTGACTAGTAGAGCCATAGAGGTCATATTCCCTTCGTTTTGCGGCATCCCCCAAAACTGCATAGGCGGCATTTATCTGCTTGAATTTTTCCTCTGCAGCTGCATCTCCCCCATTCCTGTCGGGATGATAGCGAAAAGCTGCATCTCTATAAGCCTTCTTTATTTCATCGGCGGTGGCTGTTTTGGAAACTCCCAGAACAGCGTACAAATCGTCCATTGCTCCAACCTCTCTGATATAAAATAATCAATTTTCTTCTGTGTTACAAGGTTTTATTTATTTTTTTTGATAATTACCCAGGTGGCTCCATTGCCTCCCAGCTTTTTATCAGGATGACCAGAAGCCCCGAGCCGTCTGTCTAGCTCCACAAAGGTTCGAACCATGGCAGAAAGGATTGAAACCTCTGACTGCTCCTTGGAGTGATGCCCCTTGCCGTGAACAATCAACACCTTTTGGATGCCGCGACGAGAACAGTCTCCAATAAAGGCATCAAGGCGTTCCCAGGCTTCATCCCGAGTCAGGCCGTGGAGGTCAATCTTGGCACCACAGGGAAGCTTCTTTAAATATTCCCGATTTTGGCCTCGCTCCCGCTCTGCCACCTCTTGGGCCAGGGAATCCTTGTCCACTACACCGTAGCGACGAAGCCACAGGTCCATGGGGTTTACCCGAGGCAAAGCATTTTCATCTTCTGCCTCGCAATCAATCTCTTCAATTCCAAGGGACTGACCACGAGCCTCCTCGTTTTTTTCAAGCCGAGGGGCATTGGGCAGGCGGGGACGAGGCTTGTTCGTTCCACGAGCCCTTTCCTTCCGTTCAGCCTCTTCCTTACTACAAAGCTGATCCCACTGGTTCAGTATATCTCCAAAGTCCATGAAATCCGTTCTCCTTCGTAATTTTATATCCTATTCCTGCCCAGAGGCTGACTGGACATTTCCCTGAATAGGAATTACCAGCTCCTTGGGAATCCAGCCTTCAAGTCCCGCCACCTCAACATGATACCAACCCAAAACCTCCTTATGAATCTGTACCACAGAATAGGGGGCAACTGGGAAAAGATGGGTCGCATCTGGTTCTGGAATCCTGCTCAGATTGCCGGCTGCAAGAACACCTGTTGGCCGGAAGGTGGGCTTAAGATACACCATGCTGACAATTAAAACGAGAATACAAAGAAAACCTAAAATTACGCTTAAAAACAGCTTTTTCTTGCAAATGGAGACTATAGCTGCAACAAGGGCTCCAAGGGCAAGTCCCACTCCAAGCCATCCCAGGGGCAAGGCAGGCTCTCCGTCACCTGGTGCAAGGCCCAGCTCCTGCTCAAACCGCTGCCGTCGCTGGGTAGCAGCACGCCAGGGCAGGCTTGTTCTCTCCTTCCAACGAAGCTGTGCCAATTCTTGAGCCACCTCTGGAAGCACCTGAAGCATTGGCTCCTCCTCTGCCGTGGCTGGAGGACTAAAGGCAGAGGCCAAGGCAGCTGCAACAGTAGAATCCTGACGGGGGAAGAAGGAGTCGGTTTCTGGAGCAAGCTGGGCAACTACAGGAATATTGCCTGCAATCAAGCTGTGGAGATTTTCGTCATAGCCCCGCACCTCAAGGGTAATGGGAGGAATCTGGACAGTTCCCGTTTTGAGAGGAATAAAGCTGAACCTGGCCACTGGTTGAAACTGATGGGAAGGCTCCGCCACACTGAGATTGAAGCTTTCCCCATAATTTTCCACCTGCTGAAACAATGCTTGTGGCGTTAAATCCCAGGCAAGGTCTTGGAGAGCAGCAGCATAGCGAAGCTGAACCTCTATAAAAATCGGTTTGCCGGCCACCACCTGCAAGGAGTCTTGATTTTGCCAAGGAAGCTCATTTCCAAGCTCGTCCTGAAAAACAAGCTCCACCTGGGGCTTGAGGCTCTTGGGATTTTGAAAGACATCCACCGAAGCAAAGGGAATGGAATGAAGCTGCCCTTCCACCAACACCTCCAGCGGGGGAAGCTCTATGATTCCGCTTTGGGAAAAGCTAATAATGAGTTCAATGATAGTGCCAGAATTCCTCCCCTCCACCCACAGGTTCTTAGAAGCAGCTACAAGGCTTGCACCAGAGGGAAGGACAGGATTTCCAAAGCTTACCTGAGACGGTACAATCTCCGGCAACACTACGGAAAAGCTGCATTCCGTATCGGTAAGATACCAAGAGCTGGTACTGGCAACCCTCAGCTCCCTGTCTAGTCTAAGGAGATCAGAACCCTCATCCCCCGCTCCTTGAGCTCCCACTGAAGGCAAGTTAAAAAAAAGGACAAGGAGGAAAAGCCCCGGCAGCTTAATTTTCATGCAAACAAATTTCTTCATCAATAATCGTCTCCAGAGGGAAGCTGCTCTTGATCCTGCTGGTTTTTCCAACGATCCTGCTCCTGCTCCCGAATCAATGAAAAGAGGGCTGCTCCTGCAATATCTTCAGTAGATTTTTCCTGTACAGGAATCAATTCCTGGGAAGATTCAACACCTTGACGTGTATTCTGTCCAAGAGACAGCTCCAGATTTATCTTTGCATCTAGACTAGAGGAATCTATTTCCAAGGCCCTCCTGAACAGGGTGGCGGCTTCCTGGTATTTTCCTTGGTTGTACGAAATGACCCCTGTATTGTACAGAGCAGAAAAGGTAAGACTGGAAGGTGCCTCTGGAGAAATCTCCTTCAAGCGAGTCAAGGCAGCCTCCGTTTCTCCCTGCATGATGTAGGTGGTGGCCAGGCCGTAGGCGCTATATTGCAGCAATTCCTCCTGGGACAAGGCAGTGGCCGTATCCATGGCTTCCATAAAGCCAGAAATGGCCTTTTGGTACTTTCCCTGATGCCAGAAAAAAGCCCCCTCCAGCACACTTGCCGTCCCCTGCCACTGCCGGGAACAGCCTTGAAGCAAGAGGCTGCCCACCACCAGCACCAACACAAGGCTCCGACCGCCACCAGCAGTGAGACGAAAAAGTTTTTTGAAAAAGGCTCCATTCAATTCACCAAAGAAAAAGCCTGCCAGAAGAAATACCAGGGCTAGATTAGCAAAGATTTGCCACCGGGGCTTTTTTTCCAGCTGATAGGCCGTACCAGTCCACTGACCTGATTCCTGACTGCTGTCACCCTGTTGTTTCCCAAGCCCAGGCCCATCACCCTCTACTGCTGCAAGCACTCTGTATGCAGACCCGATGCTTTGCGCTGGAATGTACATAACCTTTCCACTGCTCCTGTTTCCTTCGGCAGCTAAAGATGCTTCCACAGAATTCACCAGGGCCACAAGCCGCTCCTCTTGCAGGGATGAATGAACCACCGTTCTTCCGTCCCCGGCCATAATCTGAGTGCCAGTAACGGAACCAAAGCCAAGAAAAATCACATCAATTCCAGCGGCAACCAGGCGACGTGTCTCCGCTTCCAAGGCTCCATCAGTCTCCTCTCCATCGGTAAGCACCACCACGGTCTTTTTTGCCACCGACAAAACAGGAAATGAAGCAGCTGCTTTTTGCAGACCGCTTCCTATACTAGAACCTGTAGTAGTTATCAACCGAGGAGAAAGAGCGGGAAACAAGGCTCGGATGGCATTGAAATCTCTGGTCAGGGGAATCGCCACAACACCTTCCCCCTTTGCAATCACCACGGAAACATCAGCGGAATCAAGCCGCTCCAGCAGAGCCTCACCGTAGCTTGCAGCAGCCTCCAGGCGACTCACCGCCCGATTCTTTTCATATCCCACATCTTGGGCCATCATACTCCAAGAAATATCAAAAACCAGGGAAAGGGAGCTTCCCATTTGCTGCACGGGCACCAGCTGACTTCCCCAGGAAAGACCACTGAGAGCCACCAGCAAGAAAATCCATGCCAGAGCCCAGCAGCCACCACGTACCGGCAGGACAAGCCTCAAGCGGGACATTAAACGGGCTTCTCCAAGCCTGGCCCGCAACATTTTTCGATACCACAAAAAAAACAACAGGAGACTGGGAACAAGCAGGAGAATACCCCAGAGCACCCAGGGCCGCTCGCAGGTCAAGATCATAGGAATACCCCCAAATACCAGCGACGTATAAGCCACGCCAAAATAAAGCTTGCGGCACTTGCCAACAAGAAATAGTGATAGAGCGCCTCTTCCTTTGTCTTGAGATAAAAGCTCATTACTGTTTGCTCTCGGCTCGCAACAGCAGCAAGCGCTTCGGCCAAGGCGCTGCTGGATTCCACTCCAAAATAGCGGCCTCCACCAATGGCTGCAATCCGCTCCAGTGACTGAGAATCGAACTGAGAATCAATGTAGCCGGAATATACCTTACCCGTAACAGGGTCCACGTATTCCAAGGGAACGGTTCCTCGTGTTCCCAAGCCTAAAACATAGAGGGTGATATTGTTGTCCTTAGCTAATTGGGCAGCGGTATCGGGATGAATCGCTCCGCTGTTATTCTCACCGTCAGTGATCAAAACGATGCATTTCTTGGGGGCCGCAGCGCCACTAAGATGATATACCGCCGTACTCAAGCCAGAGCCTAAAGCCGTACCATCTCCTAGGCCACCGCTTTCCAGGGTAGCAAGACGAGCAAAAAACTCATCCCGATCCATGGTGGGAGGCACCACCAGCGCGGCTTCCGAAGCCATTGCCACCAAGCCGTAGCCAGTTCCTGCCGTTTGAGGAACCAAGGAAGCTATGGCTTGTCGTGCCGCATCAAGGCGACTCATCCCTGCAATGTCACGAGCCATCATGGAGGGACTGGTATCCAGCACAAACACAATGTCGGTTCCACGGGAGGTATAGATTTTTTCCTGCTGAAGGCGAACGGGAGCGGCCAGTGCCACCACCAGGCACAAAAAGCCTGCCGTAAAAATCACAGTGGAAAGGAGGCTGGCAAATTTCCGCACTGGAGCCTTCCACTCAAAGCCTTCTCCCTGCCAATCCTTAAGAATCAGCGGGAAGGAGGGGACGGAAAAAATTCCCAGCCTTCGCAAAAGGTAGAGGGAGGGAACACAAAGCAGAAGCAGGAAGGCCCAAGGCTGCTGAAAAACAGGCATCATTGTCTCCCCTGCCAGTAAATCAGGCAATATTTCATTACTTTCCCTCCATAAAATCCAAGCAGCCTCTGAGCCGCTGAATCAAGGCAGCCTGTTCTCCCGGCTCCAAGGTGGCAGTGGGTGCATAGCGCAGGTAATCACAGCGGCGGAGCAGGTCACAAAGCCCTTCTACCGCTTCCACCTGTTCATCAGAAAGCATACCGACAAAGATTTCATCCAACAAAAACATAATCTCCGATGTGGCAGCAGATTTAAAGGAACGGCCAAATCGTCCCTCCAGATAGGTTCTCGAAATAAGCTCCAGGCCCGCAGCCAGCTCCTTTCCTGCAAGCTCCTGGCCAGAGAGCTTCCGCAGCTGACGTTGAGCCCACTTGTAATTGCGGGAAAGGCGAATTCCTGTTGCAAGGTTTTTAAAAAACAACCTCACCTTCTGGAAGCGAGCCAACACTACAATCAAGGCTATGAGAAGCAGCAGTGCACCAACGGCAAGTCCATATACCACATAAATGGAACCAGGCACCAGCAGAGGAGGCGCTACAGGTCTCAGCTGTACCGTGCCAAGCTTTTCTGTCAAGGAGGCAATTTCTATTTGTGGTAGTTGCACCAACAAGAACGCAGCACCAGAAGCTGCCACAAAATCCCTCACCTCTGGTATCGAAAGCAGGTTAAAGTATCCCATCTCAAGCTTTTGAGGCAGCCAGGGAGTAAGCGCCACACTCAAGGAATAGCCATCCTCCACTCGCTGCAAAGAAACACGATGGAGACTCACCGATGCAGATTCCTGCTGGGAAAGAAGCCTTTGACGAAAGGCAAAATCACTGCTCCCCCACACCTCTTCAGGCTCATATTCCTTGGAAACAAATTCCACGCTCCCAGGCAGGAGCTCAATGGCCGGAGCTATGGCAAGACGCAGCTCCACCTGATCCCCCACATAGGCTTCCTTGGGCAACAACACCCATTCCTTTGGAGTGATAAAACCTACTGCTTGGTTTGATCTATTCTGGGCAAAAAGGGCAGGTAGAAAGCTACCTCCTAATAAAAAAATCAGGAGAAAACAAGAGCACCGTTTTGGGGAGCCAAAAATCATTATGCTTCCCTCCCGGAAAAGAATCGTTGCAAGGCCACCGCCACATCCTCCTGGGTGGAAATTGCAAGTGGCCATGCCCCTCTGCGATAGCACTCTGACTTCCAACGCTCCACTCGTTTTTTATCAGCATCCCTCCACACCTGCTGAAAGCTGGCACTTGAGGTGGGTAGAATACGACGATAGTTCGATTCTGGATCCACAAAGGGCAGGCTTCCAACGCCCTCCAGCTGATAGTCCACTGGATCAGTAATTCGCACGGCAATCACATCATGACGGGAAGCCAGAATAGCCAGATCCTGCTGATAACCAGCGGTACGAAAGTCAGACACCACCAGAACCAGGGAACGCTTTTTTAACAGGGAGGCGGCGCCCCGCAATGCCTTGTGGAGATTGGAGCCAGGAGAAGCAAGAGAAAGCTGACTTTGCTCTTTTTCAGCCTCCCCCTCAGGAGAGTGCAACACCGCCTCCAGCTGGTTTAAAAACATCAAGGCTTGATTATTACCAGCTCTGGGCTTGTGGGAATAACGAATATCTCCATCAAAGATAACTCCTCCCACAGCACCACCTCCCAGGCCTGCGGCCAAGGCCATCAATGCAGCCACCTCACAGCCAGTATGCAGCCTGTTCCGAGCCAGCTTGCCGCCGCCAGTAGCCATGGACAAGGAGCCATCCACCACCAAAAAAAGCACCAGCTCCCGATCCTCCTCAAACTGCTTTACAAAGGGGCGTCCCATGCGGGCAGTAACATTCCAGTCAATGGAACGCACGTCATCTCCCAGGAAATACTCCCGCACTCCGCTGAATTCGATGCCACGCCCCTTGTAAATTGACTTGAAGGAGCCTGACCGAAGGCTTTCAAACAAGGCACGAGAAGTTATCTGCAGACTGCCGGCTCGTTTTACCAGAGACTGGCCATGCAATCCCTTGCCATCAAGGGTATTTCTTTCCATAGTTGTTTAACTCACGGTAGTGGGAGCAAGGACAAAATACGGACAATCAAATCATCGGTGGCAACACCCTCTGCAGCAGCCTCGTAAGAAAGCACCAAACGGTGGCGCAAAACAGGAATTGCCATTGCCTTCACATCCTCAGGCAGCACAAAATCCCGGCCAGAAAGCAGGGCCTGAGCCTTTGCACAATGGAACAGAGCAATACCAGCTCTGGGAGAGGCTCCAAATGAAATATACCGGTGCAGGGCTTCTTCCTTGCCACCTCTTCCTCCAGCCCTTCCTCCACCAGCCTTCCCGGAAGAAATACCTCCGTGATTTCCTGCAGGACGTGTGGCAGCCACAATAGATACCATATACTCCACAATCTTTTCGTCACAGGCCACCCGCTCCAAAAGCTGACGACAATAGGCAAGCCGTTCTGCAGTCAAAAGCTCTGTTACCGGGGTGCCGCCTTGTTTTCCCCCGCCCTGAATAATCCGAACCTCATCCTGCACAGAAGGATAAGACACCAGCAGCTTCATCAAAAAACGATCAAGCTCTGCTTCTGGCAGATTATAGGTACCTTCCTGCTCAATGGGGTTTTGGGTTGCCAGCACAAAGAAGGGAGACGGCAGCCTGTAGGTTTCCTCGCCGATAGTTACCTGCCCCTCTGCCATGGCCTCCAGCAAGGCTGACTGAACCTTGGCAGGAGCACGATTGATTTCATCCGCCAGCACTAGGTTTGCAAAAACAGGCCCCTTTCGTACGGAAAAATTTCCTGTTCCCTGCTGATATACCAAGGTTCCCGTCACATCAGCCGGCAAAAGATCGGGGGTAAACTGAATTCGTTTAAAGCTTAAGCCTGAAATATCGGAGATAGTCTTTACCAAAAGGGTCTTTGCCAATCCAGGCACACCCTCCAGCAACACGTGGCCCCCCACCAACAAAGACACCAGAATGCCTTCCACCACATCCCTTTGTCCCACCACACGCTTAGAGACCTCTTCCTTGCAGGCCCTCAACAAGCTCATCACCTTCTGAAATTCAGGAGACTGGGTATTTTCTTGAGCCATATACTGTTCCTTATCTTTTTCTTCCAGTAGAATTCCTAAAGCCGAAGCAAGTACTGGCCTTCACGGTCAGCACAACTCTTGAACGTGAGCATTGACACAGAAACCAGCTTTCAGGATAATACACTTTACCATGTTACACTGTTTAGCACAAGAATTGAATCAGATTCTGGAAGGCACTACCCCAGGACAGTTGTTGTCGGATTTTGGTCGCAGAATGTATTTTCCCAAGGGAATCATTGCCCAAAGCAATGAGGCAAAGCAGTTGGGAAAGGTTGCCAATGCCACTATTGGCATGACCGTGCACGAAGGAAAGCCTGTGGTGCTTCCTTGCATTCAGAAACAGACTCCCGATTTGACTCCACAGGAGCTGGTGGCCTATGCCCCTACAGCAGGAAATCCTGAGCTCCGTGATTTGTGGAAGGAAAAATTACTTCAAAAAAATCCTAGTCTCAAGGGCAAGAATTTCTCCCTGCCCGTAGTGGTTCCTGGTCTTACTGCCGGATTATCCTATCTGTGCGACCTTTTCCTTGATGCAGACGAGGTATTATTGGCAGGAGATCCCTCTTGGGACAATTACACCCTCATGACCCAGCGCCGACAGGCCAGCTACCATCAGTTCAGCTTGTTTACTGGAATGGGACTTGATCATGGCTTTAGTGCAGCAAATTTGCGTGCAGCCTTAGAAAAATATGCGGCAGACGGAAGAATCTGCCTGCTGTTGAATTTTCCCCAAAATCCATCCGGCTATTCTCCCACCAAGAAAGAAGCCGCAGAAATCTGCCAAGCAGTAAAGGATGTGGCCGAAAAGGGCTGCAAGATCATGGTTTGGTGTGACGACGCCTACTTTGGATTGGATTACGAGGAGAACATCGAGCAGGAATCCCTGTTTGCCTATCTCGCAGACATCCATGAGAATGTTTTTGCGGCAAAGATTGACGGACCCACCAAGGAAGACTTTGTATGGGGATTCCGTTGCGGCTTCATCACCTTTGCGGGAAAGGGACTGACCGACCAGCACTACGATGCCCTGGTCAAAAAGCTTATGGGTGACATTCGCTCCTCCGTATCATGCTGCTCCACACCACCCCAGGCCATTCTGCTGAGAGCCTTCAAGGAGCCTACACTGGAGGCTGAGAAGAAGGCTTATCGTGATATGCTGGAGGAGCGATACCACAAGGTGAAGGCCTTCCTGGAAACGAAACGGGAGCATCCAGTGCTGCAGCCCATGCCCTTCAATTCAGGCTATTTTATGAGTCTCCATTGTACGGGAGTCAATGCAGAGGAATTGCGGCAGCACCTGCTGAAGGAAAAGGGCATTGGAACCGTTTCCATTGACGAGAAGACCCTTCGTGTCGCCTTCTCCAGCATCGATGTTGAGCTCATCCATCAGGTTTATGAAGCTATTTACACCACCGCTGATGAACTTGCGAAACGTTAAACAGATATTCAGGAGAGGGGCTCTGATAGTTCCCCTCCTTATTTCCCTTGTCTCTTGCACTGGTAATTTAAAAGAGCCTGTTGTCATCTGGACGAATCGACAGGAATTCGCCTCCTACGCTGAATTATTTAACGTGGTGCAGGAAACGGTAAAGGTAGTGGTGGTGTACAAGGAAAATCCAGTTACCTCCCTGCCTCCCGCAAAGGACGAATTGCCTCCAGACCTGGTTATTGGGTCTTGGCTCAGAAACGACACCACCATCAAGCAATTCCGTCCCTTGAACTATCTTTTTTCCAAGCAAAAAATCGATCCCCTGATTCTTTATTCCCAGCTTTTGGAATATGGGAAGGTACAGAACAAGCAATATCTCTTGCCGGTAAGCTTCAACCTGCCGGCCATGATTTTTGCCACAAAAAACGACCAGCTGGTTACCGAAAACCACCTGTTAACTCCTGACCAAATACGGGATATGGCAGCCCAATTCAACAAAAAGAACAAATCGAATATTCATACCGCCATGGGCTTTGCTCCTAGCTGGAGCACGGAGTTCCAGTATATTGTGTCCCAGCTACGGGGAGTCAATTTTAGAGGCAACAACGGCACCTTGGAGTGGAATCAAGAGCAACTGGAATCAACCATGGATTATTTCCACCATTGGACTCAGACTGTTAACGACTCTATCCAGGAAGAGCAGGATTTCTCCTTCAAATACTTGTACACTCCAGAAGCACGCCACGTGCTATCTGATTCCTGTCTCTTTGCCTACCTGCCCAGCGACGAGCTTTTTTCCACACCACAGAATTTGCTTCAGGAAATTGAATTCCGTTGGATTCATCAGGACAATAAAATCCCTGTAAAAGACGACATGGTTTTTATGGGAATCTACAAAAAGTCCCGAAATACAGCTGGAGCAGAAGCATTTATCTCTTGGTTTATGACCGAGACAACTCAGCACCAGCTTTTGGAGCGTTCCACCATCATGGATTTGAATGTAAATCCCTTTGGTATTGCCGGCGGCTTTTCCGCTATACAAAGTGTTACAGAGCAAGTCTTCCCTTTATACTACAAAACCCTACTGGATAATCTTCCTGCAGCACAATATATCACTCCACCTACAGCCTTGTTGCCACGGTGGGAAAGCCTTAAAGACAGGGTAATCATTCCCTGGCTTTCCGCAGCAATTTCCGTTGAGGATATAAACTCCACCACAAGCCTCAGCCAGCTTTTGTCCTCCTGGTCAAAGCAATACCATTAAACCAGTAATTTTCGCCTCTATCCCAATATTTTTCTAAACAGATTGTTTTTTTATCCGATAAGGAATTCAGGAGGCGGTATGGTATCCAATATTAGCAACATCAATATTTTTTCATACTCTTCTGTCGCCGGAGCTAGTGGCAAGGTAAAGGTGCCTGTTCAACCAGGCCTTGTAATATATTCACAGCTAGAGCATATCTCAGGAGTAGCGGCAAAACCAAACCAGAGGGGAATCAATATCAATAAGATTCAGATTCTCAACACCCTGATTGACCGACTTTCAGCGGCAAAGCAGAATCCTACACCATCATCCGTAGACAGTACTACCGATCAGAAGCAGCTTGATGCCTTGATTAAAAATTTTTCAGATCAAATTCAATTGGCAGTCTCCGCTGCTGAATCGACTATTTTTGCAGTCCCTACTGTGCCGGCACAAACAGGAGCCATTTTCAGCGTTGCCGTGTAAAGATATAGAAAGGAACCCCAAAGCAGCTTATTCCGATATTTTTTTCTTTTAATATCCTATTCAAAACCCCTTTTCTGGTTGAACAAAAGACGGAAAAGGGGTATATTTTTTTCAGACTAGTCATGGGTGGGCCTCACAGGTAAACCGAGACCTGCCCTAAATAAGGAGTTTTTATGACAATCAATGACATCAAACACCCCAAAATCAAAGCTTGGGTTGAAGAAGTCGCAAAGATGTGCCAGCCTGATGATGTATATGTTTGTGACGGTTCAAAGGAAGAATACGACCGCTTGATGCAGGACATGATCAAGTCAGGACTTGCAACTCCTCTGAAGAAGCGCCCCAATAGCGTTCTGTTCCGCTCACAGCCTTCAGATGTTGCCCGTGTTGAAGGACGAACCTATATTGCCAGTGTAAAGGAAGATGATGCTGGCCCCACCAACCACTGGATTGACCCCAAGGAATTGAAGGCTACCATGACTGGTCTTTATACCGGTTGCATGAAGGGACGCACCATGTACGTCATCCCCTTCTCCATGGGACCTGTTGGCTCAAATATCGCCAAGAACGGTATCGAAATCACTGACTCTGCATACGTTGTATGTAACATGGATATCATGACCCGCGTTGGAACAAAGGTTCTTGACGTTTTGGGTACTGACGGTGAATTTGTTCCCTGTCTCCACTCTGTTGGAAAGCCCCTTGCTGCCGGCGAAAGCGACAAGGGCGAGTGGCCCTGCGCGGACATGGAGCACAAGTACATCTCCCACTTCCCCGAAGAGCGCACCATCTGGTCCTATGGTTCAGGTTACGGTGGAAACGCCCTCTTGGGAAAGAAGTGCTTTGCCCTGCGCATTGCCTCCGTCTTGGCCCGTGACGAGGGATGGCTTGCAGAGCACATGCTTATCCTGAAGCTCACCAACCCCGAAGGAAAGGTGAAGTATGTAACTGGTGCCTTCCCCTCAGCTTGTGGAAAGACAAACCTGGCCATGCTGATTCCCACCATTCCTGGATGGAAGGTTGAGACCATCGGTGACGATATTGCCTGGATGAAGTTCGGTGAGGACGGACGGCTCTACGCCATCAACCCTGAGAACGGATTCTTTGGTGTTGCTCCCGGAACCAGCGACAGCTCCAACAAGAACGCAATGGAGTCCATCAAGGAAAACACCATCTTCACCAACTGCGGTCTTACCGAAGACGGCGACATCTGGTGGGAGGGAATCGGTTATCCTGCCAAGGGCGAGCTGGTGGACTGGCATGGAAACAAGAAACCAGCCCCTGCAAAGGACAAGAGCCCCAAGGGAGAGGAAATCGCTCACCCCAATGCCCGCTTTACCGCACCTGCAAACCAGTGCCCCTGTATTGCTCCTGAATGGGAAGATCCCAAGGGAGTGCCCATCAGCGCCTTCCTTTTTGGTGGTCGCCGTGCTACAACTGTACCTCTGGTACACCAGAGCCGTGACTGGAACCACGGTGTATTCTTGGGCTCCATCGTTGGTTCCGAGGTTACCGCCGCCGTTATTTCTGACCAGGTTGGACAGGTTCGCCGAGATCCCTTCGCCATGCTGCCCTTCTGCGGCTACAACATGGGAGACTACTTCCAGCACTGGATCAACATCGGAAAGAAGACTGATGCAGACAAGCTGCCCAAGATCTTCTACGTCAACTGGTTCCGCAAGGATGAGTCCAACGACAAGCTGCCCGGCGGCTTCATGTGGCCTGGTTACGGCGAGAATAGCCGCGTCCTGGCCTGGATCTTTGACCGCTGCGACGGCAAGGACAACTGCGTAGATACAGCCATCGGTTACATGCCCAAGGAAGGTGCCTTGAACCTGGATGGTCTTGAGGATATTTATAAGGAGAACATTCCTGCCATTACTTCTGTAGACAAGGAGGGCTGGCTCAAGGAAATTGACGATATCCGCAACAACCACTATCCAAAGTTTGGTTCCCACCTGCCCAAGGAATTGGCAGCCGAATTGGACAAGCTTGAGGCAAATCTCAAGAAATAAGCTTTAGCTTTGTAAATAAAACCTTCCGGTTGAGTTTTCATTCGGAAGGTTTTTTTATTGGTTTACAAGAATACTTGCAGACAAAAGGAGAAATTATGGCTATAGAACGAGTTCGCTCATTTTTTAGAGAGCGGGGAATGGAGGAAAGAATCCAAGAATTTGAGGTTTCCAGTGCTACCGTGCAGCTGGCGGCCCAAGCCCTGAACTGTGAGCCTTGTCGCATCGCAAAAACCCTGTCATTCATGGTACAGAATGCTCCTATTTTAATTGTGGTAGCAGGAGATGCAAAAATTGACAACTCCAAATACAAGGCTCAGTTTAACGCAAAAGCAAAAATGCTTTCTCCAGAAGAGGCAGAAAATCTCATAGGACACGCCGTTGGAGGAGTTTGTCCCTTTGGCATAAATGAAGGCGTAACAGTATACCTTGATGAGTCGCTGAAACGCTTTGACACTGTTTTTCCCGCCTGCGGTAGTAGTAATAGTGCTATTCAGCTGACCATTCCAGAGCTAGAAGCATGCTCATCCTTTGCCCAATGGATAGATGTTTCAAAATTAAGCTGATACATTGCACTTGTATTTACCGTCATTTGTGATATAATAAACCATACTGTAACAACAGGATTTCTTTATGAAAAAATGATAGCTGGCACCACAAACAAAAAGGTAATTTCAACGATTCAAGAAGCCTGCAATGAGTTTGCAGCCCACTTTGATGCTGATTTTTATTCAAACACTCAGAGGCCACCAGTTTTATTAGCTACGGTCTGCCAGAAATCAAAGTATTGGATTTTACCAGCGAAGGGCTGGATTGTCATCAAATCCTATCCACAATTTCAGCTGATCCTTGGCTTCACAACGGTGGCATTATAACCATTGTAGGCCAACAAGCGGAAGCACAGTCTATCGAAATGAAAAGGATCCCAATATTTTAATTGTTCAGACATTGGCTGCCTTTTGTAACGATTTCAGCAGGATTCTTCAGCTTTTGTGGAATAACCAACAATTTCTATTTAATCGTGGAATGCAGGAGCAACTGAGAGGCCGAGAGACAGGCTCCTTTATCTGCGAAAATGAGCCACGAAACATTCGTGTATATGCATCCTTTTTAGTAAATTATCTTTATAGCACCAACCGAGTTACCTACGATGACCGCCTTGCATTGCAAACTGCATTGATGGAGCTTTTGACCAATGCCCTTGAGCACGGAAACTGCGACATTTCCTTTACCGAAAAAACCGAGTGGCTTTTTTCGGGTCGAGAAATGATCGACCTCATCATGGAAAAAAACAAGAATCCAGAGATTGCTGCAAAACGGATTCACATCTCCTATCTCATCACGAGCGAGAAGTCTTATTTTAAGATTAAAGATGAAGGAAAGGGCTTTGGCTGGCAGTATCAAATGTCCCGGGAGGAGGACGAAACCCAGATCCACGGGCGGGGAATCATGCTGAGCCAAGCCCTTGCGTCAAACATCAAGTACAACGAAAAGGGAAATCAGGTTCCTTTGAAATGGACAATATCCAACTCCATTCCTGGCATTATGGAAACCTTTGAAATGGTACATTTTACAGACAAACAGGTTGTTTGCCGACAAAACGAACCGAGCACCGACTTGTACTTTATTGTGTCTGGTCGCTATGCAGTATATGCAGAAAAAAAAATTGGTGTCAGTGCTGACTCCCAACGATATGTTTATCGGTGAAATGGCCTTCCTGTTAAATGATAGACGAAGTGCCGCTATTTTGGCTGTTGGAAATGGGAAGCTTTTGCGAATCCCCAAAAGCTCCTTCTTGAACCTTATCAGAAAGAATCCTCACTACGGCATCTTTTTGTCAAAGCTTTTGTCTCAGCGGCTTCTTCGACAAACCCGGAAAAACATCAAATTGTCCTCCAAGCTGAATGAGTTGAAAGGTATTATTGAGACTCCTGATTACATTGCAGAGATTTAAATAAAAAAAGAGCCAGACTTTTGTCTGGCCTCATACCAACTAGTTCTGGTTAATCTTAAAGCGCTTGTTAAAACGTTCGATACGACCAGCTGTGTCAACCAGCTTCTGCTTACCGGTGAAGAATGGGTGGCAAGCGGAGCAAATTTCAACATTAATATCCTTAACTGTTGAACGTGTCTCGATTACGTTACCGCAAGCACAGGTAATCTTTGTCAACTGGTAGTTAGGGTGAATTCCCTCTTTCATTCTATCCTCCATAAATCATTATGATAATCATCTTGCCCTGATGCAGGGACAACTATCTTCTGCACCCACAAGATGACAAGTCTCAAAGTTGAACCGTTACTCTCCACCCATGCTATTCATGGACTTCAAGAACGCTTCATTATTCTTTGTTTTCTTCATTTTGTCAAGCAGAAGCTCGATTATTTCTCCATCATCCATGGGATTAATAACCTTGCGCAATACCCAAACCTTCTGCAGTTCTTCTTCTGTCAACAGCAATTCTTCCTTTCGGGTACCAGATTTTTTGATGTTGATGGCGGGGAAAAGGCGACGGTCGGCCAATTTACGATCCAGGTTGATTTCCATGTTACCTGTTCCCTTGAATTCCTCGAAGATAACCTCATCCATACGACTACCAGTTTCAATCAAGGCGGTGGAAATGATAGTAAGGCTTCCCCCCTCCTCCACGTTGCGAGCGGCACCAAAGAACCGTTTGGGCTTGTGGAGGGCGTTGGAGTCCACACCACCAGAAAGCACCTTACCAGAGGTGGGAACTGTCTGGTTATATGCACGAGCCAATCGCGTGATTGAATCCAAGAAAATAACTACATCCCGCTTGTGCTCCACCAGCCGCTTGGCCTTTTCCAAAACCATCTCCGCAACCTGCACGTGGCGGGTGGCCTGCTCATCAAAGGTAGAAGAAATAACCTCCGCCTGAATGGATCGCTCCATTTCAGTAACTTCCTCTGGTCGTTCATCAATTAACAGAACGATGAGGTACACCTCCGGATGGTTTGCAGTGATGGCGTTGGCAATCTTTTGCATCAAGATGGTCTTACCAGCCTTGGGAGGAGCTACAATCAAGGAGCGCTGTCCCTTTCCAATGGGGCAGAACAAATCCATCACTCTGGTCGAAATCTCATCGGTAACAGTTTCCAAATTCAGCTTTTCATTGGGATAAAGGGGGGTAAGGTTTTCAAAAGGAATACGAGTCTGGGCAACTCGTGTTTCATCAAAATTTACAGTCTCAATACGGAGCAAGGCGAAGAACCGCTCTCCTTCTTTAGGAGAGCGAATCTGGCCATAAATGGTGTCTCCCGTTTTTAGATTGAACAATCGGATCTGACTGGGAGAAATGTAAATGTCATCTGGACCAGGCAAATAGCTATTTTGGGGAGAACGGAGGAAGCCGTAGCCATCAGGAAGGATTTCCAAGGCACCACTGGCAAAAATTATGCCTCCATGCTCTGTATGAGCCTTCAAGATGACAAAAATCAACTCCTGCTTTTTCATGGGAGCCAAATCATCATTGGAAAAGCCATATTGAACAGCCATGTCCCGCAAGCCCTTCATTCCCATACTCGTCAGATCATTGATTAAAAGACGTGGCTTGGAGTCATTGCTGGCATCCTCTACCATTGCAGAAGCCCGGGCCTCTTCCATTTCTGCATTCAACTGCATGGTTCTATCGTAGCTACTGGAAGTAACATTGCGATTATAGGAAGGCCTAAATCCCGTATTGTTCCGACCACGGCCACGTGGCGTGTATTCTGAATCGCCAAAAGAATTACGACCCCGAGGACCATGGTCTCCCTCCCCATAATTTCTAGGGGGAGGTCTGCGGACAGTACGGCGAACAACAACCCGTTCCCTAGGAGCTGAATGCGATTCTGCAGATGCAGTTTGATTTTCTTCTGAAATAACAAATTCGTTAATAGATTGGGACTCTGCTGGAAGGGCAGCTTTGGTATTTTCTCCCTTACTTTCAAATGACTCTTGTTTAGGGGGTAGATGGGAACTGGCTTCAGTTGAATCAAACTCTAATTCTGGCTGATCGCTCTGAGGCGGAATTTCTGACGTGTCTAAAAAACGACGCCTTTGAATCGGTGCCATTAAAACTCTCCGTATGTAAATGATTAGATTTATGCATCAGGAAATAATACAAAACATTGAATTAAACTAACTTATAACTACAATCTAACAGAAGAAATACTTCATGTCAATAGCATTCAAATCTCCAGAATCACCTTTACCTTGACTTTCCCTAGCAATCAATTTATAGTACGGTAACTTATGGCACAGAGAAAAGACTTTCATTCCAGGAAATATTCAAAAAAAAATTACGCTGGCTCTATTCCTTCTAAGAAAAAACACCATGCCCCTCCTGAAACTCAAAAGGATTTTCCCCAAGGAGTCACCATAGAAATTCCCCAATCATTGCCCGCAGGCTCCATTGGTTACCTGGCATTTCCCAATCAAGCAGAATTCTTGCTTTCGGAGCTAGAAACGAGATTTCATTTTACAAGCCAGAATCTTGCACAAGCCCATCGCTATGAGAATCTTTTTATCTTTGAACCACATCATTTACCGAAAAATCTCCGTGATTTAGACACTCCTCCATATCCCTATTGGTGTAGCATCATTTTATTGGAGCCGCAGATTATCACCTTCAAATCCATTGGAGAAGCAGCCTCGGCCTTAAAAACAATCCAGCGAAACTGGGCTCCCTATTTTATCACCGCCTTTCGGCGGGGCCAGCTCATTCAGGAAAAACTTCCCTATATGAATTTAAAGCCAAGACAATTTCCCTTTGCGGTGCCAGATTCCACAGCTGGAGTATATACCCTCCTTGATCAGAATACCTTGTTAGCCTCAGGAAAAACCACCAGCCCCTTTCCTGCCGGCCTCATTCAACTTGTGGAAGACCACGAGAATCCTCCCAGCAGAGCATATCTCAAGCTTCAAGAAGCGCTGACCCAGTGTCAAGGAAGCTTTGGTACAATGCCCCAAGCAGGTCAGCGATGTCTTGATGCGGGAGCCTGCCCCGGTGGCTGGACCTGGGTGCTGGTACAATTAGGCTGCAAGGTTTATGCTGTAGACAGAAGCCCATTGGATAATCGCCTCATGAACAATGAGCTTGTAGAATTCCACAAACACGACGCCTTTACCCTCCTGCCAGAAGAATTAGGAGCCTTTGACTGGATTTTTTCTGATGTGATTTGCTATCCACAACGGCTCCTAGAATGGATTCACCGCTGGCTTGATAGTGGCCTGTGTAAAAATATGGTTTGTACCATCAAGATGCAAGGAGAAATCGATTGGAAGCTGATTCAAGAATTTGAATCAATTCCCAATAGCCGCATCTTCCATCTCCATTACAACAAGCACGAGCTCACTTGGATTCACTGCCACAAGGGTCTGTCCTGCACAGTACAGGCTTTAACTAGCGAATGTCAGTCAAGTTAAATGGGGTCTCCTGATAAACGTAATAGTTAAGCCAGTTTGAATAGAAGAGATGCGCGGTACTTCTCCAAGTGGAAACCGGATCATTCCTGCTGTCGTTTCCAGGGAAGTAATTAGCAGGAATCTGAATAGGCAGGCCCTTGTCCAAATCCCGGAAATATTCCTGTGCCAAGGTACCTGTATCGTACTCTAGGTGACCAGTCATAAAGATTTCTCGGTTGGACAGAGATTTTACCAGTAGCACACCAGCCTCATCAGACTCAGCCAAAATACTGAGCTGGGGGCTTTGAATAATATCTTCTTTTCGTACAGTTGTATGACGAGATTGGGGCACAGGGAAAACATCGTCAAATCCTCGCAACAAGGGCTCAGCAGGGGTGCTACGACGATGGGGAAAGATACCGAAAAGCTTTTTTTCCAAGGGATATTTATTCACTCCGTAATGATGATACAGGCCAGCCTGGGCTCCCCAACAAATGTAGAGGGTGCTAAAGACATGTTCCTTGGCAAAGTCCATAATATCACAAAGTTCACTCCAATAATCCACCTGTTCAAAGGGAAGCTGTTCTACAGGAGCTCCAGTAATAATCATACCATCGTAGCGGGACTTAAGCACTTCCTTTGAAGGAATATAAAAACGGTCAAGATGATCGCTACCAACATGACGAGCCTGATGAGCCTCCATATGCACTAAAGAAATTTCAACCTGTAAGGGAGAATTTCCCAAAAGCCGTAATAGCTGGGTTTCCGTAGCAATTTTAGTAGGCATAAGATTTACAATTGCAATCTTTAGCGGACGAATATCCTGATGGGCAGCCCGTTGTTCTGTCATGACAAAAATATTTTCCTGTTCCAGCACAGAGCAAGCTGGCAAGCCAGATTGTATCTTGATAGGCATAGTCCGCTGAGTATAGCATAGAATCTGGAAATTTGCTATACTTGGAACATGAGATTCTCTACCTATAGTGCAGAAAGTGGTGGAGGAGCAGGTAAAGTCCACAAGCGAAAGGCAATAAAAAAATTGAAGGCACTTGTTTTATCACCTAAAATGGAAATAGAGCCATTCAACGAGAAGCTAGAACAGCTGCTAACCTCCCCTCGTACTCCCGCCGGTGTTGATTGCCGTGAAAAGCAGTTTAGAGGAGTTGTTTGTGATGTGCTTTCACCTGAAGTGATGGCTTCCAACAGACTCATTCTCTATATTCACGGTGGTGGATTTATTGCAGGCTCCCGTTCCTCTTGGAGAAGCTTTTGCGCTTCCTTTGCGGCAGAAGCCTCTACCCAGTTGATTTTGCCTGAATATAGACTTGCCCCACAACACCCCTACCCTGCCGCCCTGGACGATATTCAAATCGTTTTCCGTGAAATTCTTGAAAGAAAGATTCGTCCCCACAATGATGAATCTCAGCTGGTTCTGGCAGCAGATGGTTCTGGAGCCTCATTAGCCCTTGCCTTAGTTCAAACCTTGACGGAGGAATTACGGCAGAAAATCAAATCAATTGTCCTTATCTCTCCTTGGTTAGATTTGAATCCTCAGTCAGATTTTTTGACTCACAAAAAGAGCTTTGACGGTGTCCTTTCTGCTGAAAACATATTGCACTGCGCAAACTATTACACGGAAGAAGAAAATCTTGCAAAGCCCTTGATTTCTCCTCTCTATGTACCATCATTCAACCTCAAAAGCTTTCCTCCAGTATACATTCAATGTGGTGGAGACGAACTGATTTCAGAGGGCTGCAAAGTCTTCCAGCAAAAACTAGAGGAAAATACCATTCCTTGTACTTTGGATATTTGGCCAGAAATGATGTTTATGTTTCAGATGGCACATGAGTATCTTCCCCAAGCACATTTTGCCATTCATAGAATTGGCCAATTCATTCAAAATCTTAACAGAGCTATTGAACAGGAAACAGAATAATGGAACTTGTGGCACCAGCCGGCAATTACGACAAGCTTTACTATGCCTATACTTATGGCGCGGACGCAGCCTACATCGGATTGAAGAATTTTTCACTGCGAGTTAAGGCTGACAATTTTTACGAGCAGGAATACAAAAAGATTATCAAGCTCAAGGAGCAATATCCACAAAAAAAGCTTTTTTGCGCCTTGAATATCACCTTTCACAATCGGGACATAGACAAGTTTTTAAGTGAACTTGATTATTTTCGCTGTTATCCCATTGATTCCTTCATTATCCAGGACATCGGAATGGTAAACCTCATCCAAAAGCATTTTCCCCAGGCAAATCTCCACCTAAGCACCCAGGCAAACTGCATCAACAGGGAAGCGGTAAAACTTTATCGCCAGCTGGGATTCAAGCGTGTTGTTCTGGGGCGTGAAGCTTCACTGGCAGAAATCAAGGAAATCAAGGATGCAGTCCCAGACATGGAGCTGGAGGCCTTTGGTCACGGAGCCATGTGCATTGCCTATTCAGGCCGCTGTCTTTTGAGCTCCTATATGACAGGACGCAGTGCCAATGGTGGTGCTTGCTCACATTCCTGTCGTTGGGATTATAATCTGCTTACTTCTAAAAGTGATTTTGTCCATGCACCAGCAAAACCACAGACCCCAGAGCCTGCGGTGAACTTTCTTGGTGGTCCTGTGGTAGACAAGGAGCTGGCTCAGTCTGGAAATCTTGTGCTTGAAGAAAAAAAGCGGCCGGGAGAATTTTTCCCTGTGTTTGAGGGAGATGACTTTACAGCCATTCTTTCCTCAAAGGACTTGTGTATGATTGACCACTTGGAAGACATGAAAAATGCCGGGGTTGACTCTTTGAAAGTGGAAGGCCGCATGAAAAGCATTTATTACGTGTCCCTCGTAACACGAGCCTATCGCAAGGCCATTGATGCACTGGAAGGTGGTATCAGCAAGGAGGAGGCCGACCCCTTTGTTCAGGAATTGTACAATACTAGCCACCGTGCCTTTGGTACCGGCTTCTATTACGGCCCTGATGATGCTAACGAAACTACAACTGGTGCTACCACCAGCCCCTACGATCTGTGTGCCGCAGTGGGTGAGCAGGTAGATTCAACACAAATGCTTCATCAAGCGGCACAAACCCTGGCTGCACGTCAACAGGAGCTGGAAGCCATGCATCCTGCCGCACGGGCCGCACGGGAAGCAGACTATGCCGCCCACCCGGAAAAATGTCCTCCTGTGGTTCAGGCCAAGGATGGATGGAGCTTCTATGTGTATGATTCTATGAATAAAATCTCCAAGTCAAGGTCTAGCCACAACTCTGATCAAGCAGCAGAGCTACAATTTATCGCTCCAGATATTGTGGCTCTCACTGCAACTGATGCTGACTACCAGCTGGTAAACCCTGCCACCGGAGAGCTTATGGAATGGGTTTGTCATGGCCATCCCTGTCTCATTTACACTCACTTGCCCCTAGCAAATGGTATGCTGGTACGGAACAAGGTATAAAATTCGATAAAGGCAGGAGAAATTGCTTGTCAGTTACTCCTCCCTTGCTCAATTTATTTTTCATTTCTATCCCACTCAACTTCCAATGTCCTTTCCTCTCGATTGGGAGCGAGGCTAAAAACGTGACAATCCATTCGATGGATAATAATTCCACGTCCCCGAGAAACATAGCCTACGATTTCATCCCCAAACTGAGGATTACAACAATGGGCACGAGAAACAAGGAAATTTGTTGTATCACCAATTTTTATCTTTCCGCTCCCAGAAGCGATTTCCATTGCACCAGCATGAGGATTTCCCATCCCCTTCTTGTGACCGCGAGGAGCACCACTCCCAACATCACCACCCGATTTTCCAGATTGCAGACTCTCTGATACAGGCTTTGCAAAGGGATTGTCAAAGGTAGGATCATGTTGTGTCAGCCAACCACGAATCTTGCTGCGAGCCTTAGCTGTCCGCACAAATTGCAATTGATTTTGAGTGGGATGAGCTTGCTGAGAAGTGAGAATATCCACAATTTGGGTATTTTTCAAAGGCTTTGAAAGAGGAATAATATGTCCGTCAGCCTTTGCACCGACAATCTTTTCTCCCACCGCAGAATGAATGTGATAAGCAAAATCCACTGCCGTTGAACCAGCAGGCAGCTCAATCACGTCGCCTTTTGGAGTAAACACAAAGATTGAATCTCCGAGCAACTCTTCTTTTATCTCATTGAAAAGGTTTTCATCTGCCAACTGCTCACCTTGCAGTTTTTTTAGCTGATTAATGATGGAAAGATTTTCCAATCCAACCGAATTTGCACCACCTAACTGCTGCTTGTACAAAAGATGACTTGCCACGCCATATTCTGCCACAGAATGCATCTCCTTGGTACGAATCTGAATCTCCAGTGGCCGCCCCCCGCACATCACTGTGGTATGCAAGCTTTGATAGCCGTTTGCTTTGGGCATGGCAATATAATCCTTGAACCGCCCCTCTAGCGGCTTCCACAAACCATGCACAAGTCCTACTAAAACATAACAATCCCCACTTGTTTCGCAAAGAACCCGCAGGGCAAGCAAATCAAAGAGCTCATCCACAGCCTTATTTCGCTTCCGCATTTTCTGATAAATTGAATAAAAATGCTTTGCCCTGCTGGAAATTGTTACATCAAGGCCAGCCCTATTCGCCGCCTTATAAATTTCCTGTTGAGCCTTGCTTAAATAATCAGCTCGTTCCTGTTTTTTCGCCGCAACAACCTTTTTAATTTGTCCGTATGCATCAGGATGAGAATATTTTAAGCTCAAATCCTCCAGCTCTGACTTTACTGATGACATACCAAGCCTGTTTGCCAAGGGCGCCCAAATATCAATGGCTTCCTGGGCTACCTGCTTTTGAATCAACTTTGTTTCATGGGAAAGATTTCTGATTCTATCCAATCGGTCTGCCAGCATCACTAAAATCACCCTGATGTCTTCCACCATGGCAAAAAGCATTTTCCGAACAGAATCAGCTTGTTGCTGAGTTTTATTCTTTATTTTAAGATTAGTAATACGAGTGGTACCACTGATGAGCTTCAATATGGCTGAACCAAATTTTTCTTCAATCTCCGACTCACGCACCTTCTCAAAAGAAAGTACATTATGCAAAAAACCTGCCACAATACAGTGACAATCCAAATCACGCTCTGCAAGAATACATGCCACCCGCATTCCGTGAATATAATAGGGAAGATTTTGGGAATCAAACTTATCACGAGACACATCACAGAGATAATGCCATGCCTCACTGATTATTTTTTTTTCTTCTTCATTAAAATGATTAAACTGTGTCAAAAAAAAATTTAGGATTTCATTACAATTTTTATTTTCAATATCCTTTATAAAGCTACTATAATTCATGGGCCTTCCATCCTTCCACCACTCGAGGCATTCCGCTTAAATCGCTATGAATTTGTATGTCTATAAAACCATTTTCCTCCATCAACCCAGCTGTTTTCTCTGCATTATATTCCCCGGTTTCCAGCAAAATAAAACCACCTGGCTTCAATACCACAAATCCTTGAGGTAAAAGCCGAGCAATAAGTCCCGTTCCATCCTCACTGCCATTGCAATCACCGTCTAAAGCAAGCAAGGGTTCTGAACGACCATCCGCCAAAAGCTGATTTGCAACTTTTGCAGGAACATACGGAGGATTAGAAATTATACCATCCATATTTATCAATTCTTTGGACTGAAACAAGTCACACAACAAGTATTCTATATTACAATTATGAAATGAACAATTTTTTTTTGCAACTTCTAGAGCATCACGAGATATATCGGTAGCAAAAAACTGAATTGTATTTACGTCGAAGGAAGTTTCCAATTCCTTCCAAACCGAAATCCCCACGCAACCACTACCAGTACAAAGATCTACCAATTTTAGTTGGGCTGTCAACTGTAATTTTTTTGAAATTATCTCGATTCCCCGATGAACAAGGATTTCCGTATCAGGCTTTGGAATCAATACCGATGGATTAACGAAAAAATCCCTCCCATAAAACTCTTTCGTTCCCACAATATATGCCACAGGAAATCCAGTACAACGTAAATCGATTTTTTGAATAAACAAGTCTACCTCCTGAGCCGAAACAAAACGCTCAGGATGAGAAAAAATCACACTGCGAGAAATTCCTAACACATGGGAAAGAATACAATCACAATCAAGACTCGGGGTTGAAATAAATTTCAAAGAGGAATCACCTTCACCCCAAGTCTTTTCTTGATTTATGCGATTAAATTTATCTATAGCAAGCTTACGAACCTCGGCTATAGTAATGTAACACCTCCAAATTATTCAGCCGCAACAGCAGCACCTTTCAAGGCTGCTTCCTTTGCAGAAATATTCAGTGCTTCCACCATTTCCTCGATTGCTCCCTGCATGAACTGATCCAGTTTATATAAGGTCAAATTAATTCTGTGGTCAGTAACACGGTTTTGAGGGAAATTATATGTGCGAATACGTTCTGAACGATCACCAGAACCCACCATGCTCTTTCGAGCAGCGGAACGCTCTGCATGTTTTTTAGACTCTTCCAAATCGAACAAACGTGCGCGCAATACACGCATAGCCTTTTCCTTGTTCCGCAACTGACTTTTTTCGTCCTGCTGAATGACAACCAAGCCTGTAGGAATGTGAGTCAAACGAACAGCAGAGTCCGTGGTATTGACACACTGTCCACCACAACCACCAGCACGCATTACATCTATACGCAAATCTTCCTGGCGAATCTCAATTTCTGTTTCCTCTGCTTCAGGCAAAACAGCCACAGTTACTGCACTAGTATGGATTCTTCCCTGAGCTTCAGTTTCTGGCACACGTTGAACTCGGTGAACACCAGCCTCCCATCGCAAGCTTCCATATACAAACTTACCACTAATAGAAAGTGAAATTTCTTTATATCCGCCAACCTCGGTTTCACTGGCATCCATAATTTCATATTTCCATCCCTTTGATTCAGCGTATCGTGTATACATTCTGAACAAGTCTGCAGCAAAAAGGGAAGCTTCATCACCTCCAGTTCCGCCACGGATTTCCATAATGATGTTTTTTTCTTCCAGTGGATCCGGTGGAATAAGCATCATCTTCAATTTCGATTCCATCTCAGGCTGTTTAGCTTCAAGTTCTTTCAACTCTTCCCGAGCCATTTCCTTCATGTCGGGATCGTCTTCCTCGACAATTATTTCCTGATTACCCTTTATATCCTGCAATAATTTTTTATATTCCTGATAAGCAGCCATCAAATCAGTCAAATATGAATGCTCCCGCATAACTTCTTTGTATTTTTTAGGATCCTTAACAAGATCTGGCTCCTGAACCATTTCCTCCACAACAACATATCGCTGTGATAACTCTTCTAATCTCTTTAACATGGCTCTAGCATATCAGAATAAGGGAGAAAGCACAACATACCATTTCTCCGAATATTACATTGGTTTTTGATATGATTTTATCGAAAAAGTATTTTTTTCAGTAAATTTTCATTTAAAAGGTGATTTGTAACAAAATTACACTTGTAAAAAACAGCCCAGTTATTAAAGACACAAGGTAAAGACTTAGCTTTTTCCAACGAATCCACTGCAATCAAGTTCAAGGGGATTCCATTTGCATCACAGTAACTCTTCACCTCTAATACACAGTTGATTGTATATGGACACTGCACACTATAAAAAATAGTCAGTCGGTCATCATCAATACACATTTTCCTTGCATTATCTTGAAAACAGCACTTTGAACCGTCAAAGGACAAGGCAAGCAATTCATATTCATTACTTATTGAATCAACGACCTCGAATCCATTCCTTAGAAAGAATCCCTTATCCGAAAGAAATGGCTTCTTTTTTTTTGAAGATAAAACACACACTCCAGATTTTCTTCTCTTATTGGCATCATCAATACAATATTGAAGAAGTTCTTGCCCATATCCCTTAGCCTTAAAAGAACCAGCCACCCAAAGACAATAAATATACAAATAATTTTTACCAATGATTGGAACCCAAGCTGACTCCAAAGGAGCATATTCTATAAAAACTTTTCCTCTAACATCAAGTTTCCTAAAAACATGACCTTCAGTAATTCTCTCGATTAGCCAGCTCTTTTTTAACAAAACCCCTTTCTGATGTTTCTTATCTGCAATAGCACAACACAAGTGTTCACCATCAGTAGTATTAATGTCTAGTTCTTTAAATTTCATTTCCAGTTCCGTCCTTGGTCTGTAGTAAACATGACAAGAGAAAAGAAAAGGCCGCATCGCTATGGACGCGGCCGACTGCACGGAGCGGCGCGGGAAACCTGTGAGGGGAAGTGGGTTGGAAACGATAATATGGTCAAGCCTCACGACCTATTAGTATCGCTCGGCTGAACACATTGCTATGCTTATACCTGCGACCTATCGACCGGATGGTCTGTCCGGGGTCTTCAGGGGGGCTGCACCCCCGGGGATGACTCGTCT
>JAZNAS010000090.1:0-3096 GCA_045586625.1 Treponema sp.
AGGATCCTTCAGGAATCCGTTGCTGCAGGAAAGGAATGTACATATTAAAATACTGAACACCACAATTATTTTTACTTTTCTCATAGATATACCCCCATAATTGACAATTCAATGAGATAGCCTAGATATTCTACCATATTACATAAAAGTACAACAATATAAATTTGAGAATTCTTATTAAATTTCTATCCGAAAAAAAGCCCCACCTACCCAGAAGGATAGATGGGGCATATTAATTATTTTTACTAAAAAATATTAGCGGTTTTGTTCAGGCTGACGAATCGCATTATCAGTTGTCACGTTTGCCCAATTTTTATAAGAAAGCGCTTCATCATCCTCTCCATAGAAACCGATTCTATAGCCTCCATATAGAGCATTTCTCATATTCCCTTCGTACCCATCTTTTTCTTGGTATTTATACTCCTTCCCATCCCATATTAATGTTTTTCCATCTTCAGAAAAGATATACTCATATGTACCTTTGAAGATAGCACCAGCAACACGATACAAGAAGTGAGGACCTGAATCTTGATAACTAAATTTATACTGTTTCCCAGATTCACTACCACCTGTTACGGTTAAGGTCATTAAATCATCACTAAGTTCAAAGCTATATCCACCTGTACCAGTTCCTGTTTTTACACTAGTACTTGTAACATCGATAGTAATTTTGACAACAGACCCTTCTTCTCTCCATGCCTCCTCATACATAGTTGCAATCTTACCGTCTGAACTAAATTCCCAAGTTAGTAGCTTCTGGCCTAATTCTTTTCCTCCATAATTAGAATCATCCTCACGTATCTGCCACCCACGGCCTGCAACAGTTTCATGGAAATCTTTGCCAGTAATAGGCTTCTTCCATGCAGCCCAGTCATTGGCACTGTCAGCGTATGTCTTAGCCTCCGAAATAGAACTGAAACCATTTCCCCAAGTCCAAGTAAGCTTTATATCATTACTGGAAAGTTTCAAACCATAATATTTCAGGAATGTTGCCCCTTCTTGCTCATATACAGCCTTGTCACACTCATTTCCTTCCTCTCTAAATTTATAAGTCGTGGTTTTAGACCCATCAGTAGCAGTTATCGTTTTGCCATCGCCGCTGAACTTATAAGTCCATCCACAGCCGACATACTCCGTATCTTTCACCCTGTTCAGGAATGACGGAGTTGGGTCTTTGTAAGGCCAGATGTAGTCTTTATTATCAACTCTCAGCGTCCAGATACCAGACTCCTCATCGAAGGACAATGATGCACTCTTGGATCCAATGCTACCTGTTGTAGGAGTATCACCATTTTCAACAGTAACGGCCTCATCCTTTTGAGGAGCTCCCTGATTCCAGATTGTTGTTACAAAGGTAGCATTATCACCCGTATCGTCAAATACCCAAGACCAAAGGGTCTTTGTGTAACCATCAGTATCCTGTTCTCGCAAGCTAAAGGTCTTGCCAGCCACAGAGGATTTGAAATCTGCCTTCAAATTTTCTACTCGGTTGGCAGCATAGCCCATACTCCAATCTACAGTTTCCGCCCAAAAAGCACTTCTCTTTGTACATTGGATTACACCATCTTGTACATCATCTCTATTTGGAGACAATCTAAAACCAGCGTAGTAGGCTGAGGCATCATTGCTTCCAAATACAGCTTCAGTTCTTTTTGTATCGAAGGCTTTCTCAAACCTGTAATTGTATTTTTTACCCTCAGCCTCCAATGTTAATGTTGTACCGTCTTTGGAGAAATCATATGTAGTTTTTCCATCTACAGACTTATACTGAGAACCCTTTACTCGTTCCAAGAAATCTGGCCCATAGTCAATAAGACCAATAACTTCAGTCTCATCACCTATTGTCAAGATAAGTGTACGAGATTCATCCTCTAATTTTAGTGTACCTTCAACTCCATCCTTAGTAATTTTACCTTCGGTAGCACTGGTTGCACTTTCACCATTACCAATAGTATAAATGACCGTATCAAGAGGCGTATCTGTAGGTAAATCATTCCAGCTCTCTGCTGTACGAGTTATTGTAGTTCCTTCACTATTGACATCATATCTATACAATACAACTCCATTTCGTCCTTCTGATGTCACCTCTCGCCGTAAAAACTTGGTATTATCCAAAAGCTTCATGTTTTCTTCAAAGAAGTTTACATCATGGCTATTAAATGGACTTTTCCCAGGTTTATCTTTATCTTTACCTGCAATGTTTGTATACGCAGTATTAATATTTGCCTTGTAGTTTCCTGTAGCCAAGCTATCCTGGAACCACTGGTATAATTGCACACTATATGTTTCATCATCATTTTTTAGTACATACCCCACAGGATCATACATATAGAACTGGTACATCTGCCCAATAAAAGCCTCATTATCTGTGGGATCCCACCTTGTAGGAGCACCCATGGTACTGAATTCTACTGGCTCACTAAAAGCAAATATCAGCTTGGAATAGGTATCTACAGCAATCAGGTAATTATCCAACCATTGGATACTACCACCATAACCAGTAAAACGGTAAAAGTAGAAGCGACTTAGCTTTGGTTTACCATCCTCGGTGGTTTGTAGAGACGTATTATAGTTTCCAACTGGATCGTAATTCGGATTTATACCCCGGTACTGATAGTAGGTCACACCAGTAATATTATATCCCTGTCCCGAAGTGTTTGGGGCGTTGGAGTGTACATATTCATGCTTTGTAGCATCTCCAGCTTTCCATACGTCACCTTTTTTCATAGTGTAGGTGGGAACGTTCTGTTTATCGAACCATCCTTCAATTTGAAGATTGTCAAACTCGGATGCATCAAACCCGGTCTCCTCTGGATTATTTTCATCACCATTAGAATTAGACTTGTTATACCACTTTTCCGTATCATCGAATGGGTCTACGCCACCAGTAAGCTGCAGCTCTGGCTCTGGGGCAACAGTCATTGTAGACAGGTTTCTTTTGGGATTGTACAACCGAGGATCCTTCAGGAATCCGTTGCTGCAGGAAAGGAATGTACATATTAAAATACTGAACACCACAATTATTTTTACTTTTCTCATAGATATACCCCCATAATTGACAATTCAATGAGATAGCCTAGATATTCTACCATATTA
>JAZNAS010000091.1:0-31677 GCA_045586625.1 Treponema sp.
CTCCAAAAAACCTTCCTTACTTTACTTATATGGTTGAACTCGCAAAAAAATGCGTTTTTCCAGAAAAAACTTCAAAAAAAGCCACAGGTCTTGGATTTTGCTACGCAAAATCTGTCGGAAGGCGGCAGCCCACCTTCAAACCTCACCTGGGAAAATCGTAGATTTTCCGAAAACGCAAGTTTTCCAAGACCTGTGGCAATTTTGCGAGAAAAAATCTCCCAAAAAACTGGCCAAACCGCAGAAATGCGTTCTAATATATAGAAGTTGCCCGGGGTCCCGCTTGCGGGCATGGCTCAGTAACCGGGAGCAAAAAAACTTATGTTCTTCTCAGAAAATCTCTTGACAGATCGCATTCTTTCGGAATGCTTAGCGAGTTTTTCTGCGAAAAACTCGGAACACAAGCTTGACACGTAAATTTTTCCCGATTCAATCCCTGAACACAACACATAGAAGATAATTTTACAAACACAATACCTTTGTCTGGAGTAAGGCCAGCGTGGAATTTTTCTTTTGCAAGAAATTTCCCGCTGGTCTTTTTTTGTTTAAATCATTTTATCTCGGCTATTTTCCCGCACAAACTGGGAATGAAATAAAGTTTTTGTTAAGGAGTATTCGAAAAGTGAAATCCATGAAAAAGTTTGTGCTGGCAGGATTGGTGCTGCTTCCAATCCCTGGCCTTGGAGAAGGAGTCCACGAAGACAGAGTCCTTGTGGCTGCGGTTGGGGTGAGTTGGTGTCTCGCTCAAATAAGACCTCCTGCAATATTTTTTTGCGTACATATAATTATTCGCTTTAAACATGCAAAAAATGTGATTTATGGAGATAATTTTTTTTAAATATGCTAAACTATACAAATGATGGTAATGATAAGAAAACGTATAAATTTATTCGTGCCTTTATTTTTTTGCTTTCTTTCATTGTTGAGTGCAGAAACATATACCATTGGTAATAGTGGAAGTATAGATATTTCCCTTCCATACCTTAAACCAGAAGGTGTTACGGAGATTCCAATACATGGACGCTTATCTATAAAAATTGATGGGCTGGAAATTAATGGGAAAAAGAAAATTAGGGGACAGAGAATTTGGTGGTGGATGGGAGCTGATGAGACCTATGCCTTGTTAAATACCCAAACCGTTGATGGAGAACAAAGTAGTGAGAGGATCACTATGTCTTGGGACATAGAAAAAACAGATAAAGGATATAGCCTGATATATTCCTCACTTATTTACTCGTCACCCACAGTTTATAAAATTCCAGATACAGCTGAGGAAGTATCCATGACTTATCGAATAAAATTTCCTGATGGTACTTTTTCTCCTCAAAATATCATTCATTTTGAACTGGTACAGGAGTATTAATCCGTCACTCTCCATCTATATTACCCACGAGAAATAATTAGGGTACGGGGAACACCAGGAAAAGATACCGAGGTGACTGGGGAGGTTCCCTGTCCAGCCGAACTGTGAGCGAAGCAAAGTGCGAGGCGGGGTAGGGTTCCTCAGGCACCTGAGATGATGTTTGTGTTCCTCTGCTCCTCGGAATGTGGTTCGGGATTCAGCCACTAGGGATGATTCTTGGGGAACCATCTCCTATTTCCTAAATCCCCTGAATTCGCTATACTAAAGGAGACTTTTCTGGCAGAACGTGTTGCTGCCAAGATGATTTTAGTGGAGCAGGTATATGAAGGGTATTGAACTGGAAAAGGCATATAATCCCAAGGACTTTGAGGATAGAATTTACGCTGAGTGGAAGGAAGGTGGCTATTTCAAGCCAAGGAGCGACGCTGAGTCTCCTGTCCACGGCTGCAGCTGTGGCTGTGGCGGTGCGGAGGGCAGGGACGAGCCCTTTACCGTGGTGATTCCCCCGCCGAACGTCACTGGTGTCCTCCACATGGGCCACGGCCTCAACAATACCCTGCAGGACATTGTGGTCCGCTACCACCGCATGAGGGGGGACAATGTACTGTGGGTTCCCGGAACCGACCATGCGGGAATCGCCACCCAGAACGTGGTGGAGCGCCGCCTGAAGGCCCAGGGACTTTCCCGCAGGGATTTGGGGCGGGAGCAGTTCCTTGAGCGCACCTGGGCGGTAAAGAATGAGCACCACGAAATTATCACCCGCCAGCAGCGAAAATTGGGCAACAGCGTGGACTGGAGCCGTGAGCGCTTTACCTTGGACGAAGGACTTTCCACGGCGGTGCGGGAGGTCTTTGTCACCCTGTATGAGCGGGGGCTTATTTATAGAGGAAATTATCTGGTAAACTGGTGCACCTCCTGCGGTACCGCCCTGGCCGACGATGAGGTGGAGCACAGCGACACTGCCGGTGCCATGTACCACATCTACTACGAGATTGAGGGCGGAGCCTCCATTCCTGCCGTCACACTGGAGGACGGCAGTGTCTTTTCCGGTGGCAGCCGCATCGAGATAGCCACCACCCGTCCGGAAACCCTTTTGGGAGACACTGCCGTGGCAGTCCACCCGGAGGATCCCCGCTACCAGGAGCTCATCGGCAAACGGGTCATCCTGCCCCTCACCGGCCGCAGCATCCCCGTGGTGGCGGACACCTACGTTGACCGGGCCTTTGGAACTGGTGTGGTAAAGATTACCCCCGCCCACGACCCCAACGACTGGGAGGTGGCCAAGCGTCATAATCTGGAAATCATCAACATCCTGAATCCCGACGGCAGCCTGAACGACAACTGCCCTGAACAGTACCGTGGCATGAGCTGCAAGGAAGCCCGCAAGGTGGTGATTGCAGACCTGGAGGCTGCAGGGCTGTTCAAGGAGGAGGAAAAAATCAATCACGCCGTGGGGCATTGCTACCGCTGCAATACCGTGGTGGAGCCCTACCTCAGCGACCAGTGGTTTGTAAAGATGCGGCCCTTGGCGGACAAGGCACTGGCTGCCTGGAAAAATGGCGAGATTGTCTTCTACCCCCGCAAGTGGGAGAACACCTATTCCCACTGGATGGAGAACATCCGGGACTGGTGCATCAGCCGCCAGCTGTGGTGGGGCCACCGTATCCCCGTGTGGTACTGCGCTGACTGCGGGGAAATGATTGTGTCCCGCAGCGACCCTGACTCCTGCCCCAAGTGTGGAGCTTCCGCAGAAAGGCTGAATCAGGATCCCGACGTGCTGGACACTTGGTTTTCCAGCTGGCTGTGGCCCTTCAGCACCCTGGGCTGGCCAGACAAGACCGCCGACCTTGCCACCTTCTATCCCACCACAGCCCTGGTCACTGCCTACGACATCATCTTCTTCTGGGTGAGCCGCATGATTATGGCCGGCCTTGAGTTCACCGGCAAGGCTCCCTTCCGTGACATCTACATTCACGGGCTGGTGCGGGACAAGCAGGGCCGCAAGATGAGCAAGAGCCTTGGCAACGGCCTTGACCCCCTGGAGCTGATTGAGGAGTACGGCTCTGACGCCCTGAAATTCACCCTGGGCTTTATGTGCGCCCAGGGACAGGACGTGCTGGTGGACAAGGAGAGCTTCAAGCTGGGAAGCCGCTTTGCCAACAAGATTTGGAACGCCAGCCGCTACATCCTGGGCAATCTGGAGGGACGGGAGCTGCTTCCCATTACCCAAAATGACTTGACGGAGCTGGACAGGTGGATTTACGGCCGCCTTGACCTGGCAGCCCGCAATGCCCGCTCAGCACTGGAGGGCTACCGCTACAACGACGGTGCCCAGGCACTCTACGAGTTCTTTTGGAACGACTTCTGCGACTGGTACGTGGAGGCCACCAAGCTTTCCTTCCGCCACGGCGACGATGCCGAGAAGAATCGGGCTGTTTCCGTGCTGCTGAACGTGCTGGAGGAGAGCCTGCGGCTTTTGCATCCCTATCTGCCCTTCGTCACCGAGGAGATTTACAGCAAGCTGCCGGTGGCCCAGCTGGTGGAAAACCGCAAGGCCGCCATGGAGTCTCTGGGGGGAGAGGGCTTGAAGGTTGTTTCCAATTCCCTGTATACCGGAATGTTGGTGGCTGCTCCCTATCCTGTGCCGGCTGAGGAGCGGCAGAATGAAGGTGTTGCCCGCCGTTTTGGGGTGCTGCAGGAGCTTATCCGCTCTGTGCGTGCCCTGCGTGTCGAATGCGGCCTTTCTCCCGACGCCAAGCTGAACATTGCCCTGCAGCTCACACCAAATAGCCCTGCTGAAGTATGCCGTGAAAAGACTGAGCTGATTCAGCTTTTGGCCGGCGTTGCCTCCATCGACTTTGCTGAGGAGAAACCCCAGCGGGCCATCGGTGCTGTGGGGGACGGCTTCGAGGTCTTCCTGCTGGTGGAGGGCAGCATCAAGCTGGACCAGCTTTTGGCCCGGTTCAAAAAGGAGCTGACAAACGAGCAGGCTTTTGCCGATAAGGTAAGTGCCAAGCTTTCCGGCAAATTCGCCCAGAACGCACCTGCCGATGTGGTTGCTGCTGAACGAGTCAAGCTGGAAAATACCCAGCGTCGTATCGAAAAGCTCACATCCTACATCGAAAGCTTGTAAGGAAATTGGTTATGCAAGGGTTGCCACGGCCAAAATAGTGGAAGGAGTTCAGTATGCAGATGAAAGACCAGGAAATGCTTCAGCTCAAAGGAATCTATCTTGCACCCTACATGCAGATAGCCACCGCCCTCATCGGCAAGCGCCGCCATTCCGGGGGAAATATGTTCCGCCATCAGCTGGACACCATGAGCATCCTGATTGACTACGGCTACATTGACAGCGTTTTGCTGAAGGCAGCCGTGATTCACGATGTGATTGAGGACATCCCGGACTTCAACCGCAACCTGATTCTGGAGATTGACTCCGAATCCGGCCTTGTCTACGATTTGGTGCTGGAGGTCTCCAGGAAGGAGGGCCAGACAAAGAGCGAGTTCCTGCGGGGCATCATCGAGCATGGCAGCATGAAGGCCAAGACCCTCAAATGCGCCGACCGCATCAGCAACATGATTTCCATGGGCTTTGTCACCGACCCGGCCTTCATCGAGCGCTACTGCGACGAGACTGAATTCTTCATCTTCCCCTTGGCGCTGGAGGTGGACTTCCGCATGTATCAGGAATTGATTGAACTGGTGATGACCCGCCGCAAATATCTTGAGGATTCCGGCTATCTGGACAGGAAGAAGGAAGCCATGGCGGGATTGCGCCACCGCTAGAGAGGAATATGGACAAGAAAATTCGATGCGCTCCATCTCTTGTTGTCTATTCTTCCACCACAGTCAATGTCTTCTTTAAAGAAAAGGATAGCATCGTCACTGCCGACATAGCTCCTGCAAAAGAGATTATCATCAGGTAGTGGGGACCAAACAGACTGACAAGGCCAAAGACCCCTGCCATAATCAGTGATGACAGCATATTGAATACCGAGCCTCCCGTTGCCCGCACACTGTCCTCGATTCTGCTGTAAAAGCAATCCATAAACAGGGTACTGGTATAATTTGATGTAATACTTATGACTAGAATCGATGCAGCAGACAACCACAGCGTATCTGCTAACAGAAGTACGAATCCTGCGGCCATCATAACAAAGCTGGTAACGAGAGATTTCTTCTGGCCAAAGAACCGCAAGATGTTTTCAACCTGAGAGAATACCAGCATGGCGATAATGTTGTCTGCAAAAAAGAACAGGGAAACATATTGTGTCGGCATTCCAAAGTCTGAAAGGATTCGCTGTCCCAAAATATAGGATGCAGACACCATGCCGACATTGACTCCAAGAAAAACTGCAATTTCTAGCAGCACCTTGTCCCGCTTTACATTGTCAATCACTGCAAAAATCTGTCCCTTGCTGGCCGCAGCCTCATAAACAATGTTGGGTAGAAAGAGTAGCACAAGTATTCCCACAAACTGCATGAGTGCACCTGCCATCAGTAGCAGTTCCCAACTGTACAATTGGATGTAGCCTCCTGCAATCATTGCCACACCTAACGCAAGTGTAATTATTGAAGACAAGCGACCCAAATACTTGACGCTCGACTCCTTGCCCGGAACAAGGTCATACAAGTATGCCTCGATTGTCCCTGAGACAAAAGTGCTTCCCACCCCAAAGATAATAGCAGCGCATAAAAACCCAAATATGGAGCTGGAGTATATCATCAGAAGGTAGTATGTAATCATCATGATGTTGCCCAGCAGCAGTGAGTATTTTTTCCCGATACGGTCAGCGATGATTCCGGTAGGAATTTCGGCAACCATCATAGCGGCATTGATGATTCCTTGAAAAAGGGATATCTGGGGAATGGTCAATCCCTTGTATCCCAAATAGATGATAAAAATTCCCCGCTCAAAGAACAAATGTGAGAGCAACCCGTAGAAATAATACTTTGACAAGTTGCGCTTTGCCTGAATGGTGTCCCCCGCTACATCGGTGTTGCTCATAGACACTTTCCCCTCTTCCTGTGAATCTTTGAAATTATGTACAGGATTTTTTTCTTACTTTTTCCTAATCTGTCTGTTTTGTCAACTAGGTAGGCAATTTTTGTCGATTCGTCTTCAAATTTTTGTTGAAGTTCTTTATAATGGGAAAACGTTGGAGGCTTGGTGAGCCCACATCTCAAAGAATCAGGGTGTTCCCCAATCTCGGGAATGTTTTATTCTATAAATATGGCTGAGGAGGCATCATGTCACGGATAATTACCTTTGGTGAGATACTGCTGCGGCTCAAGCCACCGGGGCAGGAGCGGTTCTTCCAGTCTCCGGCACTGGAGGCTACCTTTGGGGGCGGCGAGGCGAACGTGGCTGTATCCCTGGCGAATTTTGGCTGGGAGGTTTCTTACGTCACCGCCGTGCCGGACAATCCGGTGGGGCGGGCGGCCCTTTCCTGCTTGCGTGGATACGGTGTGGACGTGTCCGCTGTACGACAGGAGCGAGACGGCCGCCTGGGGATTTATTTTTTGGAGAACGGCTCCTGTGCCCGTCCCTCCGTGGTGGTATACGACAGGGAAAATAGCTGCATTGCCCGTTGCGGAAAGGGAAGCTTTAATTGGCAAGAGATTTTTGCTGGGGCGGATTGGTTCCATGTTACAGGCATCACCCCGGCTCTCTCCCAGGCGGCGGCTGATTCTACCTTGGAGGCAGTGCAGGCTGCTGAAGCTGCTGGGGTAAAGGTCTCCATAGACTTGAATTTCCGCAAAAAGCTTTGGAAATATGGCAAAACTGCTCCAGAAGTAATGTGCCAGCTTTTGCCCCATTGTCAGGTGGTTGTTGCCAACGAGGAGGATATCCAGAACTCCCTGGGAATTCCCGCGCCTAAGGTGGATGTGGACTCAGGTCATCTTGAGGAAGAGAGCTATCGCCTTTTGGCCCAGCAGGTAAAGGAGAAATTCCCCCAGCTGGAGCTGGTGGCTGTCACCCTTCGGGAAAGTCATTCTGCGGACAATAACGGCTGGTCTGGGGTGCTTTTGGGAAAAAGCGGTTTTCATCGTTCTCGTAAATATGAAATTACCGACATTGTGGATAGGGTTGGAGGAGGGGATGCCTTTTCTGCCGGCCTCATCTACGGTTTGCAGGAATTTCAAGATGAAGAGCGGGCCTTGGAGTTTGCGGTGGCAGCCTCCTGCCTCAAGCACACCATTCCTGGCGACTTTAATCTTTCGTCAAAGGATGAGGTGCTGGCCCTCATGGCTGGTGGCGGCTCTGGGCGAGTTCAGCGGTAAAAGGATGCTAGTATGAAACGATTTGAGCACATATACAATAAAATTGGTGAAGCAGGGATTATTCCCGTAATCAAGTTGCATCGGGTGGAAGAAGCCATTCCCCTGGCTCAAGCCCTGCTGGCAGGAGGAATTCCTGTGGCAGAGGTAACCTTTCGGACAGAAGCGGCGGCTGGGGGAATCGCTGCTATTCGGCGGGAATTTCCCCAGATGCTGGTGGGGGCTGGGACGGTGCTGACTACAGAGCAGGCCAGTTCCGCCATTGAAGCGGGAGCTCAGTTTGTGGTTTCCCCCGGCTCCAATGGTAAGATTATCGACAGGGTTTTGGAGTCAGGAGTTGCCATGATTCCCGGTGTGGCCACTCCCACAGAAATTGAGGCCGCCATGGAAAAGGGCTTGCGGGTGGTGAAGTTCTTTCCCGCGGAGGCCTTGGGTGGGATTGCCATGCTGAAGGCCCTGGCTGGTCCCTATCCCCAGATGAAGTTTGTCCCCACAGGCGGCATTTCTGCTGGCAACATGAGGGACTACCTTCAGCAGAAGAATGTGCTGGCAGTGGGGGGGAGCTGGATGGTTCAACCCGATTTGGAAATGGTACAGCAGTTATGTCAAGAAGCCTGCAAGTCGGCAGCTTCGATTCAAAGGAGTTAATGATTATGGAAGAGATATTGCATTTGTTGCAGGATAATGCCCGCTTGTCCGTGGCTGACATTGCCGCCATGACAAAGAAAAGTGAGGATGAGGTTCAGCAGATTATTAGCGGACTGGAAAAGGACGGAGTTATCCTGAAGTATGCCGCCATCGTGAATCCAGAGAAAATTGCCGAGAGCCGGGAAAAGGTTCGGGCAGAAATCGAAATTCAGGTTACTCCAGAGCGGGAGCACGGCTTTGACGCCATTGCAGACCGTATTTATCGCTATCCCCAGGTAAAGTCCCTGTATCTCATGTCTGGAGGCTACGACTTGAAGGTGGTTATTGAAGGGGAATCCCTGCAGGATGTGGCCTTCTTTGTGGCTCGAAAGCTTTCCACCTTGGAGGGAGTTAAAAGCACGAAAACCCATTTTATGCTGAAGGCCTACAAGGAGAATGACGTGATTTATGTTGACGAAAAAAAAGATCGTCGTGAGGGAGTTACTGCCTGATGAACAGCCGAAGCGATAGATTTTCAGAAAAAATCACAGGAACACCTCCTTCTGGAATCCGCAAGTTCTTTGAGCTGATTCAAGGCCGGGACGATATCATCTCCTTGGGCGTGGGGGAGCCAGACTTTTCTACCCCATGGATTATGCGGGAAGAAGCCTTTTATCATCTGGAGCAGGGCCACACCTCCTATACCTCCAACTGGGGCTTGCTGGAGCTGCGGCAGGAAATTGGCAAGTATCTTCAGCGGTATAACCTGCACTACGATCCAGCCTCCGAGATCCTGGTTACCATCGGCGTGTCGGAGGCCATTGACGTGGTGCTTCGCTCCATCCTGAATCCTGGGGACGAGATTATCATCTGTGAGCCTTGCTACGTGTCCTACCAGCCCTTGGCCGCCCTCTGCGACACAAAGCTGGTTCACCTTGACACTTCTGTCAACGGCTTTTATCCCACGGCAGAGCAAATCAAGGCCGCCATTACGCCAAAAACAAAGGCGTTGATGCTCTGTTCACCTAGCAATCCCACAGGCCGCATGATTCCCGCCCCAGAGCTGGAAAAAATCGCAGGGCTGGTGCAGGAGCATCAGATTTGGGTGTTGTCCGACGAGGTGTATTGCGAGCTGGTGTATGACAGCAACAAGCATTGCTCCATCGCCTCCTTTCCCGGCATGAAGGACTATGCCATCGTCCTCAACGGATTCTCCAAGGCCTTTGCCATGACCGGCTGGCGGATTGGCTATTTATGCTGCTCTGCCGAGCTGATGGATCAGGTGTACAAGCTGCACCAATACAGCACCATCTGCGCTCCCATTATGAGTCAGTATGGTGCCTTGGAGGGCCTTCGTTCTGGCTGGTCTGAGGTGGAGCGGATGCGGGTTTCCTATCAGCAACGGCGAAACCTGATGTACAAGGCCTTTGTTGAGATGGGGCTTGATGTGGTGGAGCCGGAAGGTGCCTTCTATATCTTCCCCAATATTTCTTCCACAGGCTTGACGGCGGAGGAATTCGCCACTCGGCTCATAGAGGAGTATCAGGTGGCAGTGGTGCCTGGTGATGTGTTTGGAGCTGGTGGTGCCGGTTACATTCGCTGCTGCTATGCCACGGACATCAACAAGATAAAGCTTGCCCTGGAGCGGATTGCCACCATGGTAAAGAGCCTGAAATCAAAGTGAAATATAATGGTGCTGGATAAAACCAGTACCATTATAATTTAAATTTGCCCAGCAGTTCCTCCATCTGGGAAATGCTTTCTCGAGTAGTGGTAGCCATTTCAAATACATTGGAAGCTGTCTCATTAATGCCTGTAGAGCTTCGTGTCATTTCGTCCATGTTGGCATTGACCTGTCCGACAATCTGTTCCAGCTTGATCATTTCCTTGCTGGCCTGCTCGATGCTATCGTTCATGGACTGGGCTGTGGCCTGTACGTCGGTAGAGGCATAATTGATGGAGCGGAGGGCATTCAGTACTTCTTGTGAGGTTTGGTTTTGCTCCAGCATGGCATTGGCAATTTCGTGAACCAGCTTTTCTGTTTCCCGTACCTTGGAGGTAATTTGCAGGAAGCCTTGTCGGGAGGAGTCCGAGGTGTCTACAACCTCTCGAATGGTGAGTGAAATTTTCTTCAGCTCTTGGCTAATTGCCTTTGATTGTGTTCTAGAGTCTTCTGCCAGCTTTCTGATTTCATCGGCAACAACGGAGAAGCCTGCGCCTGCTTCACCCGCATGGGCTGCCTCAATGGCCGCATTCATGGCCAAGAGGTTTGTTTGGCTTGCAATCTGGGAAATCACATTGTTTGCTTCCATCAAAAGCTGGGATTGGGTGGCCATTTCGGAGATGCTTTCATGAACCTTATCCTGACGACTCTTGTTGTCCTCGGTAATATTGCTTAAAAGCTGGTATTCATTGTTCATTTTTTCTACAGAGCGGGAAACTGCTGAAATATTTCCTACCATTTCTTCAATAGAAGCAGAAGCCTCCACGATTCCTGTTCCCTGACTTTCGATTTGGGTATCCAGCTCACGGACGCCACTGGTATTTTCTTCTAGGATCGTGGAAAGCTCCTCAAAGGTACTGGTTTGAATCTGCACAGAGTTACGAACATTGGTAATATTCTCAAGAATTCGGGTTATAGCTGTGGCTGTCTGCTGGGCAACTTCCCCCAAGGTCTTGCCGATGACCTCCAGCTTTTTCTGGGCGGAATTGAGCTGGCTTACAAGCTCGTGCTGCTGCTGGATGAAGGTATTTATGGAGTGACACATAATGCCAATCTCATCATTCTTCCCCACAGGAATTTGATAGGTTAAATCTGACTGGCCTGTAGTTCCATTTAGGTTTTCCATGGCCCGCATGGCTCCCTTCAAGGGCTTCATAATAACTTGGTGGACAAGGAGATACACTGTTCCGCAGACAAAAAGCACCACCAATATCAGCAGTGGAATGATGGAGGTGGTGAGCTGAAAGATGATTCCATCCAGGGAGCTTACAGGGATGGACACCTCAAACATTACCAGGTTGTCCTTGTCGGGGGTTTTTGTGGGATAAAAGTAGGCGATGTAGGAAACTCCACCTATTGTAATGGAGGTTTTGTAATCGTCCCCATCCTGCTGTACAATCTGCTGGATACGTGTATTTTGCTCAGGATTGTCAGAAAGGGTCTCAATGTTCTCACCTGTGAGGGTGGTGGAGACACGTCTGTCGTTGATGTGGATGCTCACCTCGTTTCCCACAATCTTTCCATATTTCAGGATGGTGCTGGAACGGGATATCAGCATGTTTCCCACCAGCACGCCCTGGATTCTATTAAAGTTGTCGATGAGGGGGGCGGCAACAATAAAGTACAGCTGTCCATTTCGTGAGGACAGGCTTAGCATGGTGGTTCCTCCCAGGGCGGATTTAAGCACCAGATGCTCCGATTCGGAATACATGTTTTTGATGGTATTGTCTGTAGAAAAGAGTATTTGTCCAGCAGGATCCAACAAGGACACAGATTGCAGGTCATTTTCCGACCTGATGTCGTTGAGAAAATAAGACATGTCAATTCGATTTCCCCGCTGCAGCATCAGCATGGTTTGCTCTAGTACGGTGGACTGAGTGAAAATAGCCTTCATGGTTTGGCCTTCCTGCCACATGAGGGTTTCTATTACCTCTGCATCTCCTTGCAGCTGCTCACTATAGATGCTTTGAATGGTGGTTCGTACAATGAGACTTACGGCAAAAACTAAAACAGAGCTGGCAAGGAGGTTCAAAATAGCAAGGGGGGAAAGGATTCTTCGGTACAGAGATTTTTTCTTCTGTGTTCCCTGGTTTTCGGTATTTTGAGAGCGAGATTTTCTGGACATAGACAACTCCTTTCCATAATAATGCTATATTACTTATCAATATTTTTCGGCATTTATGATGAAAAAATGGAGTTATTTTTATACAGCATGAAATTGAACGGTAGAAACATGGGGAAAAAAAGTGTATACTCAATTCCATGTCGATTATAGAAATTCGAGATTTGACATTTTCCTATCCCGAACGGAATTTGGAGGCGGTAAAAAATGTCTCCTTTTCTGTGGATAGGGGTGAATATATTGCAATTCTCGGGGCAAATGGCTCCGGAAAGAGCACCCTGGCTCGCTTGATTTGTGGATACCTGGAGCCTTCGTCAGGAAGTATTATACGAGAACAAAATATGAGGCTGGGACTGGTCTTCCAAAGTCCAGGAGACCAGATTGTTGCCAGCGTGGTGGAAACAGATACAGCCTTTGGGCCCCGTAACCTTGGATGCTCCGAAGAAGAGGTGATGAGTCGCACGGTAGGGAGCCTTGATTCTGTCGGTTTGCTGGAGCGATTGCTGGATAGAACAAGGGATTTGTCCCAGGGACAAAAGCAAAAGCTGGGAGTGGCGGGAATTGCTGCCCTCCATCCCGGTGTTTTTGTCCTTGATGAGTCCACCTCCATGATTGACCCGGAATCCCGTAGTCATTTGCTGGATTTAATGGACAGGTGGCATCAACAGGGACAAACGGTTCTCCATATAACCCACAGTTTGGAAGAAGCCCTCCGTGCAGCGCGTGTCATTGCCATGAACGAAGGCCAAATGATTTTTGACGGTTCCCGGCAGCAGTTTATGGCTCACCGTGATATGGAAAGACAGCTTTTTGGTGAGCCTCTTCCCGGCAATACCTTTGTGCCATGTCCCTCCGGCCAGTGGATGCCCACCTTGGAAAATCCTGCTGATGAGATACCGGCGGGCTTCCAAAACGATGCGGCCCTGATTTTCCACAACCTGAACTTTGCCTATGGAGATGATGAATTTACAGAAGGGCGTCAGGATGAAAAAAAATCCTTGTTTGAGAATTTTTCCTTGGCAGTGGAGGCTGGCCGTCTCACCGCCTTGATGGGACCCTCTGGCTGTGGTAAATCTACCTTGATGGAAATTGCCGCAGGGCTTTTGTCGGCTCCTTCAGGTGAGGTGTATAGCAACACTCGGCCCTTGTTGGCCTTACAGGATAGCGACCACGGTCTTTTTGAGGAATTTGCCGCTGATGATGTGGCCTTTGGTCCGCGGAATCAGGGAATTGCCGGAAAGGAGCTGGTAAAAAAAGTGAAGTTTGCCATGGAGCAGGTGGGGCTTCCCTACGAAAAATTTGCGGAGCGTCAAACCATGACCCTTTCTGGTGGTGAAAAACGCAAGGTGTCTCTGGCAGGAATCATTGCCATGGAGGGACAGGTGCTGCTGTTTGACGAGCCCACTGCTGGCTTGGATGCCAAAAGTCGCCGCAAGGTTATGGAAATGCTTTTGGCCCTGGTCAAGGCGGGAAAGACAGTGCTTTTTACCACCCATCGTGAGGATGAGGCCATGGTTGCCCATCGTGTAGTTAAGCTTGCTGCCACCGTTCCCGTTTCCATTAAGGAGGTTTTGGTGGAAGAAAGCCTTTTGAAAGCTGCCGCTTCCCAGGAATCCTTTGAAGAAATCGGGATGCTCCATCAGCAAAAAGCTCTGGGTGGTGCTGAATTGCTGAAATTTTTGTCTGGCTTTGGACGGAGCTTTTCTTCTGGAAGCAACAAGCCTTCCATAATTCAAGGGCTGCCTGCCTTGGTAAAGTATCTTTTGTTTTTTGCTCTTTTTATCTTTTCCTTTGTAACAAAAACCGTTGTTTGGGCGGCAGGTGGAGTAGGCGCTGTTGTTGTCTATGGCTTGTTGGCTCGCTATCCTTTAAAAAGCGGTTTTTTTTCCATCTTGAAATTAATTCCTTGGTTGCTGTTTTTTTTCTTGATTCAGATTTTTTTCCTACCGGTTTATGCCACCGACAGGATTTTATGGGAAGCTGGATTTCTAGTGATAACGGATACAAAGGTGAGGTCCGGTGTGCTTCTGTTGCTCCATCTAACGGCAGCCTTCATTTCCTTGTCGGTATTTGTGTTCTCCATCTCAGAGCAAGAAATTCTTGACGGCTTGGAAGACTTGCTCTATCCCTTTGCCAAATGCGGATTGCCGGTGCGTCACGTCACCTTGGTGGCAGGCATCGTGTTCCGCTTTGTTCCGTTGCTGGCTCAGGAGGCTGCTCTTATTGTAAAGATTCAGCTGATTCGTGGGGGCTTGGGAGAGGCAGCTGGATTTATGGCAAAGATTCGGATTTTGCTTCCCCTGTTAATTCCCCTGACCATTAGAACCCTGAACCAAGCCTCGGTATTGGCAGATGCCTTGACCGCTCGGTATTATTCCTAAGACTCAAGGTGAGGTTTTCCTGTGCGGAAAATATTGGCATTTGACTGAAAATATTGTATACTGCTGACAAACAATGCAGTTTTCAGAGGTTTGATATGCGTAGACGTGCCCTTATCAGTGTATTTGTAAAAGATGGTGTTTTGGAGTTGGCAAGCTTTCTCCACAACAATGACTGGGAGATTCTTTCCACCGGTGGAACAGCCAAGTATCTGGTGGAGCAGGGAGTTCCCGTTACCGATGTGAGTGCAGTCACCGAGTTTCCCGAATGCCTTGACGGGCGGGTGAAGACCCTTCATCCCAAGGTACACGCTGGAATCCTTGCCATCCGTGACAAGGCTGCCCACATGGATTCCTTGAGTCAGCTGGGTGTGGCTCCCATCGATTTGGTGTGCGTCAACCTCTATCCCTTCTTCGACAAGGTGCAGGCGGGGCTTTCCTTTGAGGAGACGGTGGAATTCATCGACATTGGCGGACCCACCATGCTCCGTTCCGCCGCCAAGAACTGGCAGGACGTGCTGGTTCTCACCGACCCCGCCGACTATGCCGCTGCCATGGAAGAAATCGCTTCCGGCGACAAAAACCTTGTGCTGCACCGTCGCCTTGCAGGAAAGGTATTTAATTTAACCAGCGCCTACGATGCCGCCGTGTGTCGCTTCATGTTCGACGGCCTGGATTCCATTGTGGCAGAAGATGGCACTGCCACCTTTGACCCCCAGCTGCCCCAGTACTATCCCATGTCCTTGCAGAAGGGTCAGTCCCTGCGGTATGGAGAAAATGGCCACCAGCAGGCCGCCCTCTACCTGTGGGCAGACCGAAAGGGAGCCTTTGGTGGTATGAGGCAGCTTCAGGGCAAGGAGCTTTCTTATAATAATATTCGTGACCTTGATGTGGCTTGGAAGGCTGTGTCTGCCTTCAACCGCTTTGTCCGTCAGGCTGCCAGCGTGTCTGGAACCGACTACTCCCAGTGGGATGGCCCTATCTGTGGCAAGCTGGCCGACGGCACCAAGGCAAATCCCTCTGGCTCTCCACTTTCCGTTTCCTTTGGAGAGGCTTCCAGCAGCGTCTTTACTGTAGCCTTGAAGCACAACACGCCCTGCGGTGCCGCCTTGGGTGCATCCGTTCTGGATTCCTACAAAAAGACCTATGACTGTGACCCTGTTTCCATCTTTGGTGGCATTGTGGGCTGCAGTGCTGTGGTGGACAAGGCCGCCGCTGAGGAAATGAGCAGGTGCTTCCTGGAGGTGATTGTTGCCCCCGGCTTTACCGACGAGGCCAGGGCTGTGTTTGCCGAAAAGAAGAACCTCCGTTTGGTGGAGGCTGCCATTCCTGCTGAGGAGGACTGGGAGTGCATTGCCGTGGACGGCGGCCTTCTGGTGCAGAATCGGGACAACGAGCTTTTCAGTCGCTGGGACATTGTTACTAAGGCTCGTCCCACACAGGCCCAGATTGACGAGATGGCCTTTGGTATGGCGGTGGCCATGTTTGCAAAGTCAAATGCCATCTTGGTGATTAAGGATCGTGCTGCAATCGGAATCGGCTGTGGCCAGACAAACCGCATTTGGGCTGCAGGGCAGGCTTTGGAGCGGGCAAAGGCGGTAACTGATGGAGCTGGCGTTGCTGCCGCGGAGGTTTTGGTGAGTGATGCATTCTTCCCCTTTGCTGACTGCGTGGAGAAGGCTGCCGAGTTCGGCATCAAGGCCATTGTCCAGCCCGGCGGTTCCCTGCGGGATCAGGAATCCATCGATGCCTGCAACAAGCACGGCATTGCAATGGTGTTCACGGGAACCCGTCACTTCAAGCACTGAGGGGTAGGCGGTGCTCTTTTACCTTGCTTCTTGGCTGATGGAATCCTTCGGGCCAGCCCGGCTCCTGCAGTCCTATGTTGTGCTCATTGTGCTGGCCCTGTATCTCGGTTTCTTTGTCACCTGCTTTCTTCTGCCCAAATTCTACGGCTGGCTTCCCCATGACCGGGGCAGGGAATTCACCCTGACGGCGGAGGCTGCCAAGGGAAAGCCTACCGGGGCTGGCTCCGTGTTCATAACCTTCTTCACCCTGATTTGCGTGCTGGTGGTTCCCTTGCGGGGCTTGCAGGCTTCCATGCTGGCGCTTACCTGGCTTACCATGGTCACGGGCTTTCTTGATGATCGCAGTACCACCAGCTGGGGTGAATACTTGAAGGGTGCCTTGGATTTAGCCATTTGTTTGGCTGCTTCCTTTTTGCTCTATTTTTTTATCTCTCGTTCTATGTCAGATGGAAATGTGTATATTTGGTTGCCCTTTTTGTCTAGCCCAATAAAGATTGCACCATGGCTCTACATTCCCATGGCTACAATTTTGTTATGGCTTTCTATTAATACCACCAACTGTACCGACGGTGTGGACGGCCTTTCCAGCACCCTGGTACTGATTGCCCTCATTACCATGGGCTGTCTCTTTTACTTTGTCTTTGGCCACAAGGAAATTGCCGCCTACCTGCTGGTTCCCCATATTCCACAGGGAGCAAGCTGGGCTGTCATGACCTTTGCCTTGGCCGGGGTGTTGATGGGCTACCTGTGGCACAATGCCTTCCCCAGCAAGGTCTTGATGGGAGATGCGGGAAGCCGTGCCCTGGGGTTCTACATCGGGATCTGCGTGCTGGTGAGCGGAAACCCCTTCCTGATTCTGGCCACCTCCTCCATCATCTTTGTGAACGGCGGGATGGGACTGCTGAAAATCATCCTCCTGCGATTCTTTAAGATTCGGGTGTTCACCAAGATTCGCTTCCCTCTCCACGACCATATGCGGCACAATCATGGCTGGTCTCCAACCCAGGTTCTGATTAAGTTCATGATCATGCAGGTGCTGATTACGATGGCGCTGGTGGGAATCATGCTGAAGGTGCGCTGAGTGGAGCGGGGCTGCAATGCCCGCATGGAAGGGTGGGGGCTTTTCTCACCCTTTTCTTTATGGTATCTTTAGTTCATGTCAAAGCGATTTTCTTGTGGAGCCATCCTTTATGGTCTCCTTCTTGTCTTGTCTTTCACTGGATGTTCAGATCGTATGGGATACAGCGTTCTGTTGTGGTCTGTGCCGGAACAGGGGCTGGACGACGGTGAACTTGTTCCAGTCTATATTAAATCAAATATTTCGCAAACCTATGTTATTGGCACTATGGATTCAGATTTGAAATTTGAAGTGCCCCTGTGGCAGATTACTGAGCCCGGCTCTAAATCTTCTGCAACAAAATCGGCAGAAAAATATCTGGACTACCAATATCAGTATGCCCGTGTCGCCTTGGATGGTCTTCCCATGCGAGCAGAGCCGGCAAATACTGCGAAGCAGGTGTACCGCCTGCGCAAGGATGAGGTGATAAAGGTTCTGTACAAGGGCGAGGGGGCGGCAGTTATGTCCGGCTCCAATGCCATGGAAGGAGATTGGTTGAGGGTACTCACCAGTGATGGAACCTTTGGCTGGTGTTTTTCCTATAATCTGAGGCTTTTTGACAATCGTACCGTGGTTGAGCAAGACCAGTCAAGGCTGGCCACTGCAGCTGATGTCCAAGAGGATAGCGTCTTGGAAGGTGTTTTGAATAAGCTGTGGTATCCTGATTCCTATAGAACTATGATTCAGTCTCGGACAATAGATTTGGAGCAGCTGGAGGCAGGCTTCCATTTTGATGCAGGAGCTACTACTGGTTCCGTTCAGTTGAATGTACCAGGATTGAGCCTATCCTTCCCCCATGTGGGAGTGGAAAAAACAGGGACTGCTGCCTATAAATTTACGGATACCCCCATCAGCATTACTATTCATCGTGATGATTATATTGCAGTTCAGTATACCGATGATTTTGGTCGTCCCACAACCTACGACTTTGTTACTCTGTCAGAAGGACTTGATCAAATCATTGCCTCGGAACGTCAGCGTCGTCGGCAGCTTTATGCAGAGCTAGAAGCCTTTGGGCCTACCTTTGCCAGCTCAAATTACGGAAAGCTTACCTTTACTGGTGCTAGTGAATTCCAGTGGAGTGGCTATCGTCAGCTTCAACCTGCTATTATTCCGCAGGGGGCTTTGGGAAGAGGCTTTGTTTCTTTCAAATACTTTCTGGCCAAGTCCTTGACCGGACGCTACGATGGAGTCATGACCTTGGATTTTGAAAATGGAACACGAGAAGTAAATTTCTTCTACAAGGTCGAGGATGATGGCTTGCGTTTAGAAGTGGCAGGAACTCATTTTAGAGGGAAAACCATCACCGACAGAAATTCCAATCCTGTGGTGATTTTCTTCTCCCGGCAAAATACCGGAACAGCAGGACGGAATTAAACATGGCCTTCGTTCAATTTTCCAAGGTGTCCCTGGCCTTTGGGGATCGGGATATTCTGAAGGATGTGTCGGTAAATCTTGCAGCAGGAACAAAGGCGGCTTTAAGTGGTGCCAATGGCTCAGGCAAATCCACCCTGATGAAGATTATGGCCGGGGAGCTGGCTCCCGACAGCGGCCAGCGGATTGCCCAAAAGGATGCCCGCATTGTGTACCTGCCCCAGTCGGGTATTGTCCATGCAGGCTGCACACTGCGTCAGGAGGCTGACCGGGCCTTTGACTATGGCTACCAGCTGCAGCGGGAGCTGGAGGAAATCGGCGATGCCCTCAAGGATTCCAGTCAAAAAAATGGCCCCCTGCTGGAGCGCCACCACGAAATCACTACCCAGCTGGAGGAGTCCGGCTGGTATCGTCGGGAGGCCCAGGCGGAGCAGGTGCTTTTGGGCCTTGGCTTTTCCCGCCGTGACCTGGACCGCCAGACCCAGGAGTTTTCCGGCGGCTGGCAGATGCGCATTGCCCTGGCCAAGGCTCTGATGCAGCGGCCCGACATCCTGCTTTTGGACGAGCCCACCAACTACCTTGACTTGGAGGCCCGCAACTGGCTGGAGGAATTCCTGCTTTCCTTTTCCGGCGGATTCCTGCTGGTAAGCCACGACCGCTATTTTCTTGACACCACTGTCACCGAGGTCTACGAGCTGTTCAATGGCCAGCTGCGTCGCTATGTGGGCAACTACACCAACTACGAAAAGGTCCGCCAGGTGGAGCTGGAAAGCCTCATGGCCACCTACCAGCAGCAGCAGGAGGAAATCCGAAAATTGGAGGACTTTATCCGCCGTTTCGGGGCAAAGGCCACCAAGGCAGCCCAGGCCCAGGAGCGGCAAAAAATGCTGGATAAGCTCCTTGCCCAGCAGGTGCAGATTCCAGACTCCTTGAAGAAGATGCGCTTTACCTTTCCACCCGCCCCCCATTCAGGCCGCCTGGTGCTGACGCTGGAGGGGGTGGGCAAGTCCTACGATGGCGTGCGGCAGGTTTTAAGTCAGCTTGACTTGGTGCTGGAAAAGGGGGAGCGGCTGGTGGTGGTGGGCTGCAATGGCTCTGGAAAGACCACCCTGCTGAAAATCCTTGCCAAGGAGGATGCCGCCTATGACGGCACCGTGAAGGAGGGAGCAGGGGTGGCGGTGGGCTACTTTTCCCAGGACAGCGCCGAAAAGATTTGCGGGGCCACCACGGTGCTGGAATACATTGAACGTCAGGCTCCCCTTGAGCTGGTTCCACGGGTGCGGGATATGCTGGGTTCCTTCCTGTTCCGAGGCGACGATGTGTTCAAGAGTCTGGATGTGCTTTCCGGTGGGGAGAAGAGCCGCCTTGCCCTGCTGCAGCTTCTGTTGAGGCCGGTGAACCTGCTGATTCTGGACGAGCCCACCAATCACCTTGACCTGCATTCCAAGGATGTGCTGCTGGAGGCCCTGAAGGATTTTGGCGGCACGGTGGTATTCGTGTCCCATGACCGGGGCTTTATCCAGTCTTTGGCCACACGGGTGCTGGAGCTTTCCCCGCCGCCAGAGGACATGGGAGGAGACGCTGGGGCTTCCCGGTCCGACACCATCACCTCCTGCGGACGTGCAAGGAATTTTCCCGGCAGCTACGAGTATTATCTTGAGCGGATTGCGGCGGAGGCGGCGGGCTTGGAGGTGATTCCCGCTTCTGGCTCTGAGGGAGGGTCGGGAGCCGGTAGTTCTGGGAAAGCCCCGGCTTCCAGCTCTCCACGGCAAGAGGCAAAGGATGGAGCCAACGCTCCCAGTGCTGGTGCCTTAAAGTACGAGGAGCAGAAGCGGCTCAAGAACCAGCGGCGCAAGCTGGAGCGGGAGGAGGAGCGGCTTATGGAAGAGATTGCCGCCGCCGAGGAGGAAAAGCAGGAGCTGGAAAATCAGCTTGCCCAGCCAGAGGTCTACAGCGACCTGCAAAAAAGCCGCCAGGTGCAGTCCCAGCTGGAGGCGATGGAAGCTAAGATAGAAGAGCTTACCGCCGCTTGGGAGGCTGTTTCCGCCCAGCTGGAGGGGTGTGAAAAGCTCCTGTGCTTGACACCTGTCGGTGCTTGACACCAGTCGGTGCTTTGCACCTAAGGTGAATTTTCGGTATACTCATTCCATGACTTATTTTTTTGAAACTTATGGATGCCAGATGAACAAGGCCGAGTCAGCTGCCATTGAGCAGTTGATGGTGGCTCGTGGCTGGACAGTGGCTGAGACTGCTGAGACTGCTGATTTGGCAATAATCAATACTTGTTCCGTGCGGGCTACGGCGGAAAATCGTATCTTTGGTCGGTTGGGCTGGTTCACGGCATTAAAGGCTGTTCGCTCCGGCTCCAAGGAAGGCAAGCGGGGCCACTTTCCCTTGGCTGCAGAGGCCCATGACAAGGGTCAGCAGAACATCACCTTGGTGGTAACAGGCTGTATGGCCCAGCGTTTGTTGGATAGCCTCCAGAAGGATTATCCGGTCATCGACTATGTGGTGGGAACCTTCCAAAAGCAGCATTTTGAAGAAATCATTCAGGCGGTGGAAAAAAATCAGCCTCCCCTGGTTATTGATGAGGATCCTGTATATACCTTTGCTCCCGTGTCACTGGAGCCTGGAGCCTTCACCGCCTTTGTTCCCATCATGCATGGCTGCAACAATTACTGCACCTACTGTATCGTTCCCCACGTGCGGGGCCGGGAGATTTCCCGCAATCCTGCAGAGGTCTTGTCTGAGCTTGACCAGCTTTCCGCCCACAATGTTCGTGAAATCACCCTGCTGGGGCAGAACGTCAACTCCTACCTGTGGAAGAATGAGGATGGCACGGAGCTCGATTTTCCTGGCTTGATGGAGCTGATTGCCCTGCATCTGGAAAAGACAAAATCTCCCATCGGCTGGGTTCGCTTTATGTCCAGCCATCCCAAGGACCTGTCCAACCAGCTCATCGAGGTGATTGCCCGCTACCCCGTGCTGTGCCGTCACATCCATCTCCCCGTTCAGCATGGCTCAGACCCCATTCTTCGTCGTATGGCCCGAAAGTACACCCACCAGGAATACCTTGATTTGGTTTCTCGCATCCGAGCCAAGCTGCCGGACGCCTCCCTCACCACGGATATCCTCATTGGCTTTCCCGGTGAGACGGAGGAGGACTTTGACAAGACGGTGGAGCTGATGGAAAAGGTTCGCTATCAGGCTGCCTACATGTATTACTACAATCCCCGTGAGGGAACTCCCGCCGCCAAATATCCCGACCAGATTCCCCTGGACACAAAGAAGGAGCGTCTCCAGCGTATCATCGACATACAGCTGGTGATTACACGGGAAGAAACAGCCAAGCGACTGGGACAAACCGTCACAGTGCTGGCGGAAAGTCTTTCTCGTGACAACAAGGAGGAGCTTTTGGGAAAAACTGCCCAGGATGAGCGGGTGGTGTTTGCCGCCCCGGAATCCCTGTGTGGTAGCTTTGTTCAGGTGCAGCTCCTTGAATTGACGGGGAATACTATCCGTGGTAAGGTTGTAGATAATTAGCCGATAATGTAATGGTAGTGGAAGGTGGAGCAATCTGCCTTCCCACAATGGAGGATTTCATGCCTTGGAAGTTAGTTGGATTTATCATCTGCCTGGTGCTGGGCACCTGTTTTGCAGGCTTTAACCTTGAAAATAGCTGTAACATATCCTTTGGTTTTCATACCTTTGAAAATATACCGATTTTTTTCAGTTTGATTGTTGCCTTTGCCTGTGGGGTGTTGGTGACCCTGCCCTTTACGGTCATCAAAAAGAGAAGTGCCAAGGAAAAGCAGGCTCTTGCAGAGGAAAAGGCCATGAAAAAAATCAAGAAAGAGCAGGAAAAGGAAGCCAAGGCCCTTGCTTTAGCTGAAAAAACTGCTGTAAAAGAGGCAAGGCTTGCCCAAAAGGAAGCCAAAAAACTTGAAAAACAGCAAAAGTCAGTTGAAAATCCTGTCGCTCCAGCAGAGCCGGTTGAAAAGGGGCAAGAATGAGGCAAAAACTGCTGAAGCTTCTCTTTTTAGGAGTGTTCTGTCTCTATAATCTTCCGTTGCTGTGGAGTCAGGTTGCTTCCCAAGTAATACAGGATGCGGTGGAAAGATCTTCTGGCGATAGCTCCTCGATGGCTTCCATTCTTCAAGAGGTGGAAAAGGCTGCCTCCACTGCAGATGCTTCAAACCAGCGTTCCCTGTACACCTTCCTTGGTTCTTTGACAGAGCAGCTGGGTGAATATGGAGCAGCTGCCGCCTGGTATGCCAAGGCAGCAGGGATTTCGGCTGCTCCAGCACCAAATACTCCGGCCCTCACCTCCGAGGAGCTGGTTTTGGCCGCAGTTCGTTGTAGCCTCAGCTGTGGAGAAAGTCAGCAGGCAGAGGGCTACCTTGATTTTTTGGGTAATACTATTAATGAGAAAACCCGTGCCTATTCTCGTCTGTATAGGGTGTGGAGCACCTTGACTCGTGTGGAAAACAGCCAGCAGCTGGAAGAACCAGTGGCTTTATTACAATCTTATACCACTATGGATTCCATGAAGTTGGTTCGCTCTTCACTATATCTTACCCTGTGGTATTTAACTGGAAATGCTGAATGGAGTGCTAAGCTTCAGAAGGAATATCCTGAGTCAGCAGAAACCGCGGTGGTAATTGGCAAGGCAAAGCTCCTTCCGACTCCCTTTTGGTTTTTCATTCCGAGAACAGAGCTAGCTCAAGCTGCAGTTGCTGACAAGACAGCTGCTGTTGGAAATCCTGGTACAGGACAGAATTCAGCTAAGGAAACTGCTGCCAGTAGGGTGGAAAGCCATGTTATTGTAAAGCAGCAGGTGGGATTTTTCCGCAACAAGGAAAATGCAGAAAACCTTGTGGCCCGTCTTGCTGAAGCAGGCTTCAAAAGCAACATTACCCAAGAAAAGCGTGCAAGCGGCACCTCCTACTTTGTGGTTACTGTTCCAGAGGATGCCCAAAAGTCTATGGGCTTAAAACTTAAAACGGCTGGTTTTGAATGCTACCCAGTTTTCGCTGACGAATAAATTTAAACGTCAGCCCTGACGAATAAATTTAAACGTCAGCCTGTTTTGGGAGAATTCTTTCAAGCTGAAAAAAATCTGATGAGCAAAAACCGTCCTTTGTAGCTCAATCATTAAGGGAAGCTCAAGCTCTAGGACGGCTTTCTTGTTTTATTTATCCAGAATGAATTCCACCCGGCGGTTTTTCCACCAGTTTGCCCTATCTGCCCGAGAGACCACAGGACGGCGTCCTCCCATACCCACTGTTGATAGTCTGTTCCCTCTTACACCAAAATTAATGAGCATGTCACGAACCAGCTTTGCCCGTGCCTCTGACAGAGGAACCAAGGGAATGTTGCCGTTGGCGGTTGAGGTTTCCTCCGCCTCGGTGCCGGTGATGTTATTGGCATGACCTTCAATACGAACGCTGTAGTCTGGGAACTTGTTCAGAATCTGGGCGATACGCTGGATGACCTTGATGTTATTGTCAATGGTTGCCTTGTCCAGACCTTTTTCAGGATCCTGGTCACGGCCTACAAAGTCGGCCTTGTCACTGCGGAAAATGATGGAGGGAACTTGAATCTTCAGCACATTTCCTTCGTGAATCACAAGGACATCCACGGACAACTCCCCCCGGGCCTCAGAGCTCATGCCATTATCATCCTTGGCAGTAAAGCTAAAGGGATAGTCGGTGGCAGACTGCACCAGCTCTCCTGTATTGCTGAGTCCGTTCCATTCAAGCTTTTTAGGCGCGTCTCCCACTCCAGAGCGAGACCAAATCAGGCTATTGTTTTCTGGGTCGTAGACATTGAAGGACCAGCTGGCCACAGGAGCTTCTGAGGTAACGCCCAAGTCAATGGTGAGCTTGTCGTCAATACCGTCGTTGTCGGGGCTAAAGTAGCGAGGTGAGGTATGAACAGACAAAATAGGGCTGTTTTCATCTCCATCATGAATGGAGGTTGCCTGTAGCTCAGGCTCGTCAGGAGTTATTATCTCTGCAATAACCTCCTCCTGCACATTGTGGTTGGCCTCTAGTCGAATGGTATTCCCCGTTAAGGCCTCAATGCCTAGGGGAGAGATTTTAACTGGCGAGAGGCGAACTGCCTTGAGCATTTTCGTGTCTGGGTCCTGCTCCACCGTTGCAAGATAGGATTCCTGATTATAAAAGGGTGCTCCCACGGATCCACGAACCTGAATCACCTCCTGTTTATCGCAGAAGGTGCTGGTAATCATACCTGTCACCAGGGATGAGCTGTAGGTGCCATTGGAAATCTCCATTTGAGTTGTCCCTTCCACCAGCCAATGCTTTTGTCCTTCCAGCAGGTGAAGAATTTCTTGGACCTGGGATTTTTTTGTTGACGTAAAGGCCGGCTGTTTTTTGTATTCTCCGTCCCACAAGGATTTTTCACTAATGGTCATGAGGACATCATCTTGGTTACGAACCTTGATTTCCTCAGTTCCTGTAATGGTAATGTCAATGCGGCGGGTCAGGTTTGTAATAGAGCTATTGATGGCGGTAATATAAATACCATTTCGCCGCAGGGTGCTGCTTACCCAAGTGTATACCTCTTGGACATTGTCGGACTGGAAAATGATTTCCTCCTCACGGGGGTTAAAGAACATAAACTGGCCTTCATTGGAATTGGTGAAATACCACAATCCTTCCAGGTGGTTTTGGAATGAGGCCAAGGTTCCATCCAGTATTTTGTTCAATTCCGTTGCATTTGCCTTTGTCTCCTGTACCCGTGTTTCCGTGTCCTTTACATATTTGCCAGAGGCCTCACTCCAAATATAGCGTGTCTGAATTTGAGCCAGGCTATTGCTGGAGGTAGTGTCAGAACGGTAGACCCATACAGGGAAGCTTACCCCATTGGCTTGCTGTGATTCGTAGGATTCATGGCGCTCTAGCTGCTGTACAAAGATTGTTCCATCGGACTGAAAGTCACCCACCACATTCATAACAAGGCCCGTGTCTTGTTTTTCTGGTAAAAAAAGCTTCATCACAGAATCATTGTTCTCCAAAAATCCTGAATACATGAGAAAATTCTTGTGATTACCAACAAAATCCATGGAAGTGTAGGAAAAGGTGCGGGTTTGGATAATTTCTGTGTCGATGAGCGCGGAACGCTCGTACTGTCCCTTGTAAGGGTTGTACAGTCCCACAAGAATCTGAATGTAGGGGCTGGTCATTTTTTTTACGGTGTTGATTTGGTCGTCATAGCCGTCTCCGTCAAAATCGACACTGAGGGTTGCCAGCAAGGTTTCATCGCTGTGGAGGGGAACGAGGGACACGAGGGAATCATCTGCTTCTTCCATTTGGACTTTGATCGCCTCTTGTTTTTGAGCCATGGTTTGGGGGATAATAGTTTGGGAACGAGCTATGCCCTGGGAAGTATGCTCCTTTGAATCTTCCATAAAAAAAACTAAGCCCAAGGAAATGCCCACAATAACAAAGATTATTACAACCAGTCGCTTCATGAAGGTATCATACTATTTTCTGCAGATAATTACCATAGTTGCAGCCTTTTGGTTGTAGGGAGCCTTTTCAAAGTTCCCATAAATCTCGGCGCTAGAAAAGCCACACTCCAAAAGTGTTTTCCTCAGCTCCACGGCAGAATACAATCTCTGGACGAATTCGTGTTCAATCCGCTGGTTCGTTTCATCATCAATGAGAATCCAGCGGGAACGCAAGCCCTCCCAGGCTCCTTCCACAGAAAACTCTGTCAATACCGTTTTCCCGCTGCGACAAAACCATTCCCCCTCGGTAAAATCTCGAACGGCATTTTCCCGGCTCAAGCATTCCATGACAAAATAGCCACCCTCTTTTACTGAGGCGGCAATATTCTGCAGGATTTTTGTGTCCTCCGCTATGGTGTCGCAGTAGCCAAAGGAGGTGTACAGGTTTACGGCCAGGTCAAATTCCCGGGGAGCCTGGAATTGACGTAAGTCAGCCTGCACCGTGGTGATTTTTACCCCTTCGTCAGCGGCAGTTTCTTGGGCCAGCTCCAGGTAGGGGCCAATCATATCGACTCCAGTTACATCCATGCCCAGCAATGCCAGCTCAACGGTAATTCGTCCCGGCCCGCAGCCTGCGTCAAGAATCTTGCTTCCCGGTGAAAGCCGGCAGATATTTACAATGGCCTGCGCAATGCCAGAAGCCTCTGCCCAGTGATGGGCATCAAACATAATGGGGCCATAATTCAACCAAAAATCTTCTTTTTCAAACCACTGTTGCTCACTCATGAGGGGAGTATATCATAAAAATGACGGCTGATACAGTGGAGGATTTGGGGCTGTTTTTAGACAAGAAATTTATTGATACTTTCGGATATAATTGATAAAATGAATATGTGAATATCTTGTCCATAATTTTACAGCTAGTGGGTGCCTTAGGCTTCCTTCTGTATGGAATGAAGCTCATGAGTGATGGTATCCAAAAAAGTGCAGGCAAGAGCCTGCACCGTATTTTGGGGTTGATGACTGGCAATCGCTTCTTTGCAATGCTCACCGGTATGTTCATCACCATGCTGATTCAATCCTCTGGTGCCACTACCGTTATGGTCGTTTCCTTTGTGAATGCAGGACTTTTGAGTCTCACCCAGTCGGTGGGAATCATCTTCGGTGCAAATATCGGCACCACCATCACTGCTTGGATTGTTGCCTTCTTTGGTTTTAATTTCAAAATATCTACCTTGGCCATTCCCCTCTTTGGAATCGGATTTTTCTTGACCAGCATAAAAAGATTGAAGAAGCAGAATATTGGCGAAGCCATTATGGGCTTTGGCCTTTTGTTCTTGGGGCTTGACTTGTTGTCCAAGTCCATTCCCACACTGGATGCCTCCAACATCGGCTTTTTGACTGCATGGACAGACAAGGGTGTTCTGAGTGTGATTATCGGAATCATCGCAGGTATGGCAATCACCGTACTGCTGCATTCCTCCAGTGCCTCCACCGCCATTATCCTCACCATGTCCCACAATGGACTTCTGCCCTGGACCTTTGCCGCTTCCATGGTGTTGGGAAGCAACATCGGCTCCACCATCGATGCGGTGATTGCAGCCTGGGGCACAAAGGTGAACGCGCGGCGTGCGGCCTTGATTCACGTTTTGTTCAATGTAACGGGAACCATCTGGGCGGCAATCCTTTTGCATCCCCTGCTGCTGCTGGTGGATGTGCTCATTCCTGGGCCAGTGCAGGAGCATATCACCTATCACATTGCCATGCTCCACACCGTGTTCAATGTGATTAATACATTGGTTTTCCTGCCCTTTGCCCGGCAAATTGCGGCCCTTACAGAACGAATTATCAAGCCCAAGGATGATGAGGTGGCTGGTGTCTACAAGCTGGACTTTGTGGAAACTGGCTCCAAGGAAAATGCTGCCGCCTACGTGATTCGGGCTGAAAAGGAAATCGAGGACATGACAGAAGTGGTGACACGGATGTTCGACAGGATTTCCACTGGATTCAATATGCGCACTACGGAGTTTATTGAAACCCAAATGGAGGCCCTTACTCAGGATGAGGATTACGCCGACCAGATGCAGGAGCAGCTGACCAATTACCTTGTCCGTTGCTCCCAGCTCCCCATGAGCGACAAGCTGAAGAATAATGTCTCTGTAATGCTGCGAATTGTGGAAGACTTGGAGAATATGACAGATGATTGTTATACCATCGCCCTCCTGTTGCAGCGAAGCATCGAAAAGGAAATGATCTTTGCAGAAGAGGATATGGAGCGCCTCCATCCCTACATTGAGTTAGCACATCGCTTCTTGGAGTTTATCCGGGAAAACATCAACAAGCACTTGGACGAAGACCAGCTGGCTGTGGCTCAGGTGCTGGAAGACCAGATTGACCTGCTGAGAAAGAACCTGAAAAAGGTGGCTCGAAAGCGGTTGGAGGGTGGTGCCAACGTAAAGGCAGAGCTTTTGTACATCGATTTGGTGCGGAACATCGAAAAGATTGGAGACCGGGCCTTCAGCATTTCAGAGGCTCTGGCTATGACACAATAAGTTGTCTGATAGAATCAGATAGGAAAAGAACCCAGCGTATTGAAGCGTTGAGCTGCCTTCAATCTAGCTGGGTTCCTTTTTTTAGTTATTTCTTTTTCCAAGGCCCTTGGATGGCTTCTTTGAGGGGAACATCGAATTCCCTGTGGCCAGGATAGAGCTTGGTGTCTGGCGGCAGCTGCATGATACGACGGAGACTGGTATAGAGCTCTTGCTGGTTGCCGCTGTACAGGTCGCTGTGTCCATAGCCGCCATAGAACAATGTGTCTCCACTGATGAGGATGCCTTCCTGCTGGTTGTACAAGCAAATGGAGCCGCTGCTGTGGCCCGGGGTGTGGAGGATTCTCCATTGAGCTGCCTCCTCCGGGCAGGGGATGCCAGCTACCTTTGCCAAGGTATCACCTTCTTCCACCCAGCAGTCTGGCTCCGGGATGTTTGAAAGGGCTTCCGTCAGCTGGGGGAGCCCCATCATCTGCAGGTCATAGCCATGGGCTTCTAGGGCGTTCTTTCCAAAATAGCAGCGCTCTTCCTGGTGAGCCACCAAGGGAAGCTTCCCATTGGTTTCCCGCAAATCCTGGATACCAAAAATATGGTCAAAGTGACCATGGGTACAGACAATGGCCACCGGCTCCAATTCTTGAGATGCCAAGAATTGGCTTATAGTGAGAATGTCTCCACCTGGGTCAACTACAAAAACATACTTGTCCTTCAAATGCACCACAAAGGTGTTTACCTGAAAGGCTCCAGTGACAAAATTCCATATTTTCATGTTATTCCCCCTTACCGTAGATACGGTGTGAGTAATTACTCCTCAGTTGAACTGGCCTTTTCTGCTGGACGAGAATCCTGGTTGGAGGCTACAGCGTCAGAATCAAGCTGCTTGTCCTCAGTGGAGTCATCCTCCTTTTTGCGGGCATAGCTTACGGTGAGGCTGCGACCACGATAGTTGTAGCCGTTCAAGGTGTTGATAACATCGTCCACGTCTTCCTTGAACAATTCCACAAAGGAGTAGTTCTCCTGGTTGCGGATGCGACCGATTCGCTCCCGATCCAGCTTGCATACCTGCATCAAGAGGGTAATCAAGTCTCTGGTGTAGACCCTGCGGTTCTTTCCAATGCCGATAAAAACAGTGGCCGCATATTCCTCGTCAATGGTTACTCTGCGGGGTGCTGGTCGCTCGGTAATGGAGGTCTCTGCTGCGGTTCGTGTTTCCTCCTGGCGTCTGCGGGGATCTGGACGCTCCTTCCTGGGACCTCGTTCGCTTCCCCTGCCAAAGGCTTCGTTGCGGCTAGAATACCTGCTTCCACCTCGGAAGCCCTGGAAGGACTGCTTGGCAAGGTAGGTCGCCACGTAGGTACGTAGTGTAAAGGGAACGTGTTTTTTAAACAATTTTTTCATTTCAGTAAGAAGCACAGGATCTTCCTCGGTCTTTACCTTGTTGATTGCTTCTTCTAATACAGCTACAAATCGCTCTTCATCAAATGAGTTGTTGATAGGCATCTTTTTCTCCAATAAAAAAAGTCTGGGAGCAATTAATTTTCTCCCGCATCGTCAAAATCTTCTGTGGCCATTGTTTTTCCTTTGGTATCCAAGATATAGCCACCACCACTGCTGACAAAACCAACTCGTGTCAGACAGGTCTGTAAAAAAGCTGGAATCACCAGGTCTGCAAGGATAATCCAACGGATTCCTTTTTCTTGTAATTGCAGTACTCCCTGCTCCAGTAGTTTTTTCCCGATTCCCAGTCCCCGATATTGCTCCAGTACAAAAAAAGAGGTTAGGAGCACAGTCTCCTTTACGTAAGACGGATACAATGCAGCTTCGATACATCCGGCAAAATCGCCACCTACGGTTTCTGCCACCAGGGAGAGAAAATTCCTCTGCTCTCCCTTGGCCTTCTTTTCCTGCCACAGGCTGGACAAGGCCAGGCCGATTTCTCCCGGCCATTGGGCTTCCCGCTCTGCCATAAAGCTGTTGGCAGCAAGGAGCAGCTTTTCTTCATCCCTGGCGGCGTCGTATTCCCTGAAGATGAAATCATCCTGTAAAAGCTCTTCATTGTCCTCCGGCTCTTCGCCCAATTGCTCTAGGCCGTACACTTCCCTCAACTGGTTATACCATTGGGTAATATATCTGGTCATCTCCTCTTCTCGGAAGGCAAACCATTGTCTTTCCCCCTGAGGATGGGACTTTAAAAGATTCTTGAAATTCTTGAACACCCCCTTTCCCGAAAACAGGACGGAACGGAGCTGCCGTTGCAAGCTGGTATTCCGTACCACGGCTACAAAGCGCTCCATCATGCGGAAGCCGTTGGACGGCTCCCATTGCGGCAATTCCACATATCCAGCAGGAAGTCCATCATCCAGAAAGGAGGTTATATCCTCCAGCCTTCCGGAGTGGAGCTCAAGAACGTAGGTAGTGTTCTGATCCTCCAAGGCAAACATAATTTGATGGACAATCTCCTGGGACAGTGAAAACATCATAGTTCAAGTATATCAGTAAGATGGAGTTTTGAGAATAGTCTTTTGACGGGGAGCAGGTGAGGGCTATGTGTACGACAGCCTGGGCCGCCGCAGCGCCACGGTGAGCCACACCGGGGCGGTGACGAGGTACGAGTACAACCCGGCGGGGCAGCTTGCCAAGGTACAGTATCCTGACTCGCCGGAACTGAGGGACTTGCATGAGAAGGAGGCCCGGCAGCACGGACTGCACTGGCAGGAAAGCGTCAGCGGGCTTTCCAACGGCCACCTGTCCAGCGGGGAGTACACGGAGCTTTCACGTCTCTTGGTGCGGATGCGGAACGGTTCCGGCTTCCTGCCCGCAACACAGGTTTTCAGGGTGGAGAGCTACACCTACGACGCAA
>JAZNAS010000092.1:0-1596 GCA_045586625.1 Treponema sp.
CCCTGTTATCATATCTGGGGACAGTTTTGCTGTTGGCAGTGTTTTCCGGGAGTATCGGGATTTTTTGTTCTTCCATCTGCCGGAAGTCCATCACTGCCGGGATTTTGTCCTTTGTATGTTATTTTGTGGTATATGGTATGACATTTCTGCCGTTATTGCTTCGCTTGATTATGGGATATAGTGACGGTGGGGAGACATTACTTGCATTGTTGTGGAATCCGGGTGCTTTTTTTGAAGAGTATTTTATGTTGACTATGACGGGGGAATCCCTCCTATCAGGTACTCTCAACTTTGGGAAAAATGATGTGGGTGCCATTACTTACTGGTTAATAACAAAGGATTTGTGGGTGTATGTATCCGCAGGCTGTATACTGATTTTGACAGTGGTATTTATGCTTATGGCTGCATGGAAGGTGAATCCCATGCATACCTCCGGTGGTCGTAAACCGGGCAAGAAAAAGAAGGAGAACTAATGGAAAAGAAAGAATTCCTAAGAAAAATACAGGGTTACCGACGAAAACTGAATAGAGCAGAATTGGTAAGAAACCTGATTTTCGCCCTTGCTATCGGTGCAGGAGTAGGAATTCTTTTTCAGATAATCGCTTTTCTGATGGTTTTTTATCCGGTCCATATCTATACCATATTGGCACTGGCTTTGGCAGTGGTGACAGCTGTGGTATTGACCGTATGTAAGAGAAAAAGCTTACATCAGACCGCTCTCTATATGGATAGCTTTGGCTTTCAGGAGAGAATCGTAACGGCCTTTGAACATCTGGAGGAAGAGGGGGAGATCCTTCGTCTTCAGCGGGAGGATGCCATGAAGCAACTTCAGGCCAAGGAGAAGAGGATAAAAGTTCCTGTATTAAAGAGTTGGAAGCAACCGGTGGTTACGCTGGGACTTTTGGTAGTCATGGTGGTTTTGATGCTGATACCTTCTGAGAGGAAGAAACAGGCCAAGGAGCTACATATGGTGCAGGAAGAGGCGGAGGAAAAGCAGGAAGAGCTTCAGGAAGTGTTGGAGGAAATGGAGGAGTTGGCAGAAGATGTCATGACTCCCGAACAACTGGCAGCATTACAGGAGATGCTGGAAAGTCTGCAGTCTTCCATGCAGGAATATGAGCAGATAGAGTCTGCAGAGGCATTACAGGCAGCCAATCAAAAGCTGGACTATAAATATCATAATATGCAAGAGCAGCTGGAAAACATGACTGCTGCAGCTATGTTGCAAAGTGGTGCAACCCTATCCCCACAGGCTGTGGAAGCCATGAGAGAAATGGCAGAAAAGATGCAGGAGCTGGGGACTGACGGAATGCAGGATGGTACCCCATCCTTAGCAGGAAATCAGGGCCAGAACGGCGACCAGTCAGGGGATGGACAACAAGGCAATGGGAATCAGGGGAATGACGGACAGAACCCCGGACAAAGTGGTCAGAATGGTAATTCCTCAAACAATGGCCAGAATGGTCAAAACGGCCAAGGTCAGGGCAATGGTCAAGGCCAAGGAAATGGACAAGGCCAGGGCAATGGTCAGGGACAAGGAAACGGTCAAGGTCAAGGGAATGGCCAAGGTCAGGGAACCGGTGAAGGCAGTGGCAA
>JAZNAS010000093.1:0-27908 GCA_045586625.1 Treponema sp.
ACGCTATGAGAACATGAGGGAGTTGAAATCAGGTGTGGATGCCTACTTCACTTTCTACAACAGGGCAAGGTTCCATCAGTCGCTAGATTACAGTGTACCTGATGAAATGTATGAATCCTTCCAGCGCAATGAACTGGAATATAAACAGGCTGTATAACTTTTACACCTTAAACCTGTGGATTTTTTTGTGTTGACAAAGTAGCTCATTATAACCAGCCGTTCTATTTTTCAAGAATTATTTTCAAAAAACTCGACTTTTAGGCTATATAGTTTTATATTACAATCTTTATCAACAGAATAACGATATGTTATATATTTTACATTACTCAATGGCAATGTTTCTTTACCTGTTGATTCCAATACCATTTCTCCTGCTCCAAAAACATTCTCGTCAATTGTAGCTGTAAAGCCTTTTCCTGTAAAATACTGATTAATGTTAAATTTATCGAAAATTTCTTTATCGAAAAAATCCTTTTGTTGCCTTGCAGTGGTTCTGCCTCGCTTAGCCTTTCAGCAAAAACCCGATTTTGACCTGGTATTTATAGGTTGCCATAGTGGGAGCCCCTCCAAGGGCAGTGGCGGGAGGCCATCTACCCTTGCTGCTTTTGGGGCTTGGAGGAATACCTGGTTCTGCGGGGACGGAACTTGAACACACCCACAGAGTCTGTCAGTTCTGACACGGCCCTTTGTGCGGAGTCGGACATGCTTGTCATGCCTGCTGCTACATCCTGTAGGTTTGAGGTGGCCGACTTGCAGGAGTCAAGGCTCCGCATGACCTCTTGATTCACCGTTTGCAGCGTCTGACAAATGTATTCTGCCTGATTGGTGGAGGAGACCACGCTGGTGGTTACTTCGCTGGCACTGGTACTGAGATCCTGCATGAGGGACACGGCCTTCTGGATGTGGTCTATGCGGGAGCCCTGCTCCAAGGCAATCTGCTCCATTCCGTCTACGATTCGGGACAGGGATTCGATGTGGGAGAGTGTTTCGGAGAAGGAATGGTTCAGCTCGTCAGAGGTGGCGGCAACCTCATCAATCTTGTTTTGGATGGACTTTAAGTATGCCTTGGATGAGCTGGTCTGCTTGGAGGTGGTCTCTGCCAGCTTGCGTATCTCGTCGGCAACAACGGCAAAGCCCTGCCCCGCTTCCCCGGCATGGGCAGCCTCAATTGCGGCGTTCATGGCAAGGAGATTGGTCTGGGCCGCCACGCTGGAGATGACGGCATTCATTTCCTGCAGGGCGCTGGACTCCTGCTTGACCACCTGGATTTCCTGTACCGAGGCGGAAAGAACCTCCTTGCTTCCAGAGGCGGTCCCCACCAGCTGGGAAGCGTACTGGGCGGCCATCACGATGTCGTCCCGCAGCTTGCCCACACTCTGAATCAGCCATCCGATGTCCGAGGTGGACTCTCCTACGGTCTGGATGAACTGGCTGTTCTCCTGTGTCATTCGGTCCATTTCCGAGGTAATCAGCCTGATTGCCTGCCCTATTTCCTCTACGGAGGAGTTCTGCTGGATACTTGCTGTGCTCATCTGGGAGATGGCGGCAGTGGTTTCCCCTACAGAATCGACCATTTGGGACATGGCGGTGGACAATGACTGGGAGACTCCCTCCACATTGCCTGCGGAAGTCCTTATCTTTCCCACAAGCGCCTCCAGATTCTGGGAGAACCTGCGGAATCCTCCAGACAAATCAGATGCCTCCTTCACCTTGTAGTTCAGGTATGTCCCGGTGAAATTCCCCTCAGCGATGTCTGCGCAGTGGCCGGTGAGGTTCTTGAACGGGCGGACAATCTGCCGTTCGATGAAGAAGTTGAACAGTAGGATGACGGCTGTCAGGAGAAGCAGTGTCAGCGCAATCGTCAGGTACAGCAGCGACCGCAAGGGCCTAAGAAACTCTCTGGTATTTGCATCCATCACCAGAAACCAGTCTGTGGCGGAGAGGTGGGCATAGGTTATATACTTCATCTCATTCCCCCACTGCACAGAGTCCAGGCCGGAGTCGCTTCCCAGGATGTTGTGGGAAAGCTCCGCTATGGGATTGTCCGCATCACTGAACAGGTTGTAGCTCAATATCTTCGACTGGTCCCTGTCGGCAATCACCGTGCCGTCCAGCTGGTACAGTGACGTGCCACCGCCCTCTCCAATGCTGATTTGCGCTATCCTGTCAACCAGGGCAGCAACCCGGACATTGGCTCCCAGCAGGCCAACCATCTGTCCGTCCACCTTGATGGGGGCGGCCACCACCACTGCCAAGGCCCCGTCGGCCTGACCGATGAGGGGAGTGGAAATCACGGTGCTTTTGGTGCGCAGAGCCTCTGGAAAATAGGACCTGCTGGCAATGCTCCCGGAGGTCCCCAGGGGGGAATACCAGTTGCCCTCCATGTCGGAGACCCAGAAGCTGCTGTAGCTTCCCTCAGATCCTTGGGTGTCCAGCGCTTCTCCCAAGTAGGCGTTGATGGAGTCCCTGTCCCCGCTGCGAATCACATGGGTGTTTGCCATTGTCTCCACTTCCGTAACCTTCATGTTAAGCCAGGAATCCGTCTCTGCCCTGGCCAGGTTCACCGAGTCAACCAGCTGGGTTTTGATGCCGTCCAAAATGATGGATCTGGCGGACAAATAATTAACTACTGACAAAACCAAAGAAAAAAGGATGGTTGTGGTGAAAACCCAAAACAGCAGCACGGTACGTATACTTTTCATAATTCCTCCACCGGGCGTATGCGCACGGCAATCTATCTAATCCTGTGTTATTATAGATTATAACCCGGAAAAATGTCTTTGTCAAATAGAGTTGCAGTCTCCTCATCCAATCCAATCAAGCTGTTTGCAGTAACAAATCTATTTTCCAGATTAGGCAGCGGACGCACGCCAAAGTTTGGCTTGCCAGAGTCTACCGTTTGGTCAACGATAAGCGAAATGAAAAAACGGAGTCGGCTGATTTGTGTAGCAATGGGCTGAATGTCTATACCATGGATGCAGTTTTCTATCAGATAGAGCTTTCGGGCATAATCCAGTTCGTTGTCGTCAAAGACAGAAAGTATTTCTCTTTGCAGCCCGTTCTTCTCCTTTGGAGTGAGCTTTGGGTCATTGGAAATCTTTTGAATCTGAATCTGCTTCCAACTGTCATTCTGCGGGTCAAGCTTATGAATGAGATAAACCATCTTCTGCAAGATTCCCATGGGGAACGCACCGGAACCACAGGCTGGATCCAGAATTCTACACTCATCAATGTATTGCAAAATTTGGAAACACTCGTCTTCTGTAAACTCAGGTTCCAGTTCATTGTAGGCCACAAGATTATCAAGCTTGGAATCCAAAGTCCCTCCGTTTTTTTCCAGGGCTATTGTTGCTTCTTCCAGAGAACCTGTAGAAATAGCCGACTTTTTAATCCTTGTCTTTAAGTATGCCTTCAAGCTTTCGTCCACCATGTACTCGACAATTGGCCGGGGTGTATAAAAACTTCCCGTCTGCTTGCGGGCATTTGTCTTTGTCTCAGGATTGTAGCTTGCAAGCAGGTTTTCAAAGACACGTCCCAAAAGCTCCGGGTCAAGGGCAATATCCTCCTCTACCGGCGTATTCTCTGCAATGGTGAATTTATACTTTTGAAGGATATGTATAATTCCGTTTACAATGACATCTTTTTTCTTCTTGTCATCGTATTCTGTACTGAGATCAACTTTTATATTTTTTCCAAAGAAAACATAATCAGGAACAAAAAGCTTGTTGTCCTTACGGTCACTAAAGCCGTCTTCATAATTAATTATTGCTCCGCCCTTCCTTCCCTTCCTCTCATCATCTTGCGAATCAAGGCATTCAAAAAGTCCACCGTTCATGAAAGGCACTTTTGATTCAATCAGTTTTAAAAAGTTTTCTGGATTTTTATGAAATCGCTGGTACCGCATAAGACTTGTGGCATTTTGATTTTGGCCATCAAGTCTAAAGGCACGCTTCCCCTGCTCTGCATTAAGACTTGCAAAGAAAAGATTTTGAAGAATTGCTTTGTAGTAAACACTTTTATTCTCTATAGTCATTGCGTCAGAGGAATAATATTTTTCTGGCTCAAAAGAAGTAATAAAACCATTTATTGTGCGTTCATCAAAAAGCTCTTCTGGAATCAAATCTTTTTCTTTGATAAACCAAACAAACAAAAGACGTGTCAAAAGTCGGATAAGGTTCTTTGCATTACGCTCACGAAGCTTTTCTTCTTTTGTAAACAACCCTCCCCTTTCGGCCTCCATTTCATAACCTGGATACACGACTGTCTTGATTGCCCAAAAGTACCAATTGGAAAGTTCCGTGTAGAACCTTTTGTTGAGAGTCTGTGTATCCAAAACTTCGCTCCATGCCTTATGCAGCAATTGAAAATTTGTAATGGAAAATTTTACTTGTGTTTCCAATTGCCCCAAGCTCATATCACAGAGTATCTCTACATGGGCTCTATGTGGCTTCGCAAAAACAATGTCTTTAATTAAGGTTACTTTTTCAAGTACATCTTTATTATTGTCTCGTTTATTTACACGTCGATTGATAATTGCAAGAGTAAGATATTCTCCATATTTATAAACAATAAAAATTGGAATTGGAAATAATTTATTCACTTCACGGGTTATATTGGCAATTTGAGATTTGGTGTATTCATTTCCGTGTAATTCTATAGCAAAACATAAATATGACTGAGGATTTAGTGGGTCAAGTTTAGAATCAAAAAGCTGTAATTGACCTGAAAATGAATTGTCAGTGAGCTGAAAAAGTATGTCGATTGATTTCCATTCATTAGTCATAGTATTTCCCAATGACCGCCCTTGTCTGCTCCCACACGGCGAATTATGTTCTTTTCCTTTAAATGTTTCAATTGCCACTCAACACCGCGCCTTGACAATCCTGTAATTTGCATCAACTGTTGTTGTGTAACAAAAGGATTTTCGCACATAGCAGAAAGAAGCTTCTTCACAGTGTCAGAACTTTCTCCACAGTTTTTCTCCACAGTATTAGGGTTTTCTCCACAGTTTTTATGATTTTCTGTGAAGTTTCTGTATTTTCTGTAAACGTATCTCCATTTATTTCGCCATCTACTTCTCGATTTTTTTTCTTCTGCACATCATCAAGCAGAACAGTTGTCTTAAAAACATCGCCTTCTTCCAAAATAGGTTCAGTACCAGAATAGATTTTTGAGAATTTGTACAGATTTCTTACACCGGAACCTAGCGTGTCCGCCATTCCAAGCTCCATATAGAATCTACCATATCCTCTAAATCTAAAACCTCATCTTTGAGCCGTTTTAGTTGTTGGTCTCGGTATTTCATATCCTCATCAATAAGTTCCTTTGCAAATTTCTTTCATGTAGGCTTTTGGCATTACAGAAATTTTTTCTATAAAAGCAAACTTATTAACGGTTGTAACAAGCGGAATTATTACTACAGAATCTTTTGATAAGCCAGAATCTTTTTTAGGCACTACAACATTTGGGGTATATCCAGATAAAAGCATATTGCTTGTAAGTGGAATTACTGTACAAGTAGAGATATTGCTTTCGTTAAAATCGTCATTTTGCACGACAACTGCTGGACGACGATAGCAGCCTCGCTTCCAACAGGTATGCCAAAATCAACGAGCCAAATTTCACCACGTATCATTTTTAATCATCTCCCAGACAGCAGCTTTTGATGCATTGCAGACAAAAGTCTGTTCATCTATAGGCACTTTATCGTAAACTGCATTTATCTGTTTGATATGACTCTCTTTTGGGGAGAGGGCTAAAGTCTTATCATCATCTTCCTGTTGCATTACAACATTGCCATGCATTTGTACAAGACTCTTTAATACTTCAAAAAAAGGTGTATCAACATTCTGGATCGTTACAGTCATAGATTACCTCCATTACATATAATGTACCACAGTTTGCTAGAAAATTCACTATTTTTGTTCCACAATAGGGATTTCTTCTTCACTCAAGCCCCGCAAGCTCATGTAGCTTGCTTTCTTTCCCTCATCGTCACAGGGATATTGCCATTGATTCCCATCTTTTTATCTTAAAACTTAAACAAGGGGGCACGTATCCTTTTTTTCTTTTTCTCCTCTATTCTATTATCGGTAAATCAATTCCATAATAAGGTTCAGAATTATGAAGTTCTAAAATGTCCTGAAGTGGGACATCTGAATACTTATAAATCTTTTTCTTATAGCTTTCTTTTGTTACAATAGTATCAAGCTCAATTCTACGTTTCTTTGACATTTCAAGAAAATCGAAACTTTGTTCCAACCCTAGATACCGTCTTCCTAAAATATTTGCTGCAATTCCTGTTGTTGCAGAACCAGAAAAAGGGTCAAGAATCCAATCATGTTCTTTTGTTGAAGCAAGAATTATTCTTCCAAGTAGGGGAAGCGGTTTTTGTGTTGGATGCTTTCCACAGGATTTTTCCCATTTCGCTATTGCAGGAAGAGTCCACACATCTCGCATTTGAGTTCCCCCATTTATAGCTTTCATCAGCTCATAATTAAAATAATGCTTTGCTTTACCAGATTTCTTCGCCCACAAAATAAACTCTGTTGAATGAGTAAAGAATCTACACGATAAATTTGGAGGAGGATTATTCTTTTGCCAGGTAATGCAGTTAAGTATTTTATACCCTAATTCCGTCATAGATTGAGCAACTGAAAAGATATTGTGAAAAGTTCCTGATACCCAAATAGTTCCATTATCTGTTAGTTTTTCACGACAAAGGGAAAGCCATTGTTTATTGAATTCATTATCCTTTTCAAATCCCTGAGATTTATCCCAGTCTCCTTTATTTACAGAAACTTGTTTACCTGACTGAACTGAAATCCCACCATTAGAAAGAAAGTAAGGCGGATCAGCAAAAATCATATCAAATTGGAAATTGATATTGGGGAGTAATGCTAAACAATCACCTTGAGCAAGAGTAAAGTCTAAATTGGTTGAACGATAATAGGCTACTATCATGTAGTAAATTTACAAATATCTTTATATAAATATTTTGCTAGATCTTCTGTTCTGTTATGAACATCATCCTTTCCCCAAGTATTTTTACCTATATATATTTCACAAAACATCTTAGTACTCTCAAATTTTGAATCTTTATATTTGATTATCTTTTGTGTGAATGGGAGAGAGCCTATTTCTGAATTTAAGTCTGGTCCTAAAATTATTAAATTCCCAATTTCACCACACCACTCATGGTTTTGTGATTGAGAATCTATATGTTCGATTGAAAGAGATAAAATATCTAATTCATTTGTTGAAATTAAGTGCCTTTCAATTTTAGAAAAAATATATTGTATCTTCTTTTTATCCTTTGGCTTTCCTTCCGTAAATCTCAAAGTAGATAATTGTTCCTTGAACATATCATAATCAGGTAGGCTTTCTTTCATATCTGCTTCAAAATCGTTTAGAATCTTTGATATTTTATTTTTATCATTTTCATTTCGCAATTTTAATGAATATTTTGAATATCTACTTTCCAATCCTGATGGTCGTGATGAACAAACTGCTGTAAAAATAAAATGAAAATTTTCAAGTAACAACAGAATATGTTTTAGTTGTTTTAATGTGATTTTTTTTTCTTGATATATATCAAACAATGCCAATAAAAGAGTCCTTACCTGTGTTGTTTCAAATATTTCAAATGCTTTCAAAGAATAATAAATATCTATTTTTTCAACTGTATTCCAGTCATTTTTATTGGGAAGTAAAAATTTCTTGTAAATATCCGAAGCTTTTTCCAATTTCTTTAAGAAAGAGGTATATTCTTTTTTTGTTTTATCAATTTTCTCTGTGAAATCTTGGTATAATTTTTTTTCAGTAATAAAATGGTAATTCGAAAGCCAAAAATGTCTATAAAAAGAATTTATGTCGCCTTGTGTTTCTATATTGTTCTTTATCTTATTCCAACTAGTGCTTGCTTTATCAAGAGGATGTTCATCTGTCAATTTACTAAATAATGTATTTTTTATTAAATCAACAACAGATAAAGGTTCTCCTTTAGCATTGAGAACTTCAAATATCATGTATGCATCTTTTATTGATGTCACAGAAACATATACAACTTTACAATTTAACAATTGATCGCGAATAGTTTTAAGAATTTCGACATAGTCAATTGTCGAGCCAAATCGTTTTGTTATATCTTCCGTAAGATTTTTTTTCTCAAGTTTAGTCCGAAGAAGGTTATAAGCGGAATATAATCTCTTTTCTTCATTAGACCTTGGTTCTTGTGAACTATCTTTTTCTTTCTGTTGAATTCTTAATTGAAAAAAAGGTTTGGGACTTTCTGTTTCTAATAATGTGATATCATCACCATTGTTATCTTGTGCAATTATATATTGAAAAACCAAATTAGCTAGTTTTTCTTCATTCACGTCCATAAAAGAATCATATAATGCAGACAACAGAATAGTAATTATTGTTAATCTTTGTTGGCCATCAACAACAATTCTTTTAGTTTGTTTAGGATCGTCATTATCGTCAACTAAAACTAGTGAACCTAAGAAGTATTCTGAAATTTTTAACTTAGATTCCTTTAATGACAAATTTTCTAGAAGATCATCCCACAATATTTCAATATGATCTTTTTCCCATGTAAATTCTCTTTGAAAACGAGGGATCATAAATGCTTTTTTCTTTGTCAATATTTCTTGTATTGTTTTTGATTCTGCCTTAAAATCCATTTTTTTTCCTCTACTTAAATATTTCTTTCATAATGCCATTTTGCAAATCATTAATGCTATAAATATCATCAAGAACATCAAAAGTTTCTTCAAGATTTCTTGCAGCAGATTTCCATCCAGCACCATCTGTAAACCAAACAAACTTTGCACCTTTTACACTTTTCATTTCTGTAGCAATTGTTTTATAACTACGGGCTGTTTCATTAAGTTTTGAACCACCACTTCCATAGAAATTTGTTTCGATAAGATAAATACAATTATCTGTTTTTACAACAAAATCCCAGCGTTTTTCCATTTTCCCTTGGTTTGAAACGGCAGACAAATCTATATCCCACTTTCTAGAAACTTCTGAAATATACATTTCTTTGAAATAATTTACATTACGTGTAAATCCTGCTTTTTGAATATAATCTTCAACTAAGTCTTCCATCTGATGGCCACCACGATTTTTTCGGCCATTAGAATCAAGGCCAGTTTCTACACCAGTAACATAGTCATACAAGTTATTGATAATATGATTTGAAAGAAGCTCAAAAAGTCCTGTCTTTTTCATGAAGAGTTTATATTCTTCGACGGTATTAATCTGCTTATTGAAAGTGTAGCGTTTTACATCACCATTTTCACCTGCAAAAATTTCATATTCACGAACAGCAAGCAAGATCGGAATACATTTTAATGTTTCTGGATATTTAGCAATTAAGTTTTCAAAATCAGCTTCTATATTTTTTGATCCTATTAGTGAATTCAAAATATTTAATTCAATTTTTATTGAATCCACATTTTTATAAACTTTGTTGAAATCAATATAATAATCGAAATCTGCTATGCTATATCGGAAATTCGAAAGCCAAGTGTGGAAGTTTCTATTTGACATTATTTATCCTCCGGAAGTTCAATACTTTTCATTACATTATCCTAAAACACAACTGTAATATTACTAATTAATAATTCATTAATTGGCCTCTTCGACTTGCTTTGCTATTTACCATTCTTGATGCCTGAACTCGTTCAATATTAAAATCTGCATATAATTTGTCAAAAAAGTCGTCTTGTTCATCTGCATTTTCCCAAGTTTCATTTGCAACTTCAAAATAATTTATCATTTGAATTGCAGTTGGTTCTTTAGCTTTTATTTCTCCATTTTTGTTTTTTTGAAGAGGAAGAATTTTTACTTCGCAACCAATTTCGGGAATATCAGCATCGGCAATATTATTATTCTTTATTCCAAGAAGATTTTCAACAATAAGACCAGATGCTCCCTTTTTCATTTTTTCTCGTTCAATATTAAGTTCTTGTTTTATTTCCCCAATAGTTTTACCTTTTGACTGTTTAATTATATCAAAAAGAGGCATCATAACATCAATAACTTTACTGCTTATCATATTTTCCCCTTATTAAGCATTTTTTTTGAACATAGATAAAAATTCATCTTTTGATTTTAAAATAACCTTATCATTAAAACCTTCATTTATATCTATCCATCTAATTTTTATATTTTCATTGTTGAAATCAATAGTAGGGTCTAACTCAACTTCCATATCAAAATATTCCCAACCATTGTGAGGTTGTGAAATAATAAAATCAACAAAATTATTAAAAGTTGAGTTTTCTTTTCTTGTTCCAAAAAAATCAAAAGTCATGTGTTCTCTCCTGTGACAATATGATTATACTATATATTTGTAATGTAATCAATATTAAACAATTTTAGCAATATTGGTAATTAATATTTCTTTTATATTCCCACGTTTTTCTGAATTGCTATTTATCATTCTTGAGGCGAAAACTCTTTCAATGTTAAAATTTGAATATAATTCATCAAAAAAATTATCATTTACATCTGCATTTTTCGGATCAGAATTACTTGCAATAACTCTAGATTTTTTTTCTGTGATTCGTTCGATAAACTGAGCCAATTCGATTTGTTCTTTATCTGAAAATTGATTTTCTGAGTAGGAAGTAAATGCCGAAGTTTTTGTCAAAGGGCGATAAGGAGGATCTATGTAAACAAAAGTTCTGCCATCAACAAAATATTCACATTCTTTATAATCACCAACTTTCATTTGAACATTTTTTAGAAGGGCTGAGCATTCTCGTAAATTAGTTTCATCACAAATTAATGGATTTTTTGCATTGTTAAATGGAACATTAAATGAACCTTTAGAATTAACTCGGTATAGACCATTAAAACAAGTTTTATTCAAAAAAATAAATAGAACAGCTTTTTCTAGATTTACTTCTTCGTTTCCATTAATTTTAAATTCGTTATATCTATTTCGTTTTTCATAAAACAAAATTTTTCTCTCCTCTTGTGAAGTATTTCTGTATGTATTTTGCAATTCTCTAAGCTGATGTATTAAATTTTCACAGTTATTTTGTACTTGAAAATATGTATTTATAAGCTCTTTGTTTATATCATTTATTAAAACTTCTTGAGGATGAAAAGTTTGTAATATATCAAATAAAACTGCTCCGCCACCCACAAAAGGCTCACAGTATTTTTCTATGTGTTGAGGATATTTTTTTCTAATTTCAGGTAAAAGCTGACTTTTACCTCCAACCCATTTTACAAACGGCTTTGCTAACATAATTGTGTGATTATAGCTAATTATAGCAAAATTTGCTATCATATTTTTAGCTTACTTTGATAGAGATTTTTTAGATTTTCCCTTTCATCTGCCCCTTGCATCCATTTTACCACAATCCTTCCACAATTTCCATTCTACCACACCACCAGTCCCAAATAATGCTACAACCAGCAAAGTATCGTGGCATTTCCATTAAGGCGATTTCTCACTGAGAAAGGGCTGGAAACTCAGTGAGAAAATTTTTTTTCTCACTGGAAAACCACTGCTTTCTCACTGAGAAACCGATCCAATCTCACTGAGAAATTAGATGGTGGACACCAGAATCTTTCCAATAGCTTAGCTTATCCAAAGAATTCTGACAGGTTAAAGCCATCCTTCCCAGCGACAACATCCCATCCTTACACGCCACGACAAGATAATGAATCATAAATTGGTACAAGATTTAGCTCAAGAAAGTGGTAAAATTGCTTCTTGAATGTTCAACTTGAAAAATACTATCTCGCCTGGGGTTCTTAAGGGCAAGGCGTGCTAGCACGCACTGAGACTCGCTAAAATCGCTCAATATATCGCGATTTTCCCAGCCTTTCGGCGGATCGCTCCTTAGTGCACCTTTGCAGGGGCAAGGCGTGCTAGCACGCACCGAGACTCGCTAAAATCGCTCAATATATCGCGATTTTACCAGCCTTTCGGCGGCTCGCTCCCTATCGAGGATACTCCCATACCGAGCCGTCTGCCTTGGTAAACTGGTAGCAGCCTTCCAAACGCTCCACCTGGGTGGGATTCAAGGTGGAATCTAGCTCTAGCAAATTGAACTTACCGCCACCTCCCGGTAAATCCACTCCATAGACAGGGCAAGAAAGGCCAGAAAGCTCTTGTCGTAGCTGATGATAAAGCCTTATTCCCTCTTCCACCGGTAAGCGCAGGTGGGAAGTTCCTGCCACCATGTCACACTGAAACAGATAGCCAGGCTTTACGCCCATAAGGGTAAGTTCATGAAAAAGCTGGCTCAAGGTAGCCACATTGTCGTTCACCCCCCGCAGCAGCACCGTCTGGCTTTGGACAGGAATCCCCGCATCCACCAATGAATACAGAGCTTGTCGTGATTCGGGAGCAAAGCCTTCGCTGATTTCCACAGGGTGATTGATGTGGGGCACCACCCACAGGGGACGCAAGGAACGAAGCCCTTCCACCAGCTGGGGAGTAAAGAGCTTGGGATGAAATACCGTCGAGCGGGTGCAAAGCCGAATCAGCACCCCTGGCCGAGCTTTACGAAAGGCCTGTATCATTTCCTCCAGCCGCTCCAAGGGGGCAGTCATGGGGTCTCCACCAGAAAGCAAGATTTCTTGTACTTCTGGATGAGCGGCCAGGTACCGACACATCTTTTCCAGCTCATGAGAGTCAGGCCAGTCGTAGAGACTTGAATTGGAAGATTTCTCCAGAAGCTCTTTTTTACCAGAACAAGAGTGGGCAATCAGGTTCTTTCTAAAGCAGTAGCGGCAATGGGCAAAGCAACGGCTGGTGGTCAGCACCAGCACCCGATTCTTGTACTGATGCACCATCCGCTCCGTAGCCTGATGATGGCCCGCTCCCAAGGGGTCTGCAAGCTCACAGGGCAGAACCAGCTCCTCCTCCTGGCTGGGCAAGAGCTGGCGGGTCAGGGCAGTATGCCACTCTTGGGCCATCTTTCCTTCGGCTTCTGCAAGGCGGGCCAACACCTTTTTCATGTAGGCAGAAACCAAAGGGGGAAAATCTACAGAAAGACTAGAATCCATGCCGCTCCAGGGCTTGTTGCCAGTCCTTTTTCCCTTGCTCCAAGCCAGTCCACAAAAATCCATTGATGCCCAGCTTGCAGGCCGCCTCAATATTTACCGCCATGTCGTCAAAGAACACGGCTTCTTCAGGCTTAACGCCAAGTCCTTTCAACACATCAAGGTAAATGTCTTTCTCAGGCTTAATCAACTTGACCCTGCAGGAAAAGCAGGCGTAGTGGGCCGCCGTAAAAAGCTCAATTTCATCTTCATAATATTGTAAAAATTCTGTGGGCATATTGGAAAGGATTCCCAGCTTAAATCCCTGCTCCTTTAAGGAAAGGCCCCAGCGGGTAACATCCTCCCGCACAGGCCGCCAGCTTTCCATGTCAAGGCGGGCGATTCTTTCCATGAGCTCCTTGTTGGCGGAAAGCTCGTGGTAGCCTTCCGCCTCCAAAAGCTGACTATACATTTGAGCCCCTGTAATAGTGCCACGGTCAAATTCGAATCGGAAGCGATCATACACACTCCGAAAAATTTCAGCAGGAACGCCGGTCATGGCTTGCATTTGTCCAGCACAATCACCAGTTTGAGTTTGAGAAATCACGTTCCCGTAGTCAAAAATCACAGCCTTAATCATATCTTCTCCTTCAGCTTACCAGCATCTCAAGCTTTTCCCGAATGAACTCGCTTTTTTCCTTCAAGCCGATTTTACCCGTTTCCAAAAGCAGCACGTTTGGTCGCTTTGCATCCAGCTTTACTCGGCCACCGCCCTCTTTCATAAGGCGTAGCACCTTGTCCACAGAAACATCGGAAACTCGAGCGAATTCCACCGTCACCATACCACCCCGCTCCCGCAAGGTAGCAATGCTGAGACGACGGCAAATAATCCTGATTTCTGCCAGGGACAAGAGGCTGTACACCTCCTCTGGAATGGGGCCAAAGCGGTCCTCCAGCTCCCCATACATTCGCTCCAAGGTTTCCCGCTCCGAGATGGAGGCAATCTTCTTGTACACCTCCATCTTTGTCTGGGGATTGGTGATGTAGCTTTCCGGGATAAAGCCGCTGTATTCCAGCTCCAAAAGCACCTCGTTCTGAGACTGAAAATTCTCTTCTGTAAGCCGCTGCACCGCCTCCTCCAAAAGCTTCAGGTACAGGTCGAATCCCACCGCAAAAATCTCTCCCGACTGGTCCTTGCCCAGGAGGTTTCCCGCTCCACGGATTTCCATGTCCTTCATGGCGATTTTGAAGCCAGATCCCAGCTCCGTAAAGTCGCTGATAACCTGCAACCGCTTCATGGCCACCTCTGACAAAACCTTGTTTTCAGGATAGAGCAAATAGGCATAGGCCTTGCGATCACTGCGACCAACACGTCCCCGCAGCTGGTACAGCTGGGACACACCGTACATGTCCGCCCGGTCGATGATGATGGTATTCACGTTGGGAATGTCGATGCCGTTTTCGATGATGGTGGTGGAAACCAAAATCTGGAAGCCCCCCAGCTTGAACCGACGGAAAATATCGTCCAGCTCCGTGGCGGTCATTTGGCCGTGGGCAGTTTCCACCATCATTTCTGGCACCAGATTCTGGAGACGGAACCGTACCTCCTCCAAGCTTTCCACCCGATTATGGAGATAGAACACCTGTCCCCCACGCTCCGCCTCCCGCCGAATGGCCATGGCAACACGGTCGTCATTGTAGGCATCGATAACAGTTTCTATAGGCTGACGATTATGGGGAGGAGTGGTCAGCAAGCTCATGTCACGGATTTTCAGCAGGCTCATGTGAAGGGTTCGGGGAATGGGCGTGGCACTCATGGCAAGGCTGTCGATATTGTTCTTGAGCACCTTCAGCCGTTCCTTGTCCTTTACGCCGAACCGCTGCTCCTCGTCAATAATCATGAGCCCCAAATCCTTGAACACCACATCCTTTTGAACGATGCGATGGGTTCCCACCAAAATGTCTATGGTTCCTGCTGCCAGCCCTTCCAGAATCTTTTTTTGCTCCTGCCTGCTTACAAAACGAGACATATGGGCAATACGAACGGGAAATCCCTCAAAACGCTCCACGCAATTTTCGTAGTGCTGCTCAGCAAGAATGGTGGTGGGAGCAAGGAAGGCCACCTGCTTTCCGCCCATCACCGCCTTGAAGGCCGCCCGCATGGCAACCTCCGTCTTGCCGTAGCCCACGTCGCCACAAACCAGTCGATCCATAGGCTCAGGCTTTTCCATGTCAGCCTTTATCTCAGCCGTCACCGTCAGCTGGTCATCGGTTTCCGTATAGGGAAAGGCCGCCTCAAAGGCGGTTTGCCACTCCGCATCCTTGGGAAAAGGAAAGCCACGGGAAGCCTTTCTGCGGGAATACAGGTCAATGAGCTTTTGGGCAATGTCCTCTGCGGCCTTCCTCGCCTTGCTCTTGCGATTTTCCCAGCTTTTGGAGCCGATTCTGTCAAGCCTGGGAGCAACACCTTCGTTTCCGATATACCGCTGCACCAGGTTCACCTGCTCAATGGGAATAAACAGGGTTTCCTCCTCCGCATATTCCAGCTTGATGTAGTCCCGCTCGTTTCCCATGGCCTTTACCCGCTCGATTCCCTTGAACAAGCCGATGCCATAGTTCACGTGAACAACGTAGTCTCCCGGATTGAGCTCCACAAAGGTGTCGATAACAGCGCTTTTTACCTGCCTTACCGACTTAGGCACCCGCTTGCGCCGACCAAAAATCTCGTTTTCCTGAACCACCAGTACCTTCAGCTGGGGAATACCAAATCCAGCAGAAATGGACTGGGACAAAACGTGAAGCTTGCTTTGATCCAGCTCCTTCAAAAGCTCACCAATACGCTGTGCTTGATTTTCACTATCGCCGTAAATAAAAATCTGCCAGTTATCTTCTATTAAATTGGTAAAGCTTTCCTTCAGATACTGGATGTTTCCAAAGAAGCTTCGTGGAGGATCCATTTCCAGCTTGACAGAAACAATGTCAGCCGCCTCACTGGAAAGCTGAGTGTGGAGGGTCCTGAACAGGATTCGCCGTGGATGCAGCTCCACCAATCGATGGAAGGTAAAAAGAATATGATCTGGCGGTGGAACCGGGTGCAGGCTCCGCACCTTCCGGTACATTCCCATATACTCTCGGTCAAAGCTTTCCTGGGCATTGGTCAAGCGGTCATGGTCAAGATAGAACAAGGGTGTGGAAGGCTCCAGATAATCCATCACGGAATAGGGACGGTCAAAAACCTCCTGATAAAAAAGCTCCTCCCCCTCGCTTTCCCTCTGGTTTTTCAGCTCATCCAAAAGCCTTTCTTTTTTCCTCTGAAAATCTTCCTGCACAGAAAAACCAAAATCTCCAGTATCATTTGAAAGTGCATTGGAAGAACCTCCCTTTGGTGGCTGAAAATCAACTTCCTCCAATCGGGTTTCCAAACGGCTCAACAATTCCTCTGTCCAAACCACCTCCTTCATGGGATAGATAACTAAAGAATCCACCTCCTCCAAGGAATTCTGGCTTTCTGGATCAAAGGTTTTTATATGATCGATTTGGTCAAAGTCAAAGACAATGCGGTGGGCCACCTCATCTCCCGGCAAGAAGATATCAAGGACCTCTCCCCGCAGGGTAAATTCACCACGCACTGTCACCCGTGGCACCCGCAAATAGCCTTGCTCCACCAATCGGGCGGCCAAGGCCACAGGGTCAAAGCTATCCCTCACCTTCAAGGAAAACAGCAGGGAGCGAATGTATTCTGGAGGAGGAACCGGGGTCTGCAGGGCCCGCTGAGTCACCACAAAAACTGGTGGCAAGCTCCTTCCATCCTGTTGCCACTGACCAATGCTTGCCAAGGCCGCCAAGGCAGAAGCCCGCTGTCCAAACACAGGAGCTGCCAAGGGAACTGTCCGATAGGGCACTGTCCCCCACCAGGGCAGCGACCACACCTCAATGGACTCATTGGCAGCCTTCAAATCCAAGGCAAAATCCTGAGCCTCTCGCTCGCCACTTACCACCACCACACAGGGACGAGCCTTCTTGCTGGCCAAATATTCAGCCAACAGGAAGGCAGTCATGCTTCCCTGCACTCCTTCCAATTGGATTGGTCGAAACTCCCCGCTCTGGTGCAATTCCTCAAGTGTTCCCTGAAACTGGGTCCACAAAGGAAGCACTGTATGCAGGGGATTGGCAGCAAATCCCTGGAAATCTTTAGAAGATGAATTTGTATGTAAGGTATTCATGTCTTTTGTCCGATACTATAGTAAACCTATGCCGAGAGAACTGGTTTACAAGGCTTGTTTTCCCGGAACCAATTCTGATTCTGGAGTACTGAATTGAAACGCATACTGGCAGTCATTATAGCGGGTTTCGCCCTTTTTGCACAGTCCTACGCACAGGACATTGAAGTTACCGCCCAATTTTACAACAAGACAATGTATTATCCTGGCTCTGCTGAGGATAACCCTGTTTACGTCCACGTAACTGTGGCCAACAAGGGACCTGAAACCCTTCGGTTCAAGCTGGCTGATGACAGGATGTTCAGCATGGACTTCAAGGTTCTTACCGTCAAGAACAAGGAATTACCTGCCACCGACAAGTTGATACGTAAGCGCACCATGCAGCAGACAATTTATTTTAGGGAAATCGCTTTGGAAACTGGAGAGGAATACTCCTTTACTGAAAACCTCAAGGATTTCGTAAAGATTGATGATCCAGCCGTATATTATATGGAAGTTACCTTCTATCCTGAGCTGTACAAGGCTCGTCATTCCAGCGCCATCACCTCCAACAGGATGACCTTGGAAGTACGTCCCTCTCCCAATGCAGCTGCCTCCACCATTATTCCTGTTGCACCTATTTCCACAGGAATCCTTCAACCAGAAGCGATTTCTCCAGACAAGGTGGTTGAGCAAACCATCATTGCCCGTCAAAGAAGCCTGTGGGACCAATACTTCTTGTACATGGATTTGGAGGAAATGCTGATGCGAGATCCTGTACGCAACAGGAAGTACCGCAGCGCCAGTGCCATTGAACGGGACAAGATGCGGGAGAACTACAAGGCTGACTTGCAGCAGTCTCGAATCGATGGAGACATTGTGGCAATTCCAGAGCGTTTTACCATCGACAAGACAGTGTACACCCAGACTGAAGGGACAGTAACCTCTACCCAATGGTTCAAGTATGACAACTTCTATGAAAAGAAGCGGTATACCTACCATGTTCGCCAGCGGGATGGTGTTTGGAAAATCTTTGACTATACTGTAGAAAACTTGGGGACAGAATGAAAGCACTCATCGTATCTGATGCATTACAGGAAACCATGAACATCCAGGCCACCTTGGAGCAGATGGGCTATGACATCATCTGCTACCGCTGGTTGCTGAAGGCATTGGATAATTTAGAAGAAATTCAACCTCACCTGATTATTATCAATGCCGTTGACTATCCCCGTCATTGGAAGGTAATGGTTCAGCACAGCAAATGCAGCTTAAAGCAACAGCCCAAGGTTGTACTTCTTACTTCTCCTGAATTTGAAGAGGAGGAAGCTGAGAAGGCAGACCTTTTGGGAGTTTGTGGATGCATTACTGGAATTGGTCAAAAGCACATGGATAAATTGCAGCAGCTGTTGGAAGAAAGAAAGGACTGCCAGCCTGTAGCCCCTTCCAGCGAGGCAAAAATCCTTTTTATCCATCCCTACGAAGGAACCCTGTACAGTGGACATTTGATTCATCAGCGCAATGAGCAGTACAGCATGATTCCTGACAAACCTGTATCCCTCAAGACGGGGGATATTATCAGTGACGGTTCTGTTAAATCTGAGCAGGGGATTAAAGACATTCGTGCTGAGGTTTTAGAAGCTGCACCAGAATTAGTTTTAAGTCTAAGCTAAATAAAAAGGCTATCAACTGAGTTGATAGCCTTATTTTTTGATAGCAGAAAAGTTGCTCGCTATTTCTTACCAATGTAGAAGAAAACACCCACCACAGCGGCCACCAGAACCACAAAGGGCAAAACATAGAGCCACATTGGCAATGGTTCTTCTCGCTGGCCTCCAGACTTTGCCTTATTTCTTTGCTTATTCTTTTTGTTCCCCGTGTTGGTAATACCAAAGCTAGACAAGTCCATGGCATACCCACATTGGGGACAACCTGATTTAAACTGAGAGGGATCTCCCACCATACCACAATGAGGACAGCGAACAGAAGCGAAGAAATGGCCACAACGACCACAAACCTTATCGTCCCGTCCTACCTCAGAATTGCAATTCTCACAAAAAAAACGTGCAGTCTGTTTTTTCATTTCAACGACTACCCTTTGCAAGATGAGCAGGATCCCCCACATTTATGAGAAGAAGAATCATTTACATAAAATCCTGATCCCTGAAAGGAAATTCCAATTCCACCACTCAAAATACGATGAATTGATTGCCCACATTGGGGACAAATCCTTAAGGGCTCATCCATCATTTTCTGTACCGCATCAAAACGATGGTTACAGGAACCACACTCATATTCATACGTTGGCATATTCACCCCAAACTTTTAAATACTGTATTGAACTGGTCCAATCCATATCTTTTTATAATAGACATTTTTAGGGATTTTGTCTACTACGAAAACAATAGGCGGTCATCCTCCCCCTCCAACACAGCAACATGAATACAGCTTCCTTCTGTAAACTTACCTGCCAAAAGCTCCTTTGCCAAAGGATTTTCCAGATAGGTCTGAATGGCCCGCTTGACTGGGCGGGCACCAAAGAGTGGATCGTAGCCCACCTCTGCCAAGAAGTCAATGGCTTGGTCAGAAACCTCCAGATGGAGGCGGCGATCCTCCAGACGGCGTGCCACCCGCTTCAGCTGCCCACGAACAATTCCCTGGATGCAGCCCTTGTCGAGGCGACGGAACATCACCATCTCGTCAATACGGTTCAAAAACTCTGGGCGGAAGGTGGACTTTAGCAAAATATCGATTGATCCACGGATTTCCCCCAGTTTTTCCTCTGTATCAGCCTCAAGAATCAAGTCAGAGCCCAAATTGCTTGTCATGATGATGATGGTATTCTTAAAGTCCACAATCCTGCCCTGCCCGTCGGTAAGACGGCCGTCGTCCAGCACCTGCAGCAGCACATTGAACACATCGGGGTGAGCCTTCTCCACCTCGTCAAAAAGCACCACGCTGTAGGGCCGCCGTCGCACTGCTTCTGTCAGTTGGCCTCCCTCGTCATAGCCCACATAGCCAGGGGGTGCACCGATAAGGCGAGTGACACTGAATTTTTCCATGTACTCGCTCATGTCGATTCGGGTAAGGGACTTCTCGTCGTTGAACAGGAAATCCGCCAGGGTCTTGGCCAGCTCCGTCTTGCCAACACCAGTGGGACCGATAAAGAGGAAGCTTCCCAGGGGACGGTTCTCGTCGGAAAGGCCGGCCCGATTGCGACGGATTGCGTCCGCCACCACTGAGACAGCCTCATCCTGGCCCACCACCCGCTGGTGCAGCACATCCTCCAGCTCAAGGTATTTTTGCCGCTCCCCTGCCAGCATCTTGCTGACAGGAATCCCAGTCCAGGTGGAGACAACTCGGGCGATGTCCTCTTCAGAAACCTCCTGACGCAAAAGGCTGTTGCCATTGGCTCCCTCCTTTTGAGCCTCCTCCCGCCGAGCCACCGCCACCTCCAGCTCCTTTTCAATCTGGGGAATGCGTCCATACTTGATTTCCGCAGCCTTGTCGTAATTTCCCTCACGGGTATAACGGGTCTCATCAATGCGAAGCTGCTCCAGCTCCTCTTTTAAGCGGCGAGTTTCGTCAATCTCCTTCTTCTCATTCTCCCATTGCAACCGCATGGCATCCCGCTTGGAAGAAAGCTCAGCCAAGTCCTTTTCCAGCTTGGTCAGTCGTTCCTTTGATGCGGTGTCACTTTCCTTGGATAGGGCCTGCTTTTCTATGGAAAGTTGCAGCACCTTCCGCTCCACCTGGTCTAGCTCCGTAGGCTGGCTCTCAATCTCCATCTTCAGACGGCTGGCTGCCTCGTCCACCAGGTCGATGGCCTTGTCCGGCAGGAAGCGATTGGTAATGTATCGGTTGGAAAGCACTGCTGCTGCCACCAAGGCATCATCACGAATGCGGACACCATGATGTACCTCGTATTTTTCCTGAAGGCCACGAAGGATTGCGATGGAGTCCTCCACCGTAGGCTCGGCACAATACACCTGTTGGAAGCGCCGTTCCAGGGCCGCATCCTTTTCGATGTATTTTCGGTACTCGTCCAAGGTGGTAGCCCCAATGGCCCGCAGCTCACCACGAGCCAGAGCTGGCTTCAATAGATTTGAGGCATCCATGGAGCCTTCTGAGGCACCAGCTCCCACCAGGGTATGAAGCTCGTCAATAAACAGGATAATGCGGCCTTCTGACTTTTGCACCTCGTTAATCACGGCCTTCAGTCGCTCCTCAAATTCACCACGGAATTTTGCACCGGCCACCAAGGCACCCAAGTCCAGGGACAAAAGCCGCTTGTGGGCAAGGCTTTCCGGCACATCACCGGAAACAATGCGGCGGGCAAGGCCTTCTACAATGGCAGTCTTACCCACACCAGGCTCTCCGATCAACACGGGGTTATTTTTTGTGCGGCGGGAAAGCACCTGCATCACCCGACGGATTTCCTCATCACGGCCAATCACCGGGTCAATCTTTTCCTGACGGGCAAGGGCGGTCAAATCACGGCAATATTTTTCCAGAGATTGCATGGTAGCCTCTGGATCCTGGCTCGTAATCCGCTGGTTGCCCCGCACTGCCTTGAGAGCAGCCATGATGCTATCTTTTGTAATGCCATTTTCTTTGAGCATACGGCCACAACGGCCATCTGAATCTGCAATGGCAATAAAGATATGATCTGTAGATAGATACTGATCCTTTAGTGAATCCGCCACCTTGGCGGCTTTAGCAAGAATCTTTGCCGCCTCACCAGACATGGTAATTTGGGCCGCTCCACTAATGCGGGGAGAAGTGTCTAAAAGCTTTTGGGTTTCGTCAAGCAGATGGCTTACGGAGACACCGATCCGCTCAACAAGGGGTGGCACCATTCCATCGTCTTGCTGAAGCAAGGCATACAAAAGGTGCTCAGTTCCCACTTCACTGTGGTCATTCTGCTGTGCAATAAGGCTTGCATCCTGCAGGGCATTTTGTGCCTTTACGGTATATTGCTCATAGTTCATCATACTTTAAAAGTATAAACGAAGCGTGAAAAAGACAAGTAAAAATGAATGATTTACATCAAAGAAAAAAATCAAGTATTACGAATCGCTTTCTGCCTGCTCACGTCCGCCATACTCACAGCGGACATCCTGCAGGATGGCATGCTCAATCAACTCAAGGCTCTTTTTCTTGATTTTGCGGTAGAGTCTCAATTCACCAGTACCAGAAGAACCTCCCAATACTTGCAACTCCTCCTTAGGGTTACTAGGACAGGTATAGGAACGGACAGACATTTGATCTGATGCACAAAAAACGTCAATGTCAATGAGATGGTGACGGAATGGCACACTCACTGTCCAGTGAACCTTGTTTTCCATAACGACGCAATCAAAATTTGGCTTGTTCTTCACCCGAGGACGAGAGAACTTTACAGAATCAATTTCTGCAAAGAGGGCAAAGGAATCTCGATAAATTCCCTGTACTGCAAAGGCTGCACTGACCAATGGCTTTCCAGTGATGATGCTGCTGATATGGGAACAAGAAAGATGAAAGAAGGGATACGGATAATCCTCGCCCCACAATTTATCCACATATCCAAAGGAAGTTCCAGGTTCCACAATATAGGTTTCACCACAAAACTGTAGTTCACCTGAAATAAAACAGCGCACGGCAGGAACACCCCAATACATGTCCTTCTGCATTTTTCCTGGAGCAAATTGACAGAGCTTTTCTATCTTCAGCTGCCAAGAGGCATATTCATTTCCATCTTCTGCCACTCCGGACAGAAAGTTGCCCTCCAAATGAAATGCACCATTGGCTACATCCAGCAGATTTTTGGAAATACAAAGGGATCTTGCAGGCAAGAAATTCTGAATCACTTTTCCACCAAGACCAGGCATTCCAACTCGGATTGCTACATAGGAATGGGGGGATACAACCTCCTCTGGCATAAAAAGCTGACTTTCATCTTTGAAAGCTGGAATTGCATGGGGATCAGACCAAATAACTTCGTCAGGAGACAAGCTTGGATTGACAAGATACAATTCAATGAAAAAAGACCCACCCTCGCTACTAAAGCTATTCTTGGCATTAAACAGATAACGCCATCTTGCAAAACCAGTCTTCTTCAATGAATTATTTAATGGACTTAACTCTAACTTATTGTTTATACGCAAGGCCGACATACTCCCCATATCCCCTATCGAATCCCAGAGATAATTTCTCTAATAGAATATCGGTATGTTGTACCAACAAGTTTAATCAAACCATGAGTTAAGTCACTCGTGAACCCACCACGATTGTTGGTACAACAGCTGAGGGAGATGCAAGCCCTCTTTATTTTAGAGCATTCCTTCCAAGGACTGGGAAATTTCCTCTGGCTCCTGAGGAAAATTTTCATTCAAAAATACAAAACAGTCCATGGCAGAACGCTGAATATGCTCAAACCATATCGTGTACAACTCATTTTCGATTGCACTTGGATAAGGTGCCCCCTGTACATCTGACACCAGGTTTCTCAGCTTACCAATACATTCCTCTAATTTATTATCCATCACTTTTACCACTCCTTACCGCAAGGTTTCATTCATTATACTCAGTTGCCGTATATTTTTCCAGTCTTTCAGATCATCTGCATTCAAATCGCTACCATTAACAATGGCTGCCTGTCTTTGGTATTGCTGAAGAGAGGCCAAAAGCTCTTGTGCAGCCTGCCTGATATACTCCGGCTTTGCCTGAACCAGCATTTCCAGCTTCTTTTTCTTTGCCTCTTGGGTATAGCCATACAAATACCGCAGGAATCCTACACTTCCCCTGCTGGAAGGACTTTTAGGCTGTACCTCTTTACTATAGCAACCAGTAATCATTGCCTCCAATTCCTCCTGGTCAAGACAAGCCTCTGCGGCCTGGGCTATTACTTGCTGGAACACCTGCAGGGAACGCAGGGGCTTGGGATCACGATAGGTGGCAAAGCCAAAAATCCTTTCCGAGGTATCTGGCCATGCGAAGGCACCATAGGCTCCGCCCACCGTTCTGATTTGTTCCCACAAGGCAGTGTTTGTAATCCAGTGGGAGAGAATTCCATCGTACACATAGCTTGGATCATCATAGCCCTTGCCCTTACAGGTAATGGCTGCAAATCCCACCTGAAAATTCCCTGGCAAGAGCTCCAGCAGGGGCGTCATCCGTTGAGCTGCATCAAGGGCTTCTCCCGCTGATTCCAAGGTGGATCCGGGAAGTTCTGTCAACTCGTAAAATCGCTGAGTATTATCTTTGAGCCGTGATTCAGGTGGCAAAAGCCTGCAATCTGCAATCACCTTTTCCAAAAGCGGCAAGGCTGCATCAAGGCTTTCCTCATCGGCAATAATCTGGGCGATGGCTCCATGCTCCTTAATCCGTGCAAAAAGAGCTGACAGCTTTTGTCCCAGCTGAACTATATCCATGTCCAGCATGGTCTTGATGTGGGCAAGCTGACTCAACCCGTTCCACAGCTCGTCGATTGCCTTGTTGCGGCTCAAGGTGCAGCTTGTGCGGGATGCGGCATACTCGTTGCCATTGGGGGCAAGGGAGGCTACAAAGTCGTTTCTAAACTCCTTCAGCAAGGTGGAAAGCCGCTGGGAGTCAGAAAAATCCACAGTCAAAAGGTTTTCCTGCAACAAGGCGAGAGCCCTTTCAGACTGCTCTGCAAGCATCTTCACCTTAAAGAAAAGCCAGTCCCGGCCAAAAACCGGGTCATGCACAAGCTCCCCCTGCTCATTGTATGCCATCAAGTTATCCATGCCATTCATCATGGCAGAGGTGAAGAGGTTTCCTCCCATGCCACCAGTTTCCAAGGCGCTGCGACGAGCGGCTTCCACCCAGCTGGTGGTACCAAAGCCCACGTTGGAAAGACTTCCTGCCAAGAAAGGGAGGAAAAGGTAATCCTCTGGATCCAGCAAATCTACAGGAAAACAGAGCTGGGCATAGACAATTCCATTGGTGGCCTCTTGGCTGACAAAAACTGGCACTTGATTTGGCCCAACCTGTCTTTTTATCGTAATCTCATCCACATCAGTGGGAAGCTCATGGAGAGCAAGATGGGGCAAAATAGAGGCATCCTCCTTTTCTCCTCCGGCCTGCTGAAATTCCACCAGCTTTTGGTGATTTGCCTGAACCTGTTCTATTGATGCTCCTTCCATGAGGCGGTTGATGAGAGCTGCCTCTGCCTCCTTCCGCTGCAAACTGTAGTCGGCATGGGGATACACCGTAACCCGGGAACGATGCTTGTTCTGCAACAAAAGCCGGGAAATGAGACTTTGTACATAGTGGGGATCTTGGGCAATGCGCTCCTTGATTTTTGCAAAACACTCTCGTGTCAAAAGCGTTTCCGAAGGACGGCGACCATAGAGCCAGCCCCGCAGACAGCGACGCATCAAGACCAAGGAATAGGGGCCATAAACACGGCGCACCTCCCGCTGGGAAAAATCCACCGCCAAAACAGCGGCGTCAATATCCTCCTGGGGAATTCCCTCGGCGCACAACCGCTCCAAAACAGAAAAAATTACAGATTCCACCTTCTGGGCATCCTGCCGGTTGCAGCCCCGCAAGCCTGCGGTAAAGAGCACCCAGTGCATTTCGCTGTCAAGTCCATTGTTGGGAGCCAAATCCTCTCCCAAGCCTGATTCCAGCAGGGCCTGGGACAAGGGGGAGCCATCGTGCCCCATAAGGATTTCTGCCATCAAGATGCTTTCCATGTGGCGCACAGGATCCGAGGAATCGCCTAAAAACCAGGTAAGGGTGACATTTGCCCCGGCCTCTCCACCACCAGCCTCTTCACCCTCGTTGGCAAGGGGACCGATTTTTTCCAGCACCACAGGCTCTGCAAAGGGTGCAGGAGGTGTATCCACGGGCAAGAGATTCTTATATTCACTGGCAGAAGGCTCTTGCCGCAAAACACTATCATCCTCTGCCTGCTGAGGAGAAAGGCCGGCAATAGTTTCTTGATAGGTATCTAAAAAACGCTCGCAAAGAAAATCAATTTGATCTTGGGTGGGAATATTTCCTGCCAAAAAGAGGCGGCAATTGCCGGGATTATAGTGGCTGCGATGAAAGGCCACAAAGTCCTGGTAGCTCAACAGAGGAATCTCCACAGGGTCGCCACCAGAATCAAGGTCATAGATGGTATTGGGCAGCACGCTGCGAACTGCCCAGTCTCCGGCGATATTCTCGAAGCTGGAATAATTCCCCTTCATCTCATTGTACACCACTCCTTGGATAGAAGGCTTACCCTGGGAATCAAGCTCCAGACGATGGGCCTCCTGTGCAAAGGTCCATCTTTCCAGCAAGGGGAAAAACACTGCATCCCCATACACCCCCATGAGATTGAAGTAATCCGCACGGGAAATTGACGAGGCTGGATACACGGTCTTGTCGGAAAAGGTCATGGCGTTGAGGAAGGTCTTGACGCTCTGGTTCACCATGCGAATAAAGGGGTCCTTTAGAGGATAATTCTTTGAGCCACAAAGAACTGAGTGCTCCAAGATGTGGGCAACACCGGTGGAATTCTTTGGAGGGGTTTTAAAGGCGAAGGCAAAGAGGTTCTCCTCGTCCTGATTCAGGATATGGTAGATTTCCATTCCCAGGGCTTTATGCCGCAACCAAATCCCCTGTGCAGAAAGCTCTGGCAGGGGCTCCACAGTCAACACTTCAAAATTCCTGTACACATCGCCCTTCTTCAGGGTCATTTCCTTTGAATCCATCCTTTATTTATAGTCCATGTTCCGCATTTTTTCAAGGAGTCTGGTGGAGCCTGCACAAGAATCGCAACCTTTGTCCTTGCGGCTCCTTGCCTCGTCCCGCCTCCCATGGTATACTATTTCCATGACCTCCCCTCTCCATAATACCATCAAAACACAACGTATTACACTCCTCCACCCTTACCTACGACATAGATCTAATCACATCAATAGCAATTTGTACCACTACGGCGGGAACAATCCGGTGAGGTATGTGGACCCGGATGGGGAAGTAGCAGAAACTGCATGGGACATATTTTCTTTAGCAAGTGGAGTTGCATCTTTTGTTGCTAATGTAAAAGAAGGAAATGCAAAAGGCGCAATAATAGATGCATTAGGAATTGTTGCAGATGCAACAGCCGTTGCATTACCATGTATTCCCGGAGGTGCAGGGGCTGCTATAAAATCCGCTAGAGTAACTGGTGCCATCTCTAACATTGTTGGTGGTGCATTAACAATACAAGATGGACTAGAGAATAGTAATAATTTAGAAGTTGGAATTGGTTTATTACAAATTGTCAGTGGTTCTGGTCAACTGAAAAATTTATCAAATAAATTAAGCGTTAATACTTCAAGTTTAGTTCCGAATCCTGATGATCCTTTTGATTTTGATGCGGGGAATTACAATCAAAAAGCTTTAACAAATGCAAGGAATGAAATAAAAAATACAGGAACTATAGCAGAGCCTATAATTGTAAAAAAATTAGATGATGGAACCCTACAAATTCAAGATGGTCATCATAGATGGAAAGCTGCACAACAAATGAATTTAAAAACAGTTCCAATAGAAATAATTGAATAGGACATATTATGGGTATAGAAAGTTTTTACATAAATGCGAAATATAAAGAAAATATCTTTAAAAATAGTAATAAATCAATTATTGAGTTTTTATCAATTCTTGAAGATAACGGATTTACAGTTAGATATAACAATAAAAAAATGA
>JAZNAS010000094.1:0-9371 GCA_045586625.1 Treponema sp.
GTTACGACTTCACGGGAGAAATAAGCCCAAGTATAACGGAGCTTGAAGAAAGGGATGGGGTATTAAAGTGAATAAAAAGAAATTATTGATTATTATATTTAGTGTCATTTTTTCAGTGCTTGTGTTTTCAGAAACCAAGGATGAGGAAAAGTTCAGAAGTTATATAGAATCATCCCGTGGATTTAATTTGTCGAAAAAGAGAGAAGAGAATCTGACATATTTATGTAGTGGTAAATTATCGGAAAACTCATATTTCAGCAGTTACGTGTATAATTTTCGTTATCAGTCCCGTGTAAAGACATACCTTACGGATGGAAAATTAATAGACACGTTTTATTCTCATGAATTGAATGGGATTCCAAATAACAAACTAAAACAACAAATCAGATATCTTGTAGAAACAAAAGCCACAAGTCTCATTGCGGATTTTGATTATGACGAAACACTAGAGATTTTATCATATGCTCCGGGACATGAATTAGTTGATTATGTGATATGTGAGTTTTTTACTTATGATGAGAGGGGTTTCAACCAACAAATACTGAGCCACACATCTTGGGAAGGTTATATGCCTGGGCTATCGCCAGAAAATAGCTATCGTAAGCTTGTTCGGGATTTTGCTTATCGTGTTCAATTTTGTATTATCCAACAAAAAAGAGGGATTTTGCTAAAAAAATATAGTAGGGATGAATCTTACATTGAAAGCCTTGAATATAATTTCTACTACTGGTCTCCAAGTGAACAGTGCTACATCCTCGACGAAAGCGTGACACAGGAGCAGCTTAAAAACGCCCACTGCCCGGACGACTATTTCGCCTACAACGGCCTCAAGTTCTCAAAGCTGGACTCAAAGCTCACCGCCGAGGACTTGCAGGACCTGGACAAGGCACAGCTCCGCCTCATGCGGAACGCCGTCTACGCCCGCCATGGCCGCACCTTCAAGAGTGTGGACCTGCAGAGCCTTTGGAACTGCTACACCTGGTACAAGGTAAATCCAAACTACAGCGATGAGCTACTCACCGACATTGATAAATACAATATCAAGTTGATTCAACAGTACGAGGCACAGCGGTGAGGGGCAGGAAGTGGCAAGCCTGGGAGCGGATATCGTGGATGGCAGGGACGGAGCTCCGCACTATGCAACGGTGCATCCGTTTAATAATGCGAATGAAATTAGTAAGAATAATTATTATCCAAGTATTGAAGTGATGGAAAAGATGTAGGGGGACAATATTTTGAAAAAAATTATCTTTATCCTATTTATGCTTTCTTTCAGTTATTTTACTTTTTCGCAGGATCGAGATATTCTAGTAAGTTATTTACGAGACAATTGCAGTTTATGGTCTGATTATGAAAGAGCAAATGATATGATATATTACAGTAGTATGTCATTATATGATGATGTTTTTCTAGTTTTAGGTTTAAACACTAAATTCAGCAAGTCTCTAAATTTATTTGTTACTGATTCAAAAACTTTTGCAATTAGTCCTAGTGTTGCAACACAATGGGACAATTCAATTTCAAACAATAAAATTTCAAATCTTGCTTTATTTATTTCTGATTTTGATTTTGATGAAAGAAATGATATAATTGGTATAAATGAAGGAGAACTAAATTTAACGCATTTAAGTATTTATTCCGTGTATAAAGAAACTCCATTACTAGAAGTTGATATGTTAGATTATTATGAATACCAATTTTCTTGGGTAGATTATTGTATAGTAAATGGAACAAGAGGAATAAGAATAAAAGTTCGAGGAAAAGCATTAACAAAAGAAGAATATTTTTATTTAGTTGGAGATGTTGATAATTACAATGTGTATCAAGGTGAAGAAGATAATTATGCTTTCTACTACTGGTCGCCAAGTGAACAGCGCTACATCCTCGACGAAACCGTGACGCAGGAGCAGCTTGAAAACGCCCACTGCCCGGACGACTATTTCGCCTACAACGGCCTCAAGTTCTCGAAGCTGGACTCAAAGCTCACCGCCGAGGACTTGCAGGACCTGGACAAGGCACAGCTCCGCCTCATGCGGAACGCCGTCTACGCCCGCCATGGCCGAACCTTCAAGAGTGTGGACTTGCAGAGCCTTTGGAACTGTTACACTTGGTACAAGGTAAATCCAAACTTCTCCGAGTCAGATTTTACGGAAATTGAGCGGAAGAACATTGAGTTGATTCGACAGATGGAAAATCAGGAGGAGACGATTTATTGATTACAAGTCAATAGACGTTTATCCGCTAGTAAAAATCAATGAGCTTGTCTATACTACAGACGAATTATCATTCTTGAATGTTCAAATGGGAGACATGGATTATGAATAAACTTAAATTCTTTTTACTGACAATTTTGATTGGCAGCAGCCTGCACGCCCAGGCGCCGACAATGAAGGCCCTCGTGCCGACGGAATGGGAGTTGATGAATGAGCTGACAGAAGCCGAAACAAAAAAGTTCATGGAAAATCACAAGGAAGTATTTGACTACTGTGAGAAGATAAGTTTTAGTCATTTGGAAGGAAGGCACTTTCCCGAACAGAATGTGTGTCTTGAGGAAACGAAGGTCTTCAAGGAGGCTGTCAATGGGGACACATTCTATTGGGTGCTTGTGCCGGGAAACAGAATGAATGACACAAAAAAAATGATGGAGGGAGTGTCATGGGTCCCGGAAAAGCATTATTTTCTTGGACTGGTCAGGGTAGAAGATGGCAGAGACAGGCTGTTATTTCTTCATCCCACCTTGAATATTGATACAGATGGAAGATCATTTTACTATGCTGTAAGAACTTATCAAATAATAAAAGGGAAAGACAAGAACAAGGGGATAATATACTATGAAAACCGCTTTAGATTTGATACAAAAGAAGTGCCAGGAACAAAATTCAATGATGTTCGCAAAGTAAAGGGTCAGCCCGTTGGCTTCATTACAGCCGCCCACTATTATCTGTTTGAAGAAGAACCTGCAGAAACGGAGTACTGTGAGTATTTGCCTGGATTTGCATTAAGAAATTGGGATCATATAAATATATATGCATCAGATTTTTTGTGGGATTTGAATGATCCATTGAAATATGGCCTGCAGAACGCCTTTGACGGCAACCCCGCCACAAGCTACGTGGAGAACACCGAGGATGATTTATTTGAAATTAAGATTTATGACGCTAAATATCATCCATTATTTGCAATAATTAATGGATATGCACAGAATGAAAAACTTTATATGGATAATAATCGTGTAAAACTCTTCAATTATAATTATAATTTATCTGATGGCACATTAAACTATCAATTTATCAAAGGGCAAGGAGATACTAAACTTGTTGTTAAAGATTTTTATAAAGGCTTAAAGTATTCAGATACATGTATAGCAGAATTGAATATGAAAGCTGTTAAAGATTTTTATGCAGAATTGAAACCAGAAGAATCTGATTGGATTTTTGGAGATATAGATGAGTGATTTACCAGTTCCCAAGGGGTGATGAACCGGATCTAAATCTAATTCTGCTGACTGAAAACAAGTTTATGACATTGCTGGGGGACGAGGCAAAAGAAAGGATTGTGGAGGAATGCAATCCGGAACTGAAACATTTTGAAAGGTCGGATATCTTTGCAGTGAAAGACCTGGAAGAATATTATGCGTATGAAGAAAAAATAGGGACGGATGATTTTGTCTGGTTCATCTCTCCTATTTATTCTTTTGGGCCTAGTAACAATGCCTCAAAATCATACTACAAAGAAAAGGAGCGTATGGGGGATGGCTTCATTGAATAAGATAGCTTGTGCGGCTGTATTCCTGTCGATAGCCGTGACATTCACTGCATTTTCGGGAGAGATGAATCTCTATGATTACGAGGTGAAAGATTCTGAGTTTCAGAAGGCTTTGATTGATAAATACTCCTTGCTGACATTGGACGAGAAGTGTACAGTCTACTTGAATTCCTTTCAGACTGCATTGCCCATTGATACGCATAGGGTTCAAATATGGGCAAACCAGATAGTGAATCATCATGAACGGGAAGCAATTCCATATTTTGAAAGGATGCTCAAGGATTTTTCCTTGGATAGTCTGCGCGGGGTTCCCTACAGTGGAGCAGGAAGGGTCTTGGAGTGTCTTTTGCGGGCATTGGAAGATTATCTGATGGAGACAGAAAAGTGGGTGTACACCTTCACTTTTCAAGGAAAGATAGATGACTATATTCTTAAGCACAGGAGGATAGATGGAGTTGTAAAATATAGCCATATCTACCTGTTTTTGGCGGGACATTCAGAAATTTTGTTCAGGAACGGAATAATCGGGAATCCGGCAACCTTGCGTGAGTATTATGAAAGAAAGCTTCGCATACGGATAGACACCGTTGATTTTTCCTCATTCCCAATGGAGGTGGAACTGGACCAGGCCTACAATGATAATTCGATAGAGCTGGATTTTATGAGAGTAGAATATGAGTTCCGCTCCTTGCCTGTGGAAGGAAAATATGCAAGCTTGATGAATACCTATTGCAAGCCCCAGTCGTATTTATGGATGAGGAGAGCCAGGAGCTGGGCGAATAAAATCGTGTCAATGCATGGACGGGAAGCGCTCCCCTGCATCAGAGAAACTTTGAAAGCCCTGGACCTTGAATCTCCCCAAATTGAGGCAACCTTGGGATGCCTGGACTTTCTGTTGGCAACTTGTATGGAGTATGTTCTTTTGGAGGAGAGCGAGCAGAAGGAATATGTACAGCTCATCCAGCAAATGATAGAAGTTCGACTCCTCAAGTATAGAAAGATGGACGAGACAATATACAGTTGCTGCAGCCTGCTAGAGTTATTGGGATATGACCATGGCTATCAAGCTGCTAGAGCTAGCCTGAGCAACAATGGCTACCTTGAGTGGGAATCCTTCATAAAGAATTATTATGAGGATCGACTTGCTGTTCCCATATCCATGGAGGAAATCACCACTAGAACCGGAAGATCTAGAAGAGATTTCATCAGATAGTGAAAATTGTGGAACCCATTACATAACCTTGAGCTTTGAGATTAGCGGAAAGGGCTATTCGGAAAAATTAAAGCACATAGAAAGAAAATATGTGGTGACAAGAACATAGGAGGAAGACGATGAGAAAGCTATTTGCGCTAATGCTGGTGATGGCAATTATGGCAAGCAGATTGCAGGCCCAGGCACCTGAGCTCAAGAACATGATGCCCAACAGCTGGCAGAAACTGAGCCGTCTTGAAGCGGAGGAGGAGAAGGAGTTTTTAGCTCAACAGAAAGTAAACTCCGATATAGAACAATTCAAGTCAGACAGTTGGGGTTCTCCAGAATATGTTATTCAAGAAAAACGGGTTTATAAAGAAACCGTAAATAATATAGATTTTTACAGGGTACTTGTTTGTAACCAAAACATGAGCGATTTTTTAGAATCGACATATCATGATAAAACATTTTCTATAGAGAGTTATGAAAATTTTATCTATCATAGGGTTCAACAGACTGTATATGCAAAGGACAAATCTAAAGGCATATATAAAATCAGGGCGTTAGAATACAAGGTCTATGGCAGCACAACAGACAGTTGGGAATATTTCTTGTTTAACGATTTGTTTATCAAGCCACTTAATGAAAAAGAAATAGGATTTTTCATAACAGAAACAGGTGTATCTTTTACAGTTGACAGAACAAGGTGGGAAGAGGGTGTGGTCTCAATAAAATATTACACATGCAAAGACCAGGTAGGAGGGTCAAACTCAACGGAATTCCTGCGGGTGAATATACAGGAGGATTTGGCCGCAGCATTCAGCGACTCAGACAAATATATAAGAATAGCGGCCTCAAGCTACCTTTTTGACCCCCAAAGCCCCTTAAAGTACAGCATCCAGAACGCCTTTGACGGCAACCCCGCCACAAGCTATGTGGAGAACACCGAGGATGATTTGATGAAACTTTCATTTCCTGGATATGGAAATGAGTATTTAGGAAGTTTTACGATTTCGCTTATAAATGGATATGCTTCAAATGAAAATTTATATCTAAAAAATAATCGTGTAAAAAAAATAGATATTGTTGGATACCAACTAAATGATTCAAAAACAGAATTAATTGAACGAAATCCAAAGATAGTAGAATTTAAAGATAGAAAATTAAATTATCAATTATCCTGTATAGATTTTCTTTGCTTTGGGCCTTTTTATTTTAAAATCTCAGGTATTTATCATGGAAGTTCATTTAATGACACTTGTATTGCAGAAATAAATTTTTTTGATGACATAAATAAAAATTGGCTGTTTGGGGAAATAGATGAGTGATGCACATAAGAGAAACTTAGCGGTTCCTTTCTTCACGCAGAGAGATAATACTTATATTTGGCAACAAAAAAATGAAGATGGTACAATTTGGACTGATAAAAATAATAATGAAGGCCCGAAATACCCGATGGCGTGGCGGCGGATGATTATGCCGAAATACCAGGAACAAGGAGAAAATAACAATGTGGAGGAAGATTTATCTGTTTGTGTTCATGACTAATATTTTTTTCATATCTTGTGACCCAAGTGGAAATACATACGTTGCAAATGGGTTTCCAGAGCCAATTACAATAATTTTTAGATATAAGGAAGGCTCGGAGAATATACAAGAAGAGAAGGTGTTTTTGGAGGCAAACCAAGAGTTGTGGATAAGAATAGGAGACCTGGGTATATGGCCGTGGGAATGGAGTTACTACAAAAAGATTGTCGATTGTGCTGTTCTCAATGAAACTGGGACTGTTTTGTATGAAGTCAGTCAGGAGCGATTTGTCGAACTCATGAGACCATATAGTAAAACAGAAACACTCCGGTTCACTTTTTCTGAGACAGGTCTCAGTATCGATTAATCCGAAGCATATTCCCAAGTCACTGCGGTACTTGGCATGACTGTAATGGCCCTGAATGTGGAAGATGTGGGAGGGTATGCCGAGGTTGCGTCTGGTACAGGACTGGGGCTTTTCCGCAATGTTGACAGTCCAACATGATTTACATAGAATGGACAAATCATCTTAAGTTGTCGGTGCAGCGTCTGTACCGAGGAGTGTACTTCGTGGAAAAGATAAAAAGTGATTTCTTGAAAAGAGAGCTGGGGAAATATCTTTTGCTTGCCCTTGCCCTCCTTGTGTGCCTGGGATACCTTTCATGGAATTCCGGCACGGTCAAAATGCTGCATGTGGTTGTGGGTGTGGTTGCAGTCATTTCCCTTGGCATTGCCCGCTCCCTGCTGGCAGTGAGAGCGGCCTGCTCAGAACTGGATGACAGCGGGCGCTTCACATTGGAGCGTGAGTATCTACAGGAGCATCCTGTCTACAAGGTCTACCAGGGAGAAATCCATCTGCTGGAAAGCTATCTCGTTTGTCGAACCAGGGGAAAGCTGCTCTTGATTCCAACAAGCCATATCCAGGATGCCCAGGAGCTGAACCTGCGCTCCAAGGGGATAAAGTATGCCTTTGTCAAAATACACATGGACAACGACAAGTCATACTCCATCGAAGCTGGCAGCGAAACCAAGGAAAAAATCCTGGATTGGCTTGCAAGGAAATAGACGCTAGGAATGAGGAGCGAAACACCAGTTGTTCACTCCTCGCTTCTGGGCGGCGACCGTCACAACAGTGAAAGAATCTCTGCGGCGTGGGTCTTGGTGTTCACCTTTGGAAAGACGTGGGAAATCACGCCCTTCTCGTCCACCACAAAGGTGGAGCGGATGCACGGTAGTGGAGCTGCCGCCGCTGTACCAGACCGAGGAGGAAAGAGAATGAAAAGGTTCAGTATCTTGTTTTTGATTGTTTTGGTGATGGGGATATCCCCTGCTTTTGCTGAAAACAACTTGGATGAGACTTCAAGACGGGAGATTGAGAGTGTATTGGAGGAATCAATTTTTCAGGACAAAAACAAGGAGGAAGAGCAGAATGTGGATATGAAAACTAGGGTATATGTGGAAATGTATGATGACAAAGGAACAGAGTACATGGAGTGGGTTCCCCTCCAGTTGGATGTTGCGTGGCTTTTGGATAACAAGCCCGACAAGATTTTAGCTGCATTCAGATGGACTGACAGTGAAGGGACTCAATGGGCAGTTACCTACAATAAAACGAATTTCTGGCTCACAAAGTTCCCACCTGCAGGCTATCCATTCAAGTTGAATGCGGGATACCGGCTTGATGGCACTTTGTATGCCACCTGCAGAAAGCGGTACATAGGCAGGCAAAAGTCTTGGCATGAAGGAGTACGCCGTGAATACGACACTGAAGGCAATGTTATAAAAGAGGTGGACAAGGACGAGCCCTTTCGCGGATATTCATGGGAACAACTGAAGCATTTCTTGGAGGTAGAATGCAATCTTGATATACTAGCCAACGACACCATGTATGATCGGCCTCTGGTAACGATAGAGAGGCGTGTATTCTATGATTCTGATTATTGGACAGATGAATACGGAATGGAAAAGGAGGTAAATCGTGAAACTGGCAGAGGAGTATGGGAAGTGAGATGGATTTCTTATGAACACCGGGGACACATGGAACTTCATATCGATGGTGTTGATGGAGATATTCTAAGATATGAACCTAGACGGAAGGCCTATGCCGATGATGACGGAAACATTGTAGAGTTGGATTAGTATTGGCGATGAGGTCTCCCTTTGCGCCACCGCCACCATCAGCATTATGGAGAACTTCCATATGTTAAGATTAGCACCACAGACCAAGGAATTATCAAAATTGTCGATGTCTGAAAGAGCCTTATAAAACAGACGGATAAGAATATCTGCTTCAAGTTATCTTTTTGACCCCCAAAGCCCCTTAAAGTACAGCATGAGGAATAAAATTATATAGTACGAGAGAAGAATTAAAAAAATTATTAGAGCAAAAAGGCGCTACATCGAAGATTATATTTGATGAATGGATTCAATATGATATTCAAAATAGTATAGAACTGCTATTTCATTTAAAAAATGATAAACTGTTTCGCATAACAACACTGGATAATTATAAGGGAAAATTGTTTGGAAAGATAGGAGATAGGAGTCATTTCTAACCACTAGGTACTCCTTCCCCAATATCTCAACTTTACAGTAATCCTTGTATCACATCCAGCGGAAGGTTGGTACAAATTTGAACTTGTTCTAGGTAATCTGAAGAAAAGGATTTTTTAAATAAAGCGGAAGGTTGGTACAAATTTGAACTTGTTCTAGGGGGATTCCAATATTCAACATTGATTTTGCCGTCTCCAGCTTGGTCTGGTGGGCTCCACGTTCAATTCCAATTGCATAAGCTTCCTCTTGCTTTACCGCAATGTCGGTGGCGTAGTCGTATTCAGTCATCAGTATACTCAAAACCTCACCTCCTTTTCTCTCCAAATAATCTTTT
>JAZNAS010000095.1:0-1897 GCA_045586625.1 Treponema sp.
AGGAATGGTGATTACCTGCTGAGGATGGCCCTCATAATAGTGGATTCTTCCCTGAAGCGCAACAACCGTCTTGCCCTGGCAAGAGCCAATGACAAATGCGCCTGCATGCCCCTCAACAGTAGGCTGAGGGAAATCGGGAATCTCAGCAAAGGGAATAACAACCCGGTTTTCCAGACCGTCAGCGAAATCACCCAGGCCACTACCTAAGATCAGGCCGATGGACGGTGCTTCTGTGATTCGGGCTTTAATGTACTGCGCTGCGTCGTTGATACGTTGGTTCAGATTCATATTACTGTCTCCTTAACTATGGATTCTGTTTTTAAGAGGTACTTCCGTTTTCTTACAATGGTACAACCTTGGTGGCGATTCTGTCGCAGAACGTCTTATCATGCTCGACGAAGAGGATTGTAGGCTGGAAGGTCAACAGCAGTTCCTCGATCTGCATTCTGGAAATCACATCGATGTAATTCATAGGCTCGTCCCAGATATGAAGATTCTTTGGCTGACAGATGGAGCGGGCCAGCAGGACTTTCTTTTTCTGTCCGGCGCTTAAAGCGGACATATCTTTTTCCATCTGCTCTTTGGATACATCCAGCTTGGCAAGCATGGCAAGGAACAGGCTTTCGTCCACACCGCTTTCTCTTGCAAAGTCAGAGAGTCTGCCCCGAAGATGCGAGGCATCCTGAGGCACATAGGAGATGGTCAGACCGGTGCCTATGCGGACTTCTCCCGCATAAGGAATCTTTTCTCTACAGATCAGCTTGATGATGCTGCTCTTTCCGCTTCCGTTGGCACCCTGCAGGACAATGCGGTCTCCCTGCTGAATGTCAAAGGTTACACCATGGCATACCGGCGTTTCTCCATAGCAAACAGAAACATCCACCAGAGATGCCAGACGCTTGGTGTGGAACGGTGTTTGGAAAATCTTCAGTGTATCGCTGCGTTCAATATTTTTCAGAAGCTTGGATTTTTCTTCAATGGCTGCGTTCTGGCGCTTTTCGATGGCTTTGGAGCGGGCCATCATTTTTTCTGCCTTGTGTCCCACATAACCCCGGTCGAAAACATGGTTACCGATTTTGGTGGCTTCCGCCCGGTCGGACCAGGCGGCTTTTTCCCTTGCGGTACCCTCCAGACGGCGGATCTCACGTTTCAGCTTTTCGTTTTCGGAGAGTTCAAAGGCATCCTGCCTTTGCTTGTTTTCATACCAGGTGGAAAAATTACCCCGGCAGACTTCGATGTTGGCCTTGTTGATGGACAGAATATGGTCGACACACCCATCCAGAAAGGCCCGGTCATGGGATACCAGAATAAAGCCATTTTTGCTTTTTAAGTACCGGCTCACCAGTTCCCGGCCCTGGATATCCAGATGATTGGTGGGCTCGTCGATCAGCAGGAAATTGTTCTCCTTGAGAAACAGTACCGCAAGCATCAGCTTTGTCTGCTCACCGTTGGAAAGAGTCCCGAAGGGGCGGTACAGGGCCTCTTCCTCCAGCTGCAGCAGATTCATTTCTTTGGAAAGCTGCCAGTACTGGTAATCGGGATAGATCTCTTCCACCACATCGATGGCCAGCTGGGTTTTATCCGGAATTTCATAGGGAAAGTAGGAAAAGCTCACGGAAGCAGAAATGCTGCCCCGGTAAGGGAATCTGCCCAGCAGCAGATTCAGGAATGTGGTCTTGCCCCGGCCATTGCGGCCGGTGAAGCCCAGCCGCCAGTTGGTGTCGATCTGGAAAGACACATTCTCAAAAATTGGATCATAGCTGCCCTCGTAGGCAAATGTCAGATTGGATACTTGAATTAAGGACATAATACTCCTGCTTCGTTTGCTTCAGAATTTTTCTTTATTGTACCATGGAAGCAACAATTTACAATCCCTTAAATCACCCAAAGGGTATTT
>JAZNAS010000096.1:0-41481 GCA_045586625.1 Treponema sp.
ACAAATTCAGAAAAACCTATAAATTTAAAAGAAAAGTTTAATTCTTTTGATGCAGGAAAGATATGTGGAAAATTTTTAAGAAATTATACTACAGATTTTGATCTAGTAATCATTGATGAAGCCCAAAATATGCGAAATGAAAACAATGCAACCGTATTTTTAAACTATTGGCTTGGTTTAAGAAGATGTAATGATTCAAAATCAAGTTCTGTTGGAAAAATATTAAGTTGTATTTCATCAATAAATAAAACCGACACAAAATTTCTACTTTTAAGTGCTACACCAGCACACAGAGATATTGAATCACTAAGAAAGCAACTTTTTTATTTTGAAGATACAAGTTATGTTCCTCCAGCTGAAAATATTACGCATGAATATCTTAAACAATTTTTAATTAGGCGATTAAGAACATATGATAATGAAAGTAAATATTCTGTTAGAAAAGTTACACCTAATAATGTAGCGGAGACCTTAGAAGATGATTCTGAAGCGGGTTTAACACAAAGATTATTTCTAGCATTGGTTCAAAGTAAATTAGCAAAAGAAACAGCAAAAAATAATTCAACATATAAAATTGGATTTCTGGAAACTTTTGAAAGTTATAATCCCTCTGGAGCAAATCTATCAGTTGAGGAAGAGACAGGAGAAAGAGGAAAAGAATTTGAAAATAATGGTTCACAGGAAGAAGGAGAGAAGGGAGAAGCTCCTGATAAAAAAATACTTCAAAAAATAAGTAAGTCATTTTTTGAAAATTTTGGAGAGGGAAAGTATCCTCCTCATCCAAAATTCTATTTTATGGAAAATGAAATTTCTGACGTTATAAAGGGCAATATCCCATTGCAAGAAGAAGAGAAAAATTCTCCAGAAAAAGCGGTAATTTTTGTTCGAAGGCTTGCAACGGTTGATGAGCTGGAAAAACGACTAAATTCTATGTACGAAAATCGCATTGTTTCATATTGGGGATTTGAATTAAAAATAGAAAATCCATCATTTAATGACATTAGAGATAAATTCGAAGAATTATATAATAAAAAAACAAAGAGAGAAGTTGTTACTGAAGAACCTGAAGAAGAAACAGACGAATCTTATAATGAGCTAGAAGAATCATATAAAATTCGTAGTGATTTGACAAAATGGTTAGCATTAAAACAGGTTCATCGAGGGGAAGGGTTCTTTTCTGTTTCAAAATTCAAAAAATCATTATTGCGTAATAAACCAAACAGTGTTTTATTTTCTGAAAATTATTTTAAGAAATATTATAACGATGAAGAAATAGAGAAAATAGTTGATGATAGTTTTGTTCAGGATATAAATGAATATATTGCAGCCGATTCTAAACGCTACATTTTAGAATATAGTGGTAAAAGAAGGTATAATTCATCAGAAATTTTGCCTTTATGTTGCTACTTAGCTTTAAGACGGAAAGGTAATGAAGAAGATGCAAAATATATTAAAGATTTTTATGAAATAGGTGAAACAAAAAAGACAAGTGATTGTCAATATTCAAAAACCTTAATTATAAAAACATTACAACAAGACTCAATTTGGAATCATATGAGAGAATACAATGTGAATATTGATGATTATGATTTTTATACGAGAGAAATATTAAAAGGCGTTACTGAAAAATATCTAAAATCAAGTGAAGCGGTTCTTGAATTTATGTATTGTTATATTAATGAAAAAGATAATGATTTATGTACTTCGGTTATGGAACGGTTGTTTTCCAAAAAATGTTCATATGGCACGAGAATAAAAAAACTGTTTGAAAACGGAAGTCTAGTCTGTAAACAAATATTGGGTGGTAAAAAAATTGAACATGAATCCCAATTGAAGACAGAATTAAAATTTCTAGATTTGCAACAATGGGTAATGCCTGCTGTTGGAGGAAATAAAGGAAATGAAGGTTTAATTAAACGATTTAATACTCCGTTCTATCCTGATGTAATTGTTTGTACTGATGTCTTAAAAGAGGGAATAAATCTTCACCTTTTCTGTAATCGGATTTATCATTATGGTCTTGCATGGACCCCTGGTGATTTGGAACAAAGAATTGGACGGATTGATAGATTTTTCAGTAAAACCCACAGAGAACGTTCTAATCAGAAAGATCTTGTTGATGAAGAAAAGACAAAGATAGAAATTAATTATCCGTATCTTGGAAAATCTGTCGATGAGCATCAGTTAAAGCAAGTGCTGAAGTTTAAATTATCAGCAGACCCATTACTTGATTCAAAAAGTGCTGACCAAAAAGATATAAATATTGATATAGATGAAAAATCTATATTAGAACTGGCAACAATGAAACCTAAAGATGTTGATAATTGCCCGTATTCTGGGAAAGAGTTTTTTGAGGAAAGTTAAATGCTTGAGAATGTAATATATGAATTTATTAATAACCTAAAATACTACGAAGAGGACATTTATAATGAATTTTCTTTACAGCATGAGTTAGGTATTTTTCTTCGAGAAAAATTAAAAGGATATAAGGTCCAGTTTGAAAGAAATATATCCTTTTTTGACGGATGTTGCAAAAATAAAAAATTTATAAAAAAAGAAATCGATATAGTTATTTATAAATCTGATTTTAGTGAAAAATACGCTATCGAATTAAAATATCCGAAAAACGGACAATATCCAGAAACGATGTTTTCCTTTATGAAAGATATAAAATTTATGGAACAAGTAAAAAATAAACTTGAATTTACAGAAACTTATGTTTTGACTTTCGTGACGGATAAGAACTTTTATGAAGGGAATCTTCCAAGTAGGATTTATGAATATTTCAGAGGTGAAACTAAATTGCCAATAAATGGAGAAGTTAAAAAGCCGACTGGGAAAAAAGATGAATCTTTTACTATTGAAGGAACTTATAATATAAATTGGAAAAAAACGGATACATCCTTTGTTTATTATTTAGTAAAGGTCTGATTGGAATGAATATTTGTACAAATCTCATCAAAAGATGAGAAAAAGTAACAAACTTTTAGTCTTTTATGATATAATAAAACTCATGAAAGTTAGTTATAAAAAGCTTTGGAAATTACTTATAGATAAAGAAATGAAAAAAACGGATTTGATATCTTTTGCAGGTATTAATCAAAACATCCTTGCCAGAATGGGAAAGGGCGAATACATTTCCATGGAAAGTTTGCATAAGATTTGTAAGGCTTTTAATTGTGATGTTGGTGATATTTGTGTATTAAATGATAGAAGTAACGAGGGAAATGATGGCAGATACTAAGGCAACAATTTCACAGATAAAAAGTATTTATGGAAGATTGGTATATACTCATAAATCTTATGAGAAACTATATGATTATACAATCTCTTGTGGAAATTGGTTAAAATTCTTACAAATATTCTTTTCTGCTATTACAACAGTAGGCCTTGTTACTATTTTAATTCAAACTCAAAAATGGATTGAAATAACAACTGCTGTAATATCCGCTTTGGATTTAGGAATTACTTTATTTATGAAAGAATTTGATCTTGCTTCGAAAGCAAAAGCTTATGGAGATACAGCAAATTCTTTAGTTCCTATAAGAAATGCTTGTGAATCTTTAATTGTTGATTGCTATGATCAGAATTTAGATGCATTAACACTTGCAGCAAGAAGAGATGAGATTCTAAGTAAACAAGATGTAATTTTAGGAAATTCGTTAAAAACTAATAGTTGGGGATATCGTCTAGCGAGCAAGGCTCTGAAGATTAATCAAGAAATGACATTTGAAAATGATGAAGAGATAGATAAGTTTCTTCCAGTATCAATAAGGGGCGAAAGTAGTGTCTCTGCAGAATGATTTTCAGACTTTTGTATCAAACATAAGTACTCTTGATTTTGAAGATATTGATACAAAGTATAAAGGGATTACAAAAAAACTAAATTCTCATTATTACGAATCAGATAGCGAAACTGATAACAGTAAAAAAGTTGGTTCAATAGGGCGTGGTACGGCTATCAAGGGTATTAGCGACTTGGATATGCTTTATGAGATTCCTGATGAACGATTTAATGATTTTAAGAATTATGAATCAAATGGTCCTTCTCAACTTCTTCAAGAAGTTAAAAATATTTTAAAAGATAAATATTCAAGAACAGATATAAAGGGAGATGGACAGGTTGTAGTAGTTGATTTTGACTCACAGCATGTTGAAGTAGTGCCTTGTCACAAACTTTATGAATACACCTATGAATATCCTGATACACATGATGGAGGAACTTGGAAAACGACTTCGCCTGATTTAGATATTCAAACAATCAAAGAAACAAATGAAAGTTATCCAGTTCTCATTCCTTTATGTAAAATGACGCGAGCTTGGAAAAACCATTATGGTGTTAATTTGAGTGGAATACTCATTGATATACTTGCTTATAATTTTATCACTGCAAATATTGATAAAGTTGCTGATTATAAAAGCAACTATTTTCAGCTTGTATTAGATTTTTTAAAGTATCTGACAGACTTGAATGATAATGAAGTAAATTATTATACTCCTGGCAGTGGCGAAAAAATAGAAAATAAATCAAAGATTCATAAAAAGGCAAATAAAGCATATCAAAAGCTTTCAAAGATGAAAGAAGATGATTCTTATCATCTTCGAGATATATTCGGAAATGAGTTTCCTTCAAGTCAAACTATTCAAGAAGGTAGAGAAGACTTTTCTAAATCTTTATTATCATTTAGAAATACGGAGCAATTTATTGAAGATTTATTCCCTGTAAATATTAAGTATGATTTGGATGTGGAAGGCGAACTTTATCAAAATGGTTTTCGACCAAAATTATTATCACAACTTCCTTTTATAAGGAATTATAAGCGTATAAAGTTCTTCATTCAGAGTACAACAGTTCCAAAGCCATATAGGGTTTTCTGGAAAGTAAGAAATGTTGGTTATCAAGCAGAAAGACGAGATTGCATTAGAGGTCAAATAGAAGAAAGTAAATATGAGACAAAAACGGAACCTATTTCTTTTGATGGGCCACATTTTGTGGAATGTTATATAATCAAAGACGGTGTTTGCGTTGCGAGAGACCGTGTTGATGTTCCAATAAAGCTTGATTCGATTTATTGATATATGTAGAAACTATAAAAATATTCATTTTGGTAAGGACATTTATGTCCTTACCAAGAGATGATAAAGCTATAACTGAGGTTTATAAATGACAAAAGATTTAACTACATCACAATTAGATAGACAAAATATCCTTAACAATGAAATTGCAGTTACAGAAATTCAATCAAAATCGGGGGTTGAAGGTATCCTTTGGGAAGGAAATGTATATGTTACAAGGGAAATGGCGGCCACATTCTTTGAAATTGATATTCGAACAATAAGCAGATATATTGAACAAAACACTGAGGAATTAAAATTTAATGGATATCAAGTTTTAAAAGGAAAGAAACTCAAATCTTTTATTGAAGCTGCAAATAATTCTGGTAAGGACATTAATGTCCCAACCAAGACAACAGTTTTGGGGGTTTTTGATTTTAAGTCTTTTTTAAATCTTTCAATGTTACTTGCAGAAAGCGAACGGGCAAGAATGCTTAGACAAATGATACTTGATATCGTAATAGATTTGATAAATAAAAAAACTGGAGGCGGAACAAAATATATAAATCAAAGAGATAAAGATTTTGTTGGCTCTGCTTTACAAGAGGAGAATTATAGACGCCAGTTTACAGATGCACTGAAAAATTATGTAGAAGATGATCGATATAAATATGCATATTTTACCGACTTGATTTATGTAAGTATCTTTAAAGAAAAAGCAAAAGAGTATAAAAAAATACTTGATTTAAAAGCATCTGATAATGTCAGAGATACTTTTTATAGTGAAATTCTTGATATTATTGCTGCATATGAAAATGGATTAGCCGATGAAATCCGAAAACAGTCTGAAACATTATCTCGCCCTTTAAGTAAAAAAGAAGCGGAAGAATTATTCAAAAAATTTGAAAATATGGCTTTATGGAAACCTCTCATTCAACGTGGGCGAACAAAAATGGCAAGTCGTGATATGGCTCTGCGCGAAGCTTTTCATTACCAGCTTTCTGAATATATTCAACCATTGGAAAAAGATGAATACCAGAAATTTCTCGGTGCAACTGGCGATGAACTAGAACGACTTATGCAGGAAAACCAGGATGTTCTAAAACGTCTTAAGGAACGAAGCTAATGGACGGTATTGTTTATATCACTCTTGAACAGGCATTAGAAACTCATAGAAAGACTATTCAATACAGTGGCGGCGGAATGACACAATCACTGGATGAAGGTCGATTGGATAGTGTTTTGGCTCATATACAGAACGATTTATATTATCCAACTTTTGTAGATAAAATTACTCATTTATTTTTTAGCGTTTGCAAATTGCATTGTTTTTCAGATGGAAACAAGCGTCTTGCAATTACATTGTCGGCACAATTCTTATTATTAAATGGATATATGGCTGTTGCAAAAACTTTTTTTGAGAATACAGAAAACATAAGTTATCAAGTTGCAGCAGGAAAAATTGAAAAAGAACTTCTGCATGATATTATGACGGCAATTCTTGATGGTACTTATGAAAATGATGAAGAACTTAAGCTCAGAATATTCAACGCAATTAGTGAAGATGGCAATTATGATGAACAATGATATTGAATGGAAAATGGTAAAACTTGGGGATGTATGCACTATGCCTACAAAAACCATTTCTTCAAATACTTTTGAAACACGGTTTTATGTTGGAACAGAAAATATGCTTCAGAATTGTTCTGGAATAATTGATAATGAAATAAGCATTTCTACTGTAAGAGTTCGAGAATATAAAAAAGATGATATTCTGATGTCAAATATTCGTCCATATTTGAAAAAAATCTGGTTTTCGGATAAGGATGCCGGCTGCTCAACAGATGTTAATATATTCAGAACAAATGGCAAATGTTTTCCAAAATATTTATTTCATGTTCTTTGTCAAGACGATTTTTTCAATTATGTAAATGATAATGCAATTGGAACAAAAATGCCTCGTGGGGACAAAAGTCTTATTCCAAATTTTTTCATCCCCATCCCCTACAAAAACGGTGCACCAGACCTTGAAACGCAAAAGCAGATTGCACAGAAGCTTGGTGATATGGACAGCCTGATTGCAGCAAAAGAAAAGCTCCTTGCAAAAAAACGCAATCTAAAAGTTGCCGCCATGCAGAAATTGATTAAAAACGAAGAAGGCGAAAACTGGAAAAAGGTGAAGTTGGGAGAAGTGTGTAAAAATTTTACGGGATTAACATATTCGCCTAGCGACATTCAAGCGGGAGGAACTTTAGTTTTACGCTCTTCAAATATAAAAAATGGTTTTCTTGATTTTTCTGATAATGTTTTTGTAAAAATGATTATTCCGAAAAGAGCTATTGTACAAAAAGATGATATTTTGGTTTGCGTAAGGAATGGTAGTAAATCTCTAATTGGAAAAAGTGCTTTGATAACAGAAGTTGCTGACGGTATGGCATTTGGTGCATTTATGACAATCTTGAGGGCAACAAAAATTAATCAAAAATTTTTGTTTTATTTATGGCAATCAAAATCTATTTCAGATCAGATTCAGAATTCATTAGGAGCAACAATAAATCAAATTACAAACGCTGATATTAAGAGATATGAGGTTTCCATTCCCTACAAAAATGAAGCTCCAGACCTTACCGAACAACACCGTATTGCCTCAATCCTTTCTGACATGGATTGTGAAATCGCTGCCAGTGAAAAAGAAATCACAAAACTTCAGAACCTAAAAACTGCAATGATGCAGAAAATGTTTTGCTTTGGAGATTCCGATTCAAGTTCGGAATGATGGGAGTTTTTATGCTTATCAATAATGTGGAAATAGCCGTTCAGCGGAAAAACATAAAAAGCATTCATCTTTCTGTTTATCCTCCCCAAGGAACTGTAAAAATCAGTGTGCCTCTTGGAACAAGCGATAGTTATATTAAGAATTTTGCTTTAAGCAAATGGACATGGATTACAGAAAAACGAACCGAGATCCTTGATTCATATAAAGAAAATAAAGAAAAAGAATATGTATCAGGAGAATGTCATCTACTGTTTGGCACAGAGTACAGGTTCTTTGTAGCTGTTAATCCAAATGAAACAGAATCCGTATGTATTGAGGGTGACTATCTAAAGATTTCTGTAAAAGACAAAGAAAATATAAAAGCAGTTTTGTATTCATTTTATAAAGCTCAACTAAAAGACCGTGTTGAACGGCTTATAAACAAATGGGAAGCAATACTCAAAGTCCATTGTGAATGTGTCAAATATCGCACAATGAAAACTCGCTGGGGATCCTGTATTCCTGCAAAGAAATCAATTACATTTAATATTAATCTTGCTCAAAAAGATATTGAATGTGTGGAATATGTTGTAGTGCATGAATTAATCCATTTGATTGAACCAACCCATTCTACAGAGTTTTATAAAATATTAGAAAATAATATCCCTAATTGGAAACAACTTAGAGAAAGGATGAATTAATATGCCACAGATTGTAGATCAAATTGAACTGGAACAGTTAGAGCGTGATTATCAGAATTCTCTTGTAAAAATGTTTTGCCCTAAAAAAGGTCATACTAATAGAAATCCTTATGATGGTCTTATGGTAGAGGAGCCAACACCTGCCTTTGGAGAATTAGATTATCGTTATTTAGGAAATCTTGAGTATCCAAAAGGAAAAGATTGTACGACTGATGGCCACAAGAATTCCCCATTAAGAGAAGATGATTTGCGTCTATGGCTTAAATGCCGTAGCAATAAAGATGGTTCTCCTAAATATACTTCCAGCCAGATAGAAGAAGCTATTTCGACTCTTAAAAAGACTATTCTCCTTGATAAAGTCTCTAATCTTGTTGAAGTAAATAACAAAGTTTATCAGCTTTTGATAAATGGTGTTGAAGCAAAACCGACACCAGATAAGAATGAGGAAAAAGTACAGTTCTTTGATTTTGAAAACTATTATGCAAATGATTTTGCTTTAGCAGAAGAAGTATCTTACATTGATTATCTTACCAGTAAAGGCGGAGATAATAAGAATGCTCGTCCAGATATTGTAATTTATGTGAACGGTATTGCACTTGCTGTTATTGAACTTAAGAGAAGTATTGTAAATATTGAACATGCTGTAAATCAGTCTTTGATAAATCAAAGAGAAGAAATTCCAACATTCTTTACAACTGTTCAATTCATAGCCGCTGCAAGTGATAAGCAAATTGGTAAAAAAGGCTTCTTGTATGGAACAATAAATACTCCTCTTCAGTTTTGGTGTACATGGAAGCCTGATACAACAGAAACTGGCATCCACTTAACCGATAGACAGTCTATTAAAGGATTCTTTGATAAAACAGTTATAATGGATATGTTCCATTATGGTGTTATTGATGACGGTGGAATAAAAAAAATAATGAGACCACACCAGTTATATGCGTTGCGCGCTATTATGCCTCGACTTCGTGCAAAGAATGGTGGTGTCATTTGGCATAGTCAGGGTAGTGGAAAATCTCTAACTATGATTTGGATTGCAAATTATATTAGACTTAATACAAAAGATTTTCCAGACCCGCGAGTAATAGTTGTTACAGACCGCACAGAGCTTGATGCTCAGATTGTAATAAACTTTGAACATTCTGGCTGTACGATTGCACGAGCTACAAGTGCTGATAATCTTCTTGAATTATTAGCCAGTGGTGAAGGCTGGCTTATCAGTACCCTTATTCACAAATTTGGTCAGCGCATTGACGAAAACGTAAACAGACAGATTGGTGAAGACGATCCTGGAATCCCACTTGAATTGTATTTAAAAGAACTGGAGAAAATCTTAGCAAAGAAATATCCGAATGGATTTTCTGCAAAAGGAAAAAACAAGTTCGTTTTTGTAGATGAATGTCATAGAACTCAGAATGGTGTTTTGCATAAGGCTATGAGAAAGATTCTTGGAGAAGATGTTACATTCATTGGTTTTACTGGTACACCGCTCATCAAAGACAAGAACGATAAAAAATCAAAACACGCTTCTCCTTATGCTATTTATCAGCGAGCAGATAATCTGAGCCAGAACAGATTTGGTCCATTTATTCATAAATATCTACACAAAAATGCTGTTGAAGATGGCGTAATTCTTGATCTTCAATATGAAGCTCGTAATGTAGAAACAAAAATTAAGAAGCTGGATAAAGTCCAGGAACGCTTTGATGAATATACAAAAAATCTTTCAGAAGATGAGAATAAGCAAATAGAAAGGAAAAAGAAAATCGAAGACAGATGGGCAACTCTGGAAAGCATTTACACAACAAAAGAGCGTATGCAGCAAATTGCCTATTCAATTTTTGAGGATATGGAAAATCGGCCGCTCAAAGAAAGCTGGTGTAATGCTATGCTTGTTGCAGATGATATTTATGCCGCATATAAATATTATCAGTTCTTCCAATATAATGAGGACAATACAATACTTCGCGATCGTTGTGCAGTTGTTACAAGTTATGAAGCTCCATTTAAAGACCAGCGAAACCAAGTCCAGAACAATGAATTCAAGAAATCTATGGAAGACTTCAAAGTTAATATGATGAAGAAGTCTTTTGAAAATGCCGGTGAAGTTGATGTTGATGGTAAGTCAGTAAAGATTACAACTAGTGAACTTTACGAAAAATGGGCAAAAAAGCTTTTTAAGACAAAACCTTCAAAAATGAAACTTCTGATTGTTGTCGATAAATTACTTACAGGTTTTGACGCACCGACATGTATGTATCTTTATATTGATAAAAAAATGGAAGATTACAATTTATTCCAGGCAATCTGCCGTACAAACCGTCTTGGTTCTGATATTAAAGAAGAAGATGGAACTGTAATTAAGACTTATAAAGACTATGGAATGATTGTAGATTTTAAACATACTTTCGATAAAATCCAAGATTCTGTAACAAAATTCAATGAAGGTGGATTTAGCAATTTTGAAAGAGAAGATGTAGAAGGTCTTTTGGAAGATGCAATCACTTCTACTCGGAAAAGACTGGAAGCTGCAAAAGATGCATTTGATTCTTTGCGAGCTGATTTGGCAAGTCAAGGCTTAAAAACTGTTTCGGACATTGCAAACTTTTATGTCCCCGCAATAGATGCTACAGAAGAAGAAAAACAGGAAAAAGAAGTACAACGTGAACTCTTCTATAACATCACTTCAAAATATATTCGTGCTTTTGATAATATTTCTAACTTTATTCTAAAAGCGGGATATACCGAAGATGAGGCGAATAATTTAAGAGATTTGTCAAAACTTGCAAGTCACATGTATCACAAAACGCAAATTGTATCAGATGACTATTTTGATCCTAAATGTCGTGATACAGAAATGCGTCTTCTTCTGGACCAGTATATTCATGCTGAAGATTTTGAAACAATAATTCCAGCAACTGCTGATTTCTCTTTCCTGGATAAAATTAACAGTGATACAGATTTGGAAAAGTTAGCTGAACAACTTGAAAAAGAAGCGGGAAGCTCACAATCTGCGGCAGAAGTCGTTTTAGCCCATTCACGAAGTACTATTAATGACTACAAAGAAAGGGATCAGGCAAAATTTGACGAATTTGCGCCAAGATTGAAAGCTCTCATAGATGATATTAATAATGGTACTATATCATTCAAAGACCAGATTATGAAACAACTAGAGCTTCTGAAAAAAGCAAAAGAAAAAAATTCATTGCCTGAAGCATTAAATGAAATAGCAAATTTAAGAGCAACTAGTGTTTTATGGCGAAACCGTGAACAGTGGAGTTGGGATAAAGACGAAAATACTGTAATGGAGATTGTAAAAAAAGTGATTCATTACATAGACTTTGACGCACCTCATGGGTGGCAGGATCCTTATTCGTATGAGGCAGACTGTGTAAAGGGAGACTTAGCAGAAATGTTTAAGGCTGCGAGCAAAGAACAAATCTTTGAAATATATAAAATAGTAAATCAGAATTGGGATTAGGAGAATATAGAAAATGGCGATTAAGAAATCACAGTTATACAGCGCATTATGGGAATCTTGTAATGCTTTACGTGGCTCAATGGATGCAAGTCAGTATAAGAATTATGTACTCATGATTCTCTTTGTAAAATATTTATCTGATAAAGCAAAGAAAAGTGAAACAAGGCTTGTTGTCCCAGCAGGATGTTCCTTTGAAAACTTTGTTGAATTAAAACAGTCATCTTCTATAGGCGAAGAAATTAATAAGAAACTTGAAGCTATACGAGAAGCAAATATTAAAGTAATTGGAAGTATAGAACTTCCAAACTTTAATCATCCAACGCAGTTTGGAGAATTAAAAGAAAAAATCAAAACACTCAGTGATTTGATTGGTGTATTCCAAAGAGACGAATTGGACTTCAGTAAAAACCGGGCAAATAATGATGATATACTTGGCGATGCTTATGAATACCTGATGAAGAACTTTGCGGCCGAAAGCGGAAAAAGCAAGGGACAATTTTATACCCCTGCAGAAGTAAGCCGAGTTATTGCACAGATTTTAAACTTATCAGAATTCCAAAGAGCAAGTAATACTATTTATGACCCAACTTGTGGTTCTGGTTCTTTGCTTTTGCGAGCTCAGAGTTATACAGCAAATGGTAATGTTTCGTTGTATGGTCAGGAAATGGACAACCAAACTGTTACTCTTGCAAAACTTAATATGCTTTTACATGGTATTCAGAATCCCCATATTGAACAAGGAGATACGATAAATAATCCAAAATTTAAGAATGCCGGAGGCCTTCAGACTTTTGATGTTTGTATTGCAAATCCCCCATTTTCAAATAAAAAATGGTTTGGAGATGCCGGAGAAGATGATATTTATCATAGATGGAGTGAAGCTTTATGCCCTCCTAAAAAAAATGGAGACTATGCATTTCTGCTTCATCTGATTTCTTCAATGAAAGAAGATACTGGTCGTGGGGCATGTATTCTTCCTCATGGAGTATTATTCCGGGGAAATGCAGAAGCTACAATTCGTCAATCTCTTATTGAAAAGAACTGTGTCATTGAAGGAATTATAGGCCTTCCACAAAATGTTTTCTTTGGAACAGGAATCCCCGCATGTATTCTTGTAATTAACAAAAAAGATGCATCTAACAGAAAAGGAATTTTCATGATAGATGCAAAGGAAGGTTTCAGAAAAGACGGAAACAAGAATCGCCTTAGAGAGCAGGATATTCGTAAGATTGTAGATACGTGGAAGGCAAGAAAGGATATCCCTCATTATGCACGTTTTGTTCCGTTGTCAGAAATTAAAGAAAATAAATACAATCTCAACATTCCGCGTTATATTGCAGCCATTGATAAGGAAATCAAACAGAATATTTCTGCACATCTTAATGGTGGACTTCCTGCATATGATATCGATGCGCAAATGGAAAAATATTGGAATACATTACCTAGCTTAAAAGCTGAACTATTTAAAACATCAAAGTTTGTTTCGGCCAGATATGATTTAATTCCTAAAAAAGATGAGATCAGAAATGTAATACAATCAAATAAAGATTTTAGCATTCAAAAAGATGTCTTTAATGCTACAAGAAATAAATGGTGCTCTGAAATCCGAAGTACATTGGAAGCATTTAAACAAAATTCAAATCCTAAGACTCTTGGAGAGTATCTTGGGGATACTATATTAGATGCTTACAGAAATAACACATCCCTTGTTGATGTCTATGGTGTCTACGATATTCTAATGAATTATTGGAATGAGTCATTGCAGGATGACTGCTATATTATAAAAGCAGATGGCTGGAAAGCAGAATATGTTAATACAAAGAAAAAGCCAGCCGCAGTAGCCGATATTGAATGTGATTTGCTGCCAGTTAATATCATAGTAGATGAATTCTTTTCATTAGAAAAAGCAGCTATTTCAGAGAAAGAATTTGCAATTTCAGAAAAGGATGCTGAAAAAAATGCTGCAGAAGAAGATATTCTAGCAATTGAAGATTTAGAAGATATCGCATATTCAATTGATGATAATGACGAAAAGATTATAAAATCGGATGCAGAACTGAAAAAACTTCTAAAAAGTTTTTCAATATCTACAGATAATAAAGCTCTGTTAAAAAATTATCTAGATACAAAAGAAAATTTAAGGAACTTAAAATCAGATTTAAAGAAAATAAATCAGGAATTATTGGATTCAGTAAAAGCAAAATATGATTCACTTACGGAAGATGAAACAAAGCAACTTGTAATAGAAAAGAAATGGTTCGCTCCTTTAGCAGAAAATATGATAACTGAATTACAGAATGTTGTTCAGAAGATTGTAACAGAAGTAACTGCGCTTCAAGAACGATATGAAAGCACATTGGATGAATTAGAAGCAAACTGTAAAACTTTGACAGATAAAGTTGCTAGCTATTTGAAGGAACTAGAGTAGGAGTTGCGATATGATACGAACATTGCATTGTAGTGCTAATATTAGAAACTATAACTTATGTTTAGATAATAATGTTGTAGGCTTTACCCATCGTGGACCTGAAACAGGCGATATAGTTTATCTTCTATTCAAAGAAGGAAAAAAATCAATGTGTGGGGCTCGTTTTGAGCTTGATCAAATTTCTGATGAAAAACCTTGGGATGATGCAGATAAGTATGTTCTTTGTTATTCGATTAAGAATGTTGAGTTTTCAAATTTTTTTGATATGAGTTTTCTTAAAGATGTTGGAGGAGCATATTGGCCTTTAAAATACTTACAGGGAAGTAAAGGTTTTGATGATAAGGCTGCACATAAGTTGGATGTAATGTTTACTCAAAATAGAAGTGAATTACGAAAGTACCCAGTTGAACAGGAAATATTAGAAGAAGATGATGATGAAAATAAGTTTTCGGAACAAGAAATAAAAACAATAGAAGAAGCTGTCCCTGATGCTGAAATTAAAATAATGGGTACTTTTCAGACCATTAATTTTCGAAATGAAACAGACTCATTTAGAGGTCGTGAGAAGTTGGTTTCTGATAATTTTTTTAAGCTTTTTCCAAAATATCCAGAGGAAAAAACAATTTTGATATCTGAAAATCGATTGTTTAAGACCCAACAAAAAAAAGAGAATGTAGTAGGGGAATCAAGAATTCCTGACGCATTAATGATAACATTTGATTCAAAAAGAGAAACCCCTTTAAGAATAAGTCTTGTAGAATATGAGTGTTATGGTGAAGGAAAAACAAAAACATCTGAAAAGTTTAAATATATGAATTCGCATATTATTCCACAGTTAATGCAATTTGCATCTAGTTTTAGTACAATTACAGATAAAACTACAAGAGATAATACAATAAACGACTGGATAGAAAAAATAGAAACAAGAGGAATAGATATTGCAAAGATTACAAGATGGATGAAAGAATTAAATCCAGAATTACAGGAAGCTTTTGTAATTAGTCAATTTGAAAAAGAACTAAGAAAAGCATTTTGTGGAAACATTCATATCTATTTAATTATAGACGAACTAAGTCCTGAGCAAAAAGAAACCATCTCGAATATAATCTCAGCATTTAAATTGGAAACAGGACAAGCTATAAAATTTGATTCAAGTATAATTAGGCTTGTTCAAAAGATTAATTTTATTGATAGCAATTTTGAATATGGATTAACTGCACAATAAAGAATAACATATAAGAGAATGATGATAAAATTAACAGAACAAAGAATTCGAAGTTCAATACAAAAGTTTTACAGCTCAATTAAAAATGATGAAAATGCTCGATATAAATCTTGGGAGTACTGTTATAAAATCTTTTGTGAAAAACAAAATAAAACAGACCCTGAAACAATAGACTTGTTATGTCTTCATTTGGGTTTTTATTTAGCAAGTTGGGGAATGTATAGAGATTCTTCGTTTTTATTACAAAAGGATTACAAGGTTCATAAAGATGCGGTTTTGGAAATGCAAAAAGAAAAATATAATATATTGCGGTCAGCAACACCAAAACAATTAATTTCTAAAGATAGTCTAAAAACCATAGAAGAATTACATGAAAAACTTCAACAAATTTATTTATCAATCAAGAAAAGTGTAACAGATTCAAAGACATCCATTACTGATACTCTGATTACAAAAATTCTAATGGGGGTATACGGATGTAGATTGTGTCAAGTTTAGTTCGCAATTTTGTTCCTGAAAAAAGCCGCAAATCCATCATGCTGCGTTAAAAAGAATCTCCTTTTGAAGTTTTATTGAACCGGCATTCATATAGCAACGCTCAGTCTGCCAGTCATCTGAATACTCAAGCAGATAGCTTGTTATCAGTCTTATATAAGAATCCGTTGAAGGGAAAATGCCGACAACAGAGGAGCGCCTTCGAATTTCACGGTTGAGCCTTTCAAGGGTATTTGTGCTTGAAATCTTACGGCCGTCCAGTTCCTCGAAGGCATAGAACTGAATGGAATCCTCAAAACCCTCCTCAAGACATTCCACCGCTTTGGGAAACGACTTTTCATATTCCTGGCAGAAGACCGACTTCATGTCCCTTGCCGATTTCTCGTCAGGAGCACTCCAGATGAACCTCAGTCTTGCGGCGACCCTCTCTTGCCGCCTCAATCATCCCCTGCACACCGTAAGCTCTTGCCCGCACTTTCATTTCCCGCACCAACGTGGTAGAATGTCCCTAGCCACAAGGAGTTCCCCGTGACAAAACAGCATCTGCTTCCGCCCCATTTTTTCCGTATCTTGCTCACCATCGCCCTGCCCATCATCCTGCAGAACCTGATGCAGTCCTTGGTGAACATGCTGGACACGGTTATGGTGGGGCTGGACATGATTGCCATTCCCGGCGACACCAGCGCCGCCACCATCAGCGGTATCATTGCAGACGAGATGGCCATCGGTATGGTGAACAACAAGACCACCGCCGTCCGTATAATCCCTGTGCCGGGAAAGGCTGCGGGAGACTGGGCTGAATTCGGCGGGCTTTTGGGCGGCGCACCGATTCTGCCGGTGAGCAGCTTTTCCTGCGAGGAATTCATCCGGCGGGGAGGAAGGATTCCCGCCCCCATACACAGCTTCAGGAACTAGCGGGCCAAGGTTTTGGTGGAGAGGAAGGGACGATTCCGCCATCCCCCAAAAGATTACCCAATTGAAATTCTACTTAACAATAAATGCTTAAAATTGTTATGTATAGTTTACAAAATAAGTGTTTTATTGTAAACTCTAGTTATGGAAAACCTCGTTCAACTGTTTAGAAAGAAGATGGCCCTCACCCAGCTTGACTTCATCAGGAGCATGGAGCAGCGGGTGAACTGGAAGGCCCGCCTCATCTGCATCCGGGGGCCACGGGGAACGGGCAAGACCACGCTGCTGCTGCAGCACATCAAGAGGACCTTCGGAGACAGGCTGTCCCAGGTGCTGTATGTCAGTCTGGACAACCTCTACTTCATGGACAACTCCCTGCTGGAGCTGGCGGAAAAATTCGTCCAGCGGGGCGGAACCCATCTTTTTCTGGACGAGGTGCACAAGTACCCCAACTGGTCTCAGACCATCAAGAACATCTATGACGACTACCCGGAGCTTTCGGTGGTGTTCACCGGCTCCTCCCTGCTGGAAATCCTCAACGCACGGGCAGATTTGTCCCGCAGGGCCTTGGTGTACCAGATGCAGGGGCTTTCCTTCCGGGAATACCTGACCATACGTACCGGCCAAGAATTCCCTGCCTTGACGCTGGAGGAAATCCTTTCCCGCAACGAGGAGCTTTCCGCCCAGCTTGTAGCCCAGGTCAAGCCCTTCATGTACTTTGAGGACTACTTGAAGACCGGCTACTACCCCTTCTTTCTGGAGGGGGAGGAGGACTATGGCAGCAGGCTCACAGAAACGGTCAACATGATTCTGGACATAGAGCTGCCCCTGCTGCGCAAGATAGAGACAGCCTCCATCGCCAAGGTGAAGAAGCTGCTGATGGTCATCGCCAAGTCAGCCCCCTTCATCCCCAACACTACGGAGCTGGCGGGTATGGTGGGGGTTGCCCGGCAAACCCTGCTGTCATACTTCAACTATCTAGAGGAAAGTATGCTGGTGAGCCAGCTGTTCAAGCAGACGAGGGGGCTGGGGCTTCTGCAGAAGCCGGACAAGCTCTTTCTGGAGAACACCAATCTGATGCACCTGCTGGCGGAAAAGAACAGCGACCTGGGCAACATCCGGGAAACCTTCGTGCTGAACCAGCTGCGCCATAGCCACCGGGTGCTGTTCCCAGCCACCGGCGACTTTCTGGTGGACGACCGCTACACACTGGAGGTGGGTGGACGGAGCAAGAAGCGGAAGCAGATACAGGATGTGGAGAACTCCTACATCATCGCCGACGACATTGAATACGGCACGGACCGGCGGATTCCCATCTGGCTTCTGGGCTTTTTGTATTGAAACGGCTCAGCTGGAAGCCAGCCTAGCTTCTGAATGCGGCCAAAATGACTCTCCGCTCCAAAATCAGCAGGCCAGCCACAATCAGGATGCCTCCCGCCAAGTCCGTTGGAGAAACACGCTGCCCAAGCACAAAAAATCCCAGGACAGTGGCCAGGAAGGGCTCCGTCATCTCCACCAGCTGCACCTCTCCCGCAGGGCCATAGCTCAGGGCCTTGTTGGTGAAGTAGAATCCGCCCATGGTGGGCACAATGGCGAGGGCTACAATCCAGGGGAGGTGGCTGGCACGCAGTCCAACCAGACTACCGCTGGCAGCCAGTTGGACTCCCAGAAAGAGTGTCCCGAACAGGAACAGGTGGCAGAGGGTTGGCAGCCCGGCGGGAACGCTCCATTTCTTCGTCAGGAAAATATAAAAGGAATAGCCGGAACCTGCCAGCAAGGCCAGCACAATTCCCCGGAGGTTACCACCACCGGCATTGGAGGCGAACATGACACCAATACCGCCGAACACAATCAGGATGGAAAGCGCCTTCACCACATCCATCCCCTCCTTAAGGAAGAGGCAGCCCAGAATAATGGTAAGAATCCCCGCCGCATACAGCAGGAAGGACACCAGAGACACTGGAATGAAGGCCATGGCAGTGGTCTCCAGCAGGTACATGACACTGATGCCGAAAAAAGCCAGCACCATCCGGCGCACCAGCTGGGAGGCACTCATCTTGAGGGCAGTCCTGGTCTCCCTGCGGCCCAGACACAGCCCAAGGGTGATGCAGAAGGCGGTGGCGCAGCGAAGGAAGGCAACCTGCGGACTAGCCAAGCCGGAATCCATCAAGATGGTACTGAAAATGCCGATGCAGGAGTTGCAGAGGGCCGCTAGAAGCGCATAGACGATGGATTTCATAGTCGTATCCTTGCATATAAAGGGTGAACTTTAGAGCTAGTGTACAATAAAGTTCGCAAATTGGGATAGAAAAAAGCCATTGAAAAATCCAGAATGTTGGTTCCCACACTAACAAAAGGAAAAGACAAAGGCCAAGAAGAATGATACAAGATTTTTTGAAAATAGGCTACTGGATTTTGTAGCAGCAAAAAAAATCAGCCCCCGCAATGGGGGCTGGGGTGGTGGGCTTTAGTCAGACTTGAAGATGGTATTCAAATCTTCGTCTGTTACTTTGCCTTCTTCAATAAGAAATCCAAAAACACCGTTTTTACCTACCGGTTCAAGAGGACTTCTTACTTTTATTCTATTTTTACTGTTTGAGATATACCCAGAAAAATGAAGGTCAGATGTTTGAGAAAAAATCATTTGCTTACCTAATGGTCCTGACATATATTCCTTTAACTTAAACTCTGCCATCCTGTACTCCTGATTCATCAAGAAGCTTCGTATAATAAACTATGCTGTCTTTTATAATCTCCTGTTCATATTCTGTTATACCATAAGCCTTGCTGTTACGCAACAATTTCTCCTTCGCCTCTATTTCCATTTAATTGTTTCGATGGTTGTTGGCTCTCTCCCCAGTTTTCTTATTTGTGCAAGGTGAATAAGCTCTTCATACATTCCTGATGCGGATAGCTTGGAGTGAAACGCAATTATATCTGGGTACATTGTAGTTGCTTCCGCCCCGCTATTATTCAAGAATTTATCAGCTTCATCGTCCATCCAGACAGTAATCCCCTGCTCTTTCAACCTGTTGGTGACACTGTTCAGTAGCGATGGATCCACCAACTTCTGCTTGTCAAGAATCTCTTCTGATTTCTCTGAGAACAAAGCCTTCCTTGCCCTGTCAATCATCCCCTGCACGCCGTAAGCTCTTGCCCGCACTTTCATTTCCCATGCCAACGTGATAGAATGTCGCCAGCTACAAGGAGTTTGCCGTGACAAGAGAACGTCTGCTGCCGCCCCACTTTTCCCGTACCCTGCTGACCATCGCCCTGCCCATCATCCTGCAGAACCTGATGCAGTCATTGGTGAACATGCTGGACACCATTATGGTGGGGCAACTGGGAGCGGTGGCCATTGCCGCCGTGGGGCTGGGAAACCAAATCTTTTTTCTATTGAATATGATTCTCTTTGGCATATCCTCTGGGGCGGCAATCTTTGTGGCCCAGTATTGGGGCAAGAGGGATATTGCTGGAGTGAGGAGAACACTGGGGCTGGCACTGACTTTGGCGGCGGTGGTGGCAACCCTGTTTATGCTGGCGGCCATGACTGCACCCTATTTTTTGATAGGCTTATATTCGAATGACCCCTTGGTAATACAAGAGGGCGGAAAATACCTGCAACTGGTGGCCATCAGCTATCCAATTACCGCCATAAGCTTTGTTTATGCCCAAGCCTTTAGAAGCACCGAGCATGTTCGTCTGCCCATGGTGGCCACACTTATTTCTCTAACAGCAAACGCAATCTTGAACTATCTGCTGATTTTCGGCATGGGATTCTTTCCTGCCATGGGGGTACAGGGAGCTGCAGTGGCTACCGTTGTTTCACGTACAATAGAACTAATCATCCTTATGGGAATAGGGTATAAAAAGAAATATGAGGCTGCCGCCAATTTAAGGGAAATCCTTTCCTTTGACACGGGTTTTGCCGGGCGTTACATGAGAGTAGCCTTGCCAGTTATTTTCAACGAGACATTCTGGGGCTTGGGAATTACCCTGCAAAATTCTATTTTTTCCCATGCTGGAACAGATGCAATTTCTGCCTTCAATATTTGCAGCACCATCTCCCAGTTGACATGGATTTTCTTCATTGGTACTGGCAGTGCGGCTGCCATCATCATCGGCAAGCAGATTGGAGCGGGACAGCGGGAGGCAGCCATCAAGTCCGCAAACACCTTCAGCTGGTTTATGCCTGCCTTGGCCGCCGTTGTGTCTATTGCGCTCATTCCCCTGTCCATGCTGCTGCCAATCTTCTTTGATGTGGAAGAAGAGATTTTGCGACAGGCTCGAATGATGCTGATGGTGCTGATGGTCTCCTACCCCTTCAAGAGCTTCAATATGTGTATTATTGTTGGAGTATGCCGTTCCGGAGGAGACACCATCTTTGCGGCCATCATGGATGTATTGACACTGTGGGTGGTTGCATTGCCAATTGGATACATCACCGCACTGGTATTGGGGCTGGAGCCATGGATGGCATACGCCTTTATCTTGGCAGAGGAACCAATCAAAACAATCATGGGATTCATCCGATTGCGGTCTCAAAAGTGGCTTCATGACGTGACGAAATAGCAATTGGTAAATACAATTTTGGTTTGACGAAGCATGGGAAGATATGTGCAAAGGACATTACAATGACTGATATTGATTTCAATCTCCTTCTCAGGATTTTAGCCCTGGGATGCTACCTTGTGGTTCTGGCTACTTGGCCCGGCAGAAAGAAGCGGGTGACGGCAAGGCTGGGCAAACTGGTGCTGCCCCTGACCGGGACGACAAACCGACTCATGGTGCCGGTGCTGGTGCTGGCTCCCCTGCTGATTCTGTTCCAGTGGTTCCGTGACTTTGGCCTGATGATAAATGCAGTGCTTTGTGGTGTGGCCTTGCTGGCAGCAGAGCTGGTGATTCGGGAGCGAGTGTTGGGTACCATGGCCGGGGTGTATAAAAATGGCCTTGTAGTAGATGGTCGCCAGCTTTTATTTTCTGAAATCCATGCTCTTCCCACGTTAAGCTATGAGGATGAGCTGGAGGACCGGGATGATTTCTACCGCCGCACCCTGGAAATTGTCACAGAGAATTCCGGCACCATTCGGGTGGGGTTTGCCAATGTTGCGGAGCGGGATGCTGCTGTAGAGGCAATCCTTCAGCTGGAGCCACGGCTAGGATGACCTGCAGGAAAGCTTCTGCATTTAAGTGTCATTTAAGGGAAACCGTGTAGGCTAAGGATATGAAACGAAAATTTCTGTGTAAAACAGTCCTCTTGGGCTTGTTGATAGGATTATTTTCTCCCGTATCAGGGATTTCGATGGAAAATGAATCTCTTGGTACAGCCCTGCCTTCAATTTCAGCTGAACAAATTCAAGGAAAGCTTTCCCTGCAAGAGCTTTTAGCCACTTATGTGGCTAATCATCGGGAAATCCAGACCATTATGATTCAGCTGGAGCAACAGCAGCTTTCCCATGAATCCACCATGGTGTCCCATGGTATAAAGCTGAATCTTTCCACAGGAAATTTTTCCATCGGTTCCAGCCAAATCCGTGGAGAGCCGAGTATTTCTGTGTCCATGCCAAAATTGAATGGCACTTATTTGGAAGCCTCTTTTCCTCTTCAGTTTGATTTGAACAAGGAGGCTTCCACCGTGGCGGCATCTGCCGGAGCTTCTTCTGGAAGCGGTCTCCAAGGAGCGAGCATTTCTGTTGGCACGGAAATTATCGGAAACAGTGGTAAAAACAGCCAGCTATCCATTTTGAAGGCAAATCGCAGCCTGCAGGAAGCCCAACGTAAAATCCAAGAGCAGGCCTTGGCTGTGGAAAAGGAATTCTATTCAAAAATCAAGGAATTGTATTCAAGCTACGGAAATCTTCTTTCCACAAAGGATTCTGTGTACACCAAGGAGCTGGATTTAGCCGTATTGCAGGTTCAAGGCTACAGTCCAACCTCCACTCGATACAGGACCAAGGAAATGGAGGTGCTTTCTGCCCGGCGGAATGTGGACAAGCAGCAGCGAAATTTTCAGCGGGAGCTGGAGCTTTTTGCCCAAAAATGCGGCCTGGAACCACAGCAGCTTTCCATGGAAAACCTTTCTCCTTCAGCAGAGCTCCTTGCTGGCACTGGTATTTTGGAGAAGCTGCCTCTGGAAGGAGTTGAGCGTTACACGGCCATGGAGTCTGCCCAGTGGAATCTTGCCGCCACCCAGCTGGAAATGGATGCGAATGCACCTCTTACGCTTTCTGCGGAAGCTGGCTACACCTACAAGAATCAAAATGCGGGGGCAAGTCAAGCTGATACGGTACAAGGAGCCTTGGTGCTGCAAGGCTTTGGGGGAAGACTTTCCAGTGGTGTGTCAGTTCCTCTTGAAGGTGAACAAAAGACACCCTCTGCCCAAATCTCCCTCAGCTGGTCTCCCAATGACATGAAAACCCAGAGCCTGCAAAAAAGTCAGCGGGAATTGAGTCTTCAGCTTGCCCAGCTAAAAATTCTTGATGCGGAAGAAAAGTATCAGCAAGCGGCAGAGGATGCCCTGCTTACCTGGGAAGACCTGCTCTGGAGCAGGCAGGTTGCCCTTGAGGAGCTGCAGCTCTATCAGCAGCTGGCTCAAGACACCACCAATTTGTATGACCGAGGCATGACCACGGAAACAGAATTCAATCAAGCCATAACAAATCGAGACAAGGCTCAGATTCAGTGTCAGATTGCAGACTTGGAATTGCTACTGCATTACATTGGGACACGACAGCTCTTTGTTCAGGAGGTGCAATAAATGGCTCAAAAAAAATCCCTTCGTGTCCTGTTGATTATCCTGATTTTGGCAGCCTTGACAGGACTCATCCTTTTTTTTGCCGTGAAGGGAACAAAAAAAGCTGGCTCTAAAAATGCCGGTGAAGCAAGCTTGAAGGTGATTCGAGAAACAGTTTCCAATGTAATCGAGATTTCCGGCACCATCCAGGCAGCCCAAACCCAAACGCTTACGGCTGCAGGAAACGGCACTGTTACTGGGGTCTATGTCAAGGTGGGAGATCGAGTTAAAAAGGGTGATGTGCTCATGGAGCTGGACAAGAGCGAGCAGGAATACAATCTGGCCAAGCACGATTATGACACGGCTCAAAAGCAAATCAATGGTAGTCCCAAGGAGCTGGAGCTGATGGCCTACCAGCGAAAAACCTTGGAAAAAAATCTGGAGGACAGGAAAATCAAGGCGAATTTTGACGGAGTGGTGGCGGACTTCACCGCTGCGGTGGGAGACTACCTTGAGGCAAAGGATTCTGTGGGAACCCTCATCCAGCGGGATTATCTCAAGTCCTACGTGGAGGTGGTGGAAACCGATGCTCCCAAGCTACAGGCTGGACAAAAGGTTTCCTGCACCTTTCCCGCCTACGGTGACGAAAAAATCCAGGGTGAAGTGGTTTCCTACCCAGCGGTTGGTAGCGTCACCAGTCGTGGAGCCTCCATCGTGAAGGTGGAAATCCGCATTTACAATCCGCCGGAAATCATTCTGCCAAATTACTCCTTTACCGGGGAGATTGAAATCAGTCCACCAGAAAATCTCACCTTGATTCAGCGGGAGGCCATAGGCTTTTCGTCGGACAAAAAATCCTACGTGGAGGTGTATCAACAGGACGGCTCCACCCGCCAAATCGAAATCGTTGCCATTCCCTATGATCGTACCTATTTCAGGGTGGTGCAAGGAGAAATTCCAGAAAATGCCGTTTTAAAGCCACAGTCTGCTCCGCAAATATCTGGCACTCGTCCCGGCAATTTCAAGGCAGGAAGCAGCTCCCAAAGTCAAGAAGAAAATTCTGACCGTGGGGGATTTGGTATGCCTGGTATGGGTGGAATGCCACCTGCCGGAGGTCCTGGTGGAAGATAATTGTAGCATTCAACAGGGGGAAATCTGCATCCGCATGGAGGGGGTGACAAAGGAATATCAGGTGGCAGATGTTCTGGTTCAGGCCCTTCGTGGAGTTTCCTTTCAGGTAAGGCAGGGGGAATACATCACCATCATGGGGCCTTCTGGTTCCGGCAAGTCCACCCTCATGAACATGATTGGTTGTCTTGACCGTCCCACCCAGGGGCTGGTTGAAATCGGCGGCAAGAACACCGCCTCCATGAGCGAAAAGGAATTGGCCTTTCTTCGGAACAAAACCGTGGGCTTTGTGTTCCAGCAATATTTTCTGCTGCCCTCCATGAGCGTCTTGGAAAACGTGATGCTGCCCTTACGGTATCAGGGTGTGGACCGCAGGGAGGGTAAGCGGCGGGCAGAGGAGGCTCTGGTGGATATGGGCTTGCAGGACAGGCTCCATCACCTGCCTTCCGAGCTTTCTGGCGGTCAAAAGCAGCGGGCGGCCATTGCACGGGCCACCGTCACTCGCCCTCAAATCATCCTTGCAGACGAACCCACTGGTGCCCTGGACTCTGAGACGGGCCGCCGGGTGTTGGAGCTTTTTTCCCGCATCAATAGCCAGGGAACCACCGTCATCATCGTTACCCACGACCAAAAAATCGGGGCCCAGGCTCCTCGTCAAATCTCCATCTTGGACGGAAAAATCCTGCAAGACGGAAATCCCCTTGCTTTGGGAGGCTCCCATGCTTGACGACTTGATTTTTGCCCTCAGGAATTTTCGCCGCAACAAGATTCGTAGCTTTCTCTCCCTTTTGGGGATTATCATCGGTGTGGCTTCCGTCATTGTCATTACCTCCCTTAGTGAAAGCGCCACAAAAACAGTGGAAGACAGCTTTTCTACTGCTGGCCTTGATTTAGTGGAGATTACAGGTGGATTCATGCAGCGGCGACGAAATGCCTCTGTCACCTTCAACGAGACCTTCCGGGAAAACCTCTTTGATGCAGTGGAAAACATCAAGTCCATCCACTACACCAATTCCCTCAGCATGACTTTAAGCCGAGGAGAAACTACCGTCACTGCTAGTGCCATTGCTGTGGAGCCTGGCTATCTTGCAGTGCACGGTCTGAGCCTTGACAAGGGAAGTGATTTTTCCATATCCGACAACGTAACTGGTCAGCAGCGGCTGGTAATTGGTACGGAAATTGCGGAGGGTTTGTTTGAGGATGAAGATCCCATTGGTCAAACGGTAACTGTTGTGGCGGGAAATGCCACCTTCAATTTTCGTGTGGCAGGAGTCCTTTCCTCCGGCAACTCCATGAACCCCACCGATTCCATGGTGCTGATTCCCCGAGGCTTTTATTCCAAGAAGATCATGCCCTCCGCCCAAGCATCCACCATCATCGTGCAATGTACTCATCAGGATAAGGCTCCCATCGTGTCGGAGCACATCAAGGAATACATCACCTTCATCTCTGGCTCCCAGTACGCCGCCTCCGTAAGCTCCATGCAGGCCATGCTGGAGGAATATCAGCAGCTCACAGGAAGCATCAGTCTCATTCTTTCTGGTATTGCCGCCATTTCCTTGCTGGTGGGTGGAATCGGCATCATGAACATCATGATTGTTACCGTTACAGAACGGCGACGGGAAATCGGTATTAGAAAGGCTCTGGGAGCAAGTCCAAATGTCATCCGCCTCCAGTTTTTAATTGAATCAGCCCTGATTACCGTATTGGGCGGAGCGGTGGGAATAGCTGTAGGTATTGCCATCAGTGCCGTGGCGGCAAAGGTTATGGGCAACAGCTTTGCGATTCAGTGGGGAGCCTGTATCCTGTCCTTCGTATTTTCCGCTGCCATTGGTATCTTCTTTGGTCTCAGCCCAGCCTCCCGTGCCGCCAAGCTGGATCCCGTGGAAGCCCTGTCTTCCGAGTAGTGCTTCTAGTGAGGATTTTATTCAAAAAACAGAATTTTCCTTTTTATTCTATTGACAAAGAGAAAATTTGTATGTATAGTTTTGTAGCCTATCAGTTCGATAGTCTTGCCTCTGTAGCTCAGTCGGCAGAGCGCAACCATGGTAAGGTTGAGGTCAGCGGTTCGATCCCGCTCGGAGGCTTTAATTGCATCGGCGATTTTGCCGGTATTTTATCATAGGAGAAGCAAAATGGCTAGCAAGAAAAAGACAGCTATCGAAATTATCGCCTTGCAGTGCAGTGAGTGCAAGCGAAAGAACTACACAACCTATAAGAATAGAAAGAATATTCAGGGTAAGCTGGAATTGAATAAGTATTGTCCCTTTGATCGCAAGCACACCTTGCATAAGGAAACAAAGGCAAAATAAGGAATTGGTGGGCTACTGTGTAGCCCATTAAATATATCTAGGTCAGTAGCTCTAATGGTAGAGCGTCGGTCTCCAAAACCGAATGTTGAGGGTTCGAGTCCTTCCTGGCCTGTATCTTTTTTTTATAAAATTAGGGATTGTTATGGGAAAGATCATCCGTTTTTTCAAGGAATGCATTGCAGAGCTTAAGAAGGTGGTATGGCCTTCTCGTAATGATGCACTTTCTTCTGTAAAAGTTGTATTAATCTCCACAATTATTATCGCTGTAATTCTTGGTTTATTGGATCTGGTTTTTGTAACCGGAATGAACTTGATATTTTAATAGGCAAAACAGATGGCAAGGGGCTGGTATATTTTACATACCTACACCGGGTATGAGTCTAAGATAGAAAAAACTATTCGTTTGCTTATAGATTCAGGAGAGTTGTCTTCTGATATTGTTCTCGATATAAAAGTTCCTGTTGAAGAAGTCGTTGAGATAAAAGAAGGAAAGAAAAAGGTTTCCACAAAGAAATTTCTTCCTGGGTACATCATGATTGAGCTTGACCTTCCTGATATTGGTTGGAAAGGAACTTGCTCCGCAATCAGACGTATTCGAGGTGTAACTGGATTTGTTGGTGCTGATCCTAATGTAAGGCCTCGACCTATTTCTCCTGATGAAGCCAAGGCTTTGTTGCAGAAGTCTGGTGATATTAAAGGCGAAAAACCCACTCGTCTCAAGCAGAGTTTTTCTGTGGGAGAGCAGGTTAAGATTATTGAAGGTTCTTTTGCTTCATTTTCCGGTACCATTGAAGAGGTTAATCTGGAAAAAAATAAGTTAAAGGTTACTGTTAATATTTTCGGACGGGATACACCTGTAGAGCTTGGTTTGTTGCAGGTAGAAAAGATTTAGTAAGATTTCCGAGGTTCTGCCTCGGTATTCTTGTTTTGGGAGAGTCTGGTTATGTCATTAACCGTCTCGCTAGATGAATTCGTATGAATTTGTCATACCAATGTAAGGAGTGATATATGGCAAAGAAAAAGGTGACCGCCGTCATTAAACTGCAGTGTCCTGCAGGAAAGGCAACACCTGCGCCCCCAGTTGGTCCTGCTCTTGGACCTCATGGTGTAAGCGCCCCCATGTTTGTGCAGCAGTTTAATGACCGCACAAAGTCAATGGAGCCCGGACTTGTGGTTCCTGTAGTCATTACTGTTTATCAGGACAAAACCTTTACATTCATTCTTAAGACTCCTCCTGCTGCTGTTCTTATCAAGAAGGCTGCTGGAATCGACAAGGGAGCTGCAAACCCATTGCGGGATAAGATTGCAACCCTGTCTAAGGAGAAGTTGGAGGAGATTGCAAAGACAAAGATGCCTGACATCAATGCAAATGATCTTGAAGCAGCAAAGAAAATCATTGCTGGAACAGCCCGCAGTATGGGTGTAGAGGTGGAGCGGTAATATGAAGCACGGAAAGAAATATCTTCAGGCCCTTGCAAAGTACGAGCCCACAAAGTTGTATGATTTGGCTCAGGCTTGTCAGGTTGTAAAGGACATTAAGTTTGCAAATTTCGATGAGACTGTAGAGGCTCATGTCAATTTGCGTCTTACAAAGAGTCAGACTATGCGTGATACCTTGGTATTTCCCCATCAGTTTAAGGGAGAGAAGAAGGTATTGGTATTCTGTAAGGAAGATCGTGTAAAAGAAGCTCTGGATGCAGGTGCTGCTTTTGCTGGCGCTGACGAATACATCGAAAAGGTAAAGGGTGGATGGCTTGATTTTGATGTGGCTGTTGCAACCCCCGACATGATGAAGGATGTTGGACGCCTTGGTATGGTTTTGGGTCGCAAGGGTTTGATGCCTAACCCCAAGACAGGAACTGTAACTGCTGATATCGCTCAGGCTATCGCTGAGTTGAAGAAGGGTCGTACAGAATTCCGTGCTGACAAGACTGGTGTTGTTCACATCGCTGTTGGCAAGGTTTCCATGGATACAGACAAGATTGTAGAAAACGTACAGGCTCTTCTTTCTGAAATCATCAGAAAGAAGCCTTCTGATGCAAAGGCTGGATTCATTCAGACTGTTTCAGTGAATTCTACAATGGGTCCCGGTGTTTGGGTGAACTATAAGGAAGGAGAGTAAGAATGGCTATTAAAGCAAAGAAAGTCCAGCCTGCAAAGGTAGAGGCCATTGCTGCAGCAAAGGCCGTTCTGGAAACTGGCTCTGACTACATTTTCGCTGACTATCGTGGTTTGACCGTGGAGCAGATTTCTGCGCTCCGCAAGCAGTTGAGAGAGAAGAATTGTTCTTTCAAGGTTATCAAGAATAACTTCGCCCGGATTGCCTTCGAGGAAATGAAGGTTGAAGGTGTTGCAGATTTCTTGACTGGCCCTACAGCTATTGCATTGTCTACAGAAGATACAAACGAAGTTGCTAAGATTTTGTATGACTTTGCAAAGGAAGCTCCCGCTCTTGAGATTAAGGGTGGTTTGATTGACAATGAGAACTACGATGCAGCAAAGCTGGAAGCTTTCTCAAAGCTCCCAGGAAAGAAGCAGTTGATTGCAATGATTATGTCTACAATCAACGCTCCTGTACAGAAGGTGGCTGCAACATTGCAGGCCTACGTGGACAAGATGTCAGAAGGTGGAGAAGCAGCTGCCGAGTAATCGGTGCTGGCAATCTGGCAGTTTGTCGGATTCTACCTATGATAAAGCACAGTCAGGCTTCAGGCGCTGTCCTCCTGTCTGTGTATAAAAATTAATGCCTATGAAAGGAGAAGATAATATGGCAGCTCTTACTACAGATCAGATTCTTGATGCAATTGCTTCTATGACAGTTTTGGAAGCATCCGAGCTTGTAAAGGCTATGGAAGAAAAGTTTGGTGTTACAGCCGCAGCTCCCGTTATGGTTGCTGGTGCTGGTGCAGCTCCTGCTGCTGCTGCTGAGGAGCAGACTGAGTTCAACGTAAGTCTTGAAAGCGCAGCTGCTGACAAGAAAATTGCAGTTATCAAGGCTGTTCGTGGAATTACCGGTTTGGGTCTTAAGGAAGCCAAGGAATTGGTTGAAGGTGCACCAAAAGTTCTTAAGGAAGGTGTTTCCAAGGAAGAAGCAGATAAGATTAAGAAAGAAATTGAAGAAGCAGGCGGAGTTGTTAAGATTGCATAAGTCTTGGCTACAGCCGTGGCCGCATCAAGATGATTGGTGCGGCCGCTCTTTGTATCTATTCTGATTTCTCATTATTTTACTATGCTGCCGGGATTCTTTTCTCGGTGGCTATATCTATTTAGAAGACACATCAGTCAAGGGGGGATTTGATGTTTGCAAAAACCCGGACGATTAATCGTCAGTATATAGGCAAGAACATCCAGAATTTTATGGAGTTGCCTAACCTCATCGATATCCAGCTTTCTTCCTACGAGAGTTTTTTACAGAAAGAGAAGCTGGACAATCATGAATCACTGGCAGAACAAGGACTTCAGGAAGTTTTTTCTTCCACTTTCCCTATCGAGAGTCCTAACGGTGATATGATTCTTGAGTATGAATATTACGAACTTGATGAAAAAAATATAAAATTCTCTGAGCTTGAGTGTAAGCAGAAGGGCTTGACCTATTCTGTTCCTCTGAAGGCTCGTATTAACTTGAACTTTCAGCAAACGGCGGAAATTCGTCAGAAAGATATTTACATGGGAGACATTCCCCTCATGACCGATCGCGGTACCTTTATCATCAATGGTGCCGAGCGTGTTGTAGTTTCCCAAATTCACCGTTCCCCCGGTGTTATCTTTAGCCACGATAAGGGAGTATACTCAAGCCGAATCATTCCTTATCGCGGAAGCTGGTTGGAATTTGAAATCGACCAAAAAAAAGATTTGATTTACGCAAAGATTGACCGCAAGAAGCGTATCTTGGGAACAATTTTTCTTCGTGCCCTTGGATTCACTACTCGCGAGGAGATTATCCGTTGCTTTTACGATGTAGAGAAGGTTGTATTGGAGGATACTCCTGAGTCTCGGGATGCATTGGTAAATCGTGTTTTGGCTGATGCCGTATTTATCACTGACAGTGAAACTGGTGAGTCCAAGAAATTGTTCAGGGCTGGTGACAAGCTGCACTTGCACGATATTGATGAGCTTATTATTCACAAGATTACTGATTTGACAGTAATCCGCTTTGGTGAACCAAAGAACGACAAGAATCCCAAGAGTATTGAGGATACCTCCTTGAGCTCTGAAATGATTATCAACTGCTTTGAGCGCGAGGAAATTCGCTTTGCAAAGGACGGATATGATTCCGATGAGCCTACAAAAGAAGAGGCTTTGTCCGCAGTTTATAACGTGCTTATGCCTGGCGAGCCTATTACCATTGAGGCTGCTGAAAAGGATTTGACCTCCATGTTCTTCTCCAGCCGTCGTTATGACTTAGGTAGAGTTGGACGCTACAAGCTGAACAAGAAGTTCGATTACAAGGAAAATATTGAAGAGCATACCCTCGTTAAGGAAGATATTGTTTCTACAATGAAATACCTTATCAAGGTATACGTTGGTGATGCAAACCTTGACGATATTGACCACTTGGGAAATCGTCGTGTGCGTTCTGTCGGCGAGCTGATGACTACCCAGTTGAAGACCGCCTTTAGTCGCATGGAGAGAATTGCCAAGGAGCGCATGAGCCTGAAGGAAACCGAGACACTCCGCCCCCAGGATTTGATTTCCATCAAGCCAATCGTTGCTTCAATCAAGGAATTCTTTAGTTCCAGTCAGCTCTCTCAGTTTATGGATCAGGTTAACCCCTTGGCTGAGCTGACCCACAAACGTCGTCTGAACGCTTTGGGACCTGGTGGTCTTTCTCGTGATCGCGCTGGTATTGAGGTTCGTGACGTTCACTATACTCACTATGGACGTATGTGTCCTATCGAAACACCTGAAGGACCAAACATTGGTTTGATTGTTTCCCTCGCCATCTATACTCGTGTTAATGAGTATGGATTCTTGGAGGCACCTTACCGACAGATTGTAGACGGAAAGGCGACCGACAAGGTTGATTATCTGTCTGCCATGGATGAGGACAAATATTACATTGGACAGGTTTCCACCAACCTTAAGGAGGATGGAACCTTTGCCATTGAGCATATTTCATGTCGCCATCAGGGTGACTATACTACACGTTCTCCCAAGGATGTGCAGTATATGGACGTGTCTCCCAAGCAGGTTATCTCTGTTTCTGCCGCCCTTGTTCCCTTTCTGGAGCATGATGACGCCAACCGTGCCCTCATGGGTTCAAACATGCAGCGTCAGGCTGTTCCCTTGTTGTTCCCTGAGCCTCCTCATGTAGGAACTGGTATGGAAGCAAAGTGTGCCTATGATTCTGGTGTACTTATCAAGGCTAAACGTGATGGAGAGGTTGTGTTTGTAGCAGCCGATGAGATTCGTGTTAAGCCTGATGGAGCTGATGATGGCATTTTGGATATGTACCAGATTCTGAAGTATCAGAGAACAAACCAGGATACCTGCTATCACCAAAGACCTATCGTGGAGTTGGGGCAAAAGGTAAAGAAGGGGGACGTTCTTGCAGATGGTCCTGCCACCTTCAATGGAGAATTGGCTCTCGGCCGAAACATTTTGGTTGGATTCGTGCCATGGAATGGATATAACTACGAGGATGCTATCCTCATCTCTCAGCGTGTTCTGAAAGAAGATATGTTTACTTCTATCCATATCCGTGAATACTCCACTGAGATTCGTGACACAAAGCTTGGACCAGAGAAAATTACCCGTGATATTCCCAATACCAACGAGGAATTGCTGGCTAACCTTGACCAGGAAGGTGTTATTCGTATTGGTGCAGTCGTTCGCTCTCAAGACATTTTGGTCGGTAAGACTACACCTAAGAGTGAGACTGAAACAACACCTGAGTTCAAGCTGTTGAACTCAATCTTTGGTGAAAAGGCAAAAGAGGTACGAGATACTTCATTGCGTGTTCCCCATGGTGTAGAGGGTACTGTAATCGACGTTCAGCGTCTGCGCCGTGTTGATGGAAATGACTTGAACCCTGGTGTAGAAGAGGTGGTAAAGGTTTTGATTGCAACAAAGCGCAAGCTTCGTGAAGGTGACAAAATGGCTGGTCGACACGGAAACAAGGGTATTGTTGCACGTATTCTTCCTATTGAGGATATGCCTTACTTGGAAGACGGTACACCACTTGATATTTGTTTGAACCCTCTGGGTGTTCCTTCTCGAATGAACATCGGTCAGATTATGGAATCTGAGTTGGGCTTGGCGGGAAAATACTTGAATGAGTGGTACGAAGCTCCAGTATTCCAGTCTCCTTCAAACGAGCAAATCGAAGCCAAGTTGGTAGAGGCTGGCTTCCATTCAAGCTCCAAGGCTACACTCCGTGACGGACGTACTGGAGAGCCTTTCAAGAACGATGTATTTGTTGGAGTTATCTACTTTATGAAGCTTCACCACTTGGTTGACGACAAGATGCACGCTCGCTCAACGGGGCCTTACTCTCTTGTTACCCAGCAGCCTCTCGGTGGTAAGGCTCAGTTCGGTGGCCAGCGATTGGGAGAGATGGAGGTATGGGCACTTGAAGCCTATGGTGCCGCCAATACCTTGCAGGAGCTCCTGACTATCAAGTCTGACGATATGAATGGTCGTTCAAAGATTTATGAGTCAATCGTTAAGGGTGAGCCTTCCACAGCGGCTGGTGTTCCGGAATCCTTCAACGTTCTTGTTCAGGAGCTGCGTGGTTTGGCCCTTGATCTCACAATCTACGATGAGAAGGGTAAGCAGATACCTCTCACAGAGCGTGACGAGGATATGATCAATAAGATTGGTTCTGACTTCGAATCATAGGAGAGATTTGTATGCGGGATATTCAAGATTTTGACAGTTTGATGATAAAGCTTGCCTCACCAGATGTTATGCGTGCTTGGTCATACGGAGAGGTAAAAAAGCCAGAGACAATAAATTACCGTACTCTCCGGCCAGAGAAGGATGGACTTTTCTGCGAACGTATTTTCGGTACAACCAAGGAGTGGGAGTGTTTCTGTGGAAAATTCAAGTCCATCAGATACAAGGGTGTTGTGTGTGATCGATGTGGTGTTGAGGTAACTCACTTCAAGGTGCGTCGTGAACGCATGGGACACATCGAATTGGCTGCACCTGTATCACATATCTGGTACTATCGTTCTTCTCCCACACGCATGGGCCTGTTGCTAGACTTGCAGCAGAATGCATTGCGTTCTGTATTGTACTATGAGAAGTATATTGTAATTGATGCTGGTGATACCGACCTGAAGAAGATGCAGTTGCTCTCGGAAGATGAGTACATGGAAGCCCAGGAGCGCTATGGTGGAGCATTTCAAGCTCAAATGGGAGCTGAGGCAATCAAGGTTTTGCTGGAAGGCTTGAATCTTGACGAATTGGCTGTAGAGCTTCGAATGAAGATGGAGGAAAAGGGCCCCAAGAGCGACAAGCGTCTTTTGAAGCGAATCGAATTGGTGGAAAATTTCCGTGCTTCCGGAAACAAGTGTTCCTGGATGATTTTGGACGTAATTCCTGTAATTCCACCTGAGCTGAGACCTATGGTTCAGTTGGACGGAGGCCGCTTTGCCACATCTGACCTGAACGATTTGTATCGTCGTGTTATTAACAGAAACAATCGCCTCAAGAGACTGATGCAGCTTTCTGCTCCTGATATTATCATCAGAAATGAAAAGCGTATGCTGCAGGAGGCCGTGGATGCACTGTTTGACAACTCCAAGCGTAAGCGGGCTGTTAAGGGGGCTTCTAATAGACCCCTTAAGTCTATTTCTGATATGTTGAAGGGTAAGCAGGGGCGTTTCCGACAGAATTTGTTGGGAAAGCGTGTTGACTATTCCGGTCGCTCTGTAATTGTCGTAGGTCCTGAGTTAAAGCTGTGGCAGTGCGGCTTACCCACAAAGATGGCTTTGGAGTTGTTCAAGCCCTTCATTATGAAAAAGCTGGTGGACAAGAACATTGAATACAATGTCAAGAAGGCTCGTATCGCTGTTGATATGGAAAAGCCTGAGGTGTTCAAGATTCTTGATGAGGTTGTTCGGGAACATCCCGTTATGTTGAACCGTGCCCCTACCTTGCACCGATTGGGTATCCAAGCCTTTGAGCCTGTACTTGTAGAAGGAAAGGCTATCCGCTTGCATCCCCTTGTTTGTCGTGCATTCAACGCTGACTTTGACGGTGATCAGATGGCTGTTCACGTGCCTTTGACCCAGGCCGCTCAGATGGAGTGTTGGACATTGATGCTTTCTGCACGAAACCTTCTTGACCCTGCTAACGGCAAGACCATCGTCTATCCTTCTCAGGATATGGTTTTGGGTATCTACTATCTGACAAAGATTAAGCCCACTGCCAAGGGTACTGGAAAGCGTTTTAGCTCCGAGGAAGAGGCCTTCCTTGCAGCTGACTCCAACGTAATTGAGTGGCAGGCAGAAATTCAAGTTCCTGTACGAAAGGCTCCCTACAATGGTGCCGTTATTTCTACAACAGCCGGGCGATTGAAATTTAATGAGGAAATGCCTGCTGACGTTGAGTTCGTAAACGAGCTGTTGGGTGATAAGGAACTGAAGAGTCTGATTGAAAAGGTTTATGCAGAAAAGGGAGCTTGGCTGACGGTTCAGATGCTGGACGCTATCAAGGCTGTTGGTTATAGATATGCAACCTTCTTTGGTGCAACAATTTCAATGGAAGATATTCTTATTCCAGAAGAAAAGTTCAAGATTATCGAAGAGGCCAACAAAGAGGTTGAGAAGATTCAGAAGAGCTTCAATGTTGGTGAAATGACTGCTGCAGAGCGCTATGAAAAGGTAACCTCATTGTGGTCACGTACTAATGAAGATTTGACAAAAACCATGATGAACAACTTGGAGCGGGACAAGGATGGATTCAATACCATTTACATGATGGCCGCTTCTGGTGCTCGTGGTAGTAAGAACCAGATCCGTCAGTTGGCTGGTATGCGTGGCTTGATGGCAAAGCCTAACGGTGACATCATCGAGTTGCCCATCCGTTCAAACTTTAAGGAAGGGTTGTCTGTTATCGAGTTCTTCATTTCAACCAACGGTGCTCGAAAAGGTCTTTCTGATACGGCTCTTAAAACTGCTAACGCAGGTTATTTGACCCGTCGTCTTGTTGATATTGCACAGGATGTTGTTGTAAACGAAGAGGACTGCGGAACCATCAACGGATTGGAGTATTCAGCTGTTAAGGAAGGTGACGAAGTGATTGAATCCTTGCGGGATCGAATTGCAGGTCGCTTTACATTGGAAAGAGTTCTGAATCCCATTACACGTGAAGTGATTTGTGATGTAAATGAATATATCACCGACGAATTGGCCGCTAAAATTGAAGAAGCTGGTGTTGAGAAGGTTAAGCTGCGAACTGTTTTGACCTGTGAATGTAAGCATGGAGTATGCTGCAAGTGCTACGGAAGAAACTTGGCCCGCAACAAGATTGTTGAAATCGGTGAGGCGGTTGGAATCATCGCTGCCCAGTCAATTGGACAGCCTGGTACACAGTTGACCATGCGTACCTTCCATACTGGTGGTATCGCATCTCGTGCAACGGAAGAAAACTCAATCTCTTTGAAGAACGATGTTCTTGTAGAAAAAATCAAGGGAACAAGTATCATCCAGACAGCTTCTGGTAATCAGTTGTTCGCTCGAAAGGGCTCCATGACTGTTGCCAAGGTTTTGGACAAGTTTACTGTAGAGGCAAATGACAAATTGTTGGTTGAAGATGGAGAGCTGGTATTCAAGGATGCTCCATTGTTTGCTCATGAAGGCAAGGACGTTGTTGCTTCTCATGCCGCACGTGTTGCGATTAAAGGCAATGCTCTGTATTTGATTGGTAATGAACAGGTTATTGAGATTCAAAACGGATCAACTGTTGTTGTAAAGGAAGGTGAGTTTGTTCCCAAGCAGAAGAGCTTGGCTGAATTCGAGCCGTATTCCGATCCAATTATTGCAGAAAAAACTGGTACTATAAACTTTGAGGATATTATCCTTGGTTCCACCTTACGGGAGGATATTACTGAGCAAGGTAAGATTGAAAGAACTATTACAGACCTGCACAGTGAGACAAAGCTACCACGTATATTTATTACCGATGCAACAAAGACTGAAATCGCCAGTTATTATTTGCCAGTAGGAGCTATCTTGTCTGTGAACGAGGGCGACACCATCAAAGAAGGTGAAATTATCGCTCGAACTCCAAGAGAAGCTTCTAAGACAGCGGATATTACTGGTGGTCTGCCTCGTGTTTCTGAATTATTTGAAGCCCGAAAACCCAAGGAGCCTGCTGTATTGTCCCAGATTTCTGGTACTGTTCAGTTCAAGGGAATTTCAAAGGGAAAACGGCTTATTGTGGTTGAAGACGTATACGGAAAGAAATTTGAACATCAAGTTCCCATTAGCCGCAAGCTCTTGATTCGTGATGGAGACGAGGTTGTTGCAGGTGAAAAGCTTTGCAACGGTTCCATCAGTCCCCATGACATTCTGGCAATTCTTGGTGAGAATGCCCTGCAGAACTACTTGATGGATGAAATTCAGCAGGTGTACCGAACTCAGGGTGTAACTATCAACGACAAGCACATCGGTGTCATTATTCGCCAGATGCTGCGTAAGGTTGAGATTGTTTCTGTTGGTAACTCCAAGTTTATCTATGGACAGCAGGTGGACAAATATAAGTTCCATGCAGAAAATCGTAAGGTATTGGAAAGTGGTGGTAAACCAGCTGTTGCCCGCCCCATGTTCCAAGGTATTACAAAGTCTGCGTTGAACATTGATTCCTTCATCTCAGCTGCTTCCTTCCAGGAGACAACAAGAGTTCTTACCAATGCAGCCATTGCAGGTTCTATTGACTACTTGCGCGGATTGAAGGAAAACGTATCAATCGGTCACTTGATTCCTGCTGGTACTGGCATCAGCAATTACAAGAACATCAAGTTGTTTGACGACAATGCATCCGACTTGGATGAGCAGATGCACGAAATTGTCGAGCGACGACGGCTGGAGCGGGAAGAGCAGGAGAGGATTGCCCTTCAGGATGATGTGGAATTTGAGGTTGAGGAGAAATAAATCTGATTCTGCATCGGGTCATTGACACTGATGCAGAATTCTTGATATTATTTTATGCATTCTACGCACTTGGTGTAGATTTTGATTCGCCAAATTTAGCCGGAGTGCTGCCGGTGGAATATAGGAGAAAAGGCTAATGCCTACAATAAATCAGTTGATTCGTCATGGACGAAAGACAGTTGCAAACAGAACTAAGTCACCTGCACTTCAGTCCTGTCCTCAGAAGCGTGGTGTTTGTACCCGTGTTATGACTGTCACCCCTAAGAAGCCGAACTCAGCCCTTCGTAAGGTTGCTCGTGTTCGCCTTGGTAATGGATTTGAAGTTACTGCATATATTCCTGGTATTGGACATAACTTGCAGGAGCACTCCGTTGTTCTCATTCGCGGTGGTCGTGTTAAGGACCTCCCTGGTGTTCGCTATCACATTATTCGTGGTGCAAAGGATACTCTCGGTGTAGAGGATCGAAAGCGCGGACGCTCTAAGTATGGCGCAAAGCGGCCTAAGGCATAAGGAGAGATAAGATGGGAAGAAAGAATAAAAGCATTAACCGTCCTGTTGCTCCTGATTCAAAGTACAACAGCCCTGTTATTTCTAAGTTCGTTTGTCGTATGATGATCGATGGAAAGAAGGCTACTTGTGTACGTATTATTTACGAGGCAATGGATTTGTTGAAGAAGAAGACTGACAAGGAACCCTTGGAAGTATTCTTGAAGGCTCTTGAAAACGTTAAGCCCATGGTTGAGGTTAAGTCTCGCCGTGTTGGTGGTGCTACCTATCAGGTTCCTGTTGAGATTCGTGAGGCTCGTCGTGAAGCATTGGCAATGCGCTGGATTATTAAGGCTGCACGTGCCAAGAGTGGACACGGAATGGGTGAATGCTTGGCTAACGAGCTGATGGATGCATACAACAATACTGGTACTGCCTACAAGAAGAAGGAAGATACCCACAAGATGGCAGAGGCAAACAAGGCTTTTGCACATTATCGTTGGTAGTATTGTGTAATGCTCCTTCGGGAGAGTTTTATAAACCGCAATCTGATATAAGTTGAAGATTGCGGTTTGTTTTTTTTAAATTTATTAAAAAAATGTTTGTACAATTTTAAAATGTTTGCTATAATAACTACGTATTTTGAAAGGTCGTAAAATATATTTGATGTGCGGAGTGTACTATGAGCTTTGAAGATTTTATGAAAGAGTTCAACAAGGAACTGAGCGAAATGATTCAATCTGAGAAAGATCAGTACTTTAAGGATCATGGCTTAGATCCAAGTGCCCCAGCTGAGGAGCTTGGAAAAAAAATCTACGCAGAAGTTTTTGGTTGATATGAACTGTTGGGAACCTCCTTTGGGAGGTTCTTTTTTATTAAAAGTAGATAACGGGAATATAATCTTATAGACTATTTTCACTGTAAAATATATAGTATTCATAGTGTCCGATGAGACATTGTTAGATTAAGTGATAATCCAGGAGGATGAATATGCAAGTTAAAATGAGTGGAACCCCTATGAATTTGGTTGGTTCAGTACCTGCAGTGGGAGGAGCTGCTCCTAGTTTTACTGTTGTAGCTGGAGATTTAAGTGCTGTAACTCAGAGTGATTTGAAGGGAACACGTGTCTTCATTACCGTTCCTTCAATTGATACTCCCGTTTGTGATACAGAGGTTCGTCGTTTTAATAAAGAAGCAGCTGCTTTAGGTAATGTTTCCATCAATGTAATTTCTATGGATTTGCCCTTTGCTCAGGCCCGTTGGTGCGGTGCTGCTGGTATTGAAGCTGTCAAGCTTTATTCAGATTACAAGGATAGAGCTTTTGGAAAGGCTTTTGGTGTAATGATTGAGGAGTTGGGCTTGCTTGCTCGTGCAATCTTCATTGTGGATGAAAAAGATGTTGTCCGCTATGTACAGGTTGTAGATGAGGTTACTTCAGAGCCAAATTATGACGAGGTTTTGAATGCATTGAAGGCTCTGTAATATTTTATAAAATTACAGGATATTAGTGCAAAAAGAGTTCCTATTGCAAAGTGTAGTCTTCTTGACCACTTCATAGGGACTCTTTTTTTTGGTGAGCAAAAGCAATAGACTATTTAAAGCAAACGTTATATAGTTGATTCCGTATTCTAAAATCAAGTGAAATTGTATAGGAGCGTTAAGTATGAACTGGACTGGAGTAATTATCGGGATAATAAGCTTTGTAACTATAGGCGTTTTTCATCCCATTGTAATAAAGGGTGAATATTACTTTTCTGCAAAAATCTGGCCAATCTTTCTTGTGGCGGGAATCGTTTTTTGTGTCATTTCTCTTTTTGTGGAAAATATAATAGGTGCGGCAACTCTTGCTGTGGTTGGCTTTTCCTGCCTGTGGAGCATCGGGGAATTGAAGGAGCAGGAGGAGCGGGTGGAAAAAGGCTGGTTTCCTGCAAATCCAAAGAAAGGAAGCAAGAAACAAAATAATCCAAAGGAAAATGATTCTGAAAAAACTGGTTCTTGATTTTTCCTCGTTTATATGCTAAAGTATCAACCATATTTCGGGCCTATAGCTCAGTCGGTTAGAGCTGCGGACTCATAATCCGTAGGTCCCTGGTTCAAGTCCAGGTGGGCCCATAGACAAAGCACTTCGGTTGAAGTGCTTTTTTTTATATTACAAGTGTTTACGAATCTATCTGACTTGCAGTGTTTTTTAAGTGTAAAAGGGTGTGGCCAAAGGCTCATCGTTTTCCTTTGTGCGCAAGGTTGCAGTTTTGTGAATTCAACAATATAATGTTCCTATAGGTTCTTTTTGTCAGAAGTTGGGAATTATGGGTAATCTTGCGTTTTTACAATCTTATTGGCCAGACTTTGCCAAGACAATGGATTATGCAGAAAAATATGTCTATATAGTATAATGAGCTACTTTGTCAACACAAAAAAATCCACAGGTTTAAGGTGTATAAGTTATACAGCCTGTTTGTATTCCAGTTCATTGCACTGGAAGGATTCATACATTTCATCAGGTACACTGTAATCTAGCGACTGATGGAACCTTGCCCTGTTGTAGAAAGTGAAGTAGGCATCCACACCTGATTTCAACTCCCTCATGTTCTCATAGCGTTTCAAGTAGATGTCTTCATATTTGAGGCTTCTCCACAAACGCTCAATTCTGATATTGTCCAATGC
>JAZNAS010000097.1:0-9799 GCA_045586625.1 Treponema sp.
GGACTGGCTATATTGGTATTGTTCTTTATGGCGTTGTTGCCGATACCACTGTATTTTCTTGAAATATTTATCACATTGTCGATGGATTTGATAATGTTGCCATTGATGCTGTTGGGGCTACCTTTCTTCCAAATAAATATATTTCTTTGCCTTTTAATTTTTTTTCTTTGTAATCATTTACAACAGCCTCAGGCCAAAGAAGTAGTATTTTGGAATTTGAATTTTTTATATATTCAACATAAGAATAATTTCGATTCTGATAATTTGGTATTAATCCTACTAAAGCAGCTGACATAAAAAGTTTGACATAGACTGGATCTTGTATTGATGGATATTCCTCTAATTTATAATAGAATCTAATACGTTTATTGATTTCTAAAGATTCAAAATTTATTTTTTCAGTATTAATCTCTTCATATTGGAAAATATCTGGATTTGGAATTCTTCTATACAAAACGTTTACAATTGAATACCAATGTAAATCTAAAACTTTATTAGATACTTGAGATGTATAATATTCCAAATAAAATTCTCTATCCAATGTATACATACTTATCATTAAGTCATTGTTTTTCATTAAAGGACTAGATCTTTTTTTAGCGACTCCGATAGATGTTTGTGTTTCTATTTTATAACCAACTGAGATTTCTTCAGGAATATAAGATAAATTTGAATATACCATATGTACATCTACTTTTTTTTCTTCACCTAAATAGAAATAATTAAATTCTGTTACAACTTCTACATATTTTCCAAGGTTTGTAGAATTATTGGATTCACGATTTAAATCAACAACAGTACCTTTATACATACTTATAACACTATCACTGTTTGAAGAATCTAAGGTTACTCCGATTTGGAATATATCATTTACTTCCTTTGTAAGAACAAAATTTAAGGATTTTAATGTATAATCTTGTGCGTAAAGACCAATTCCAAAAATAACTAAGAATATACAAAATATACTTTTTTTCATTTTTTCCTCCAAAGCGCCCCAGTGCGGGCGTCCGCCTAACATAATTTCTCCGTATCAGTTGTAAGAAGTTTACACTGCAAAAAGTGTCAGTGTAAATTCTTGCATCATTTTACTTATTCCTTAGTATGCAACACTTTCACGAATGTGTCCAGATTTTTACACGGATACTGGTAAGTTTTACATTTTATCCAGAGGACTTATTACACCACCGGCTCCGCGATTTAGGACATGGGTATAAATCATTGTTGTACTCACATCGCTGTGGCCAAGAAGTTCCTGGATTGTCCTTATATCGTATCCGTTTTCCAGCAAGTGAGTTGCAAAAGAATGACGAAAGGTGTGGCAACTTGCGTTTTTATTGATGCCAGCTTCCAAAATGGCCTGTTTTACGGCACGCTGCATAAGTGATTCATCTAAATGCCATCTGCCTTCCTCGCCTGTCTTGATATTTTTCCATCTATTTTTTTGTGGAAAAAGCCATTGCCATTTAAATTCCTTGCTTCCGCAAGCGATGGAGTGAGTTTAAGAATCCGATATACACCACATTGGAAATAGGAGAGGAGTCCCTCGTGGTTCCTCCCGATTGGCTGCGGGACTCTTATATATGTACAGATTTTTTGGGTTATCCTGTTCCTCAAAGGATGTTCAAGGAAGTGCTTTATATCAAGGCGGATGAAAAACACATAGGAGTTGTATTAGGAGAAACACATGCATATGAAGAAGCAAGGTAAATGCAATGGAAATCCTTATTCAAGGTCCCCCGTTCTTTTGGTGGCTCTAAATTTTTTCCTAGGAATATTATTAACCTATTTTTTCTTGACTAATGTAGAATGGAATGGCACTGTTGCAAATATAATTTTCCCGATAGTTGTATTTATAGTAGCAAGAATTTCTTGTTCATATTCAAAAAGAAAATATGAAAAGAACAAAAGACGGCTGATTTCCATAGCATGTATTCCCTCTTATTTTTCCTCGATTTTATATTTTGTATATTATTTATTTTTTTTGACGGTTGGATTCATGGCATTGATGTTTTTAATTTCTGAAGAGCAAAACAAGGTAAAAATACAAACTGTTTATTCCCCAGACAAGTCATACTATTGTGATGTTTATTTTACACCAACTGGAGCTTATGCATCTGGAAGCGGAAAGCTATTCATTTATTGTGTAAATACAAATTTCCCTCTTGTCAGAAAACACCTATATACAGAGGCTCCTTCTTATTTTCCTATAGGCGAGGTGAGCATTCCATACGAGTTCATGCAATGGAAAAATGATAGAGTCATCAGTATAGGGCCTCAGCTTGAGATTGATGTTTCAAAAACAAAAGTATACATATATTATTTTATAAAATATTATTTTATAAAAAATTCATCACCATAGCATCACAGAACAAATTACCATCAATCTTTCAGGAAACAGGAAGATGAAAGTCAATGAAATACAAGAGATTAAGCGCACAAAAACACAGGCAGATTATCCGATGCTTTTGTGTGGACATAACGGCGACGGCGTGTGCTATAATTGGGGAGGCAATTAGGAGTTTGCTTTGAAAAGGATATTGATACCAACCATCTTGTTTATAGTTAGTTTGCCAATATTTTCTTTGGAGCTGGAGTACATCAGCTTTTCGATGTTATATAATGACATTGATTCAGAGACTGCCATTGCAGAGTCGAATGAATCCATGGAAAATTATATATATTTTTATGTTCGGGAACAAAGCAGGCTGAAGGTCTTCGCAAAGGATATAGACAATAAAGTATCTGAGAGGCTGAGGTTGGAAATGAATACAGTAAAAAGAGATGCTGTTGCGCTTTGTATTTTTGAACCTGATGGAATGATAAAAAAATATGAAATCTCTTTCTTTTCAGACAATATTGTAAAAGTGAATGATGATAAGTTCTATATGTATGAGGATAGTTATAATGCCTTAAAGACAGAACTTGTAGACAATAAGTCCATATCCGATACCATCTCCTTTTTGGGAAATGGTTTTTATTTCCCATATTACGCTGAATTGTTTGCATTAAGTTATTTTGACAATCATAAGTATCGTATAGAAAATGCCGAATTGCATATCCAATTTATACAGAGCAACTACATATATGCAGCAAATGCCGCTTATGAATATTTGGACGGCGAACTTGTAAGATTTCAAATCTTAGAGCTGGATGGTACTGAAATATATACAAAAAATAACTCTTGCCTAGACAAGTACACAATTTCATATATTCATTCAAGTAAAAGAGAAAGCCATCACGACAAGGTGTATGTCATTCGTCATCAAGACAATGACCTGGTAGCGAACATCACGGGGGAAATCAATATCTCGTACAACACTACTTATTTTTCAGGAATATTAGTTCGTGGTACAAAACATGATTTAAAGTCAGAGGAGGATGCCATTGACTTTATGGAAGGCATTGGACAAAAATGGAACAATTGAAGGCAGACTCGACAATGTGCAATAATAAGTACAACGTTAGACATATTGCAGCATTTCAATGAGTGTGAAACCGGCTGCAAGGCGTTTGTAGACTATGCGCACCACGAACAGCCAGTGGAGGTGGAAATTGAAGGAAATGAATGACAAGGAGGAGCTGAAGCTCAGGCTCCTGCTCATTTTTACCATGATTTTTGTCAGTTGTGCCGAAGGACAGCCGGAAATACGGGCATTGGATTTCGCCGACTTTGTTCCCTGGATTTATGGAGACAGAAGGACAAAATCATTTCTTGTCAAACATCCACCCGCTGACATAGAGGAGCTTGAGGTATATTTATCTGACAACTTTCGACAAATACTTTCCTATGAATTCATTCATCAGTCTATAACCATGATAACGGACAGGTTCCCAGCTGCCGAGGTAAAATACATCGAAATCGTATTTTATAGAGTTTCCAAAGAGTTGCCGTGGACAATGGATGAGCAATATATTCCCCCGCCTAATTTTGGGGATGGAAATCCTGTTGATATGATAGGTCATTTTCTATATGACCTCCGTACCCATGAAATATGCTACTCATTTGTTGCTAAACGGAAAGCGGGTATCTTCAATTATGGGGAAATAACAGAAGAGATTACAACTAGAAGAATGGGTGGTTCCTACTGGGAGAGAGAGGAGATTTCTAAAAAAAGCAGCAAAAGGATTGAGTGGAAGGCTATCGGCTATATACCTCAAGCGGAGCATGGCCGGCGGGTAGAGGAAGCGGGAACGGCTGAGACGGATGGAGGAGCGAATGCACGGTCCTATTGACCGGGAACAGCTGGAGCCGATCGCATTTTCAGACGAGCCTACCTCTTTGGAGTTTCAGTACAAGGAGCTGACCAAGCAGGAGAATCCTATTGTTGGGCAGCAGGTGTCGGCAATTAGTTTAGAGGAGGACATTCAAGGAGAACCATGGATGAGATTGAGTTCATAATCCCCTCCATCGTTTCCTATTGCGAGTATTTTAACTCATTGCCAGAATCCCTAGAAAATTTTGTGGAAGCACCTATCATCTGTTCAATCCAGCAAAATACAAATATGAGGAGTAGCACTTATGAATGAAGCCTATATGATTAAATATGAACAATTGGTTATCTCTAATGACTTTTCACAAATCATGAAATTTATCAAGGAATTGCAAACTGATGTTACAGAAGAAAAAATCAATTGGTATTTTCATTTGCTGAAAGACAAACGAAACACGCAATTATTTTTAACACTGAGAGCTTTCTTTGACAAATACGGAGATGTAGGAAAATTATTTTTGCTTGACTATCTGAAAAAAAGCAAAGACGTAGCGTTGACCGCCGAGGCAATAATACTTTTGAGCGGACATAATTATCAGTGCAAAGAAGTGCTGCCTAAGGAAGATGAAAAGGGTGTCCATTCAAATGATAATCCTGAAACTATACGAGCAAAGGCATTGAAATTATTGGAAAAAGAGCTTTTACGGTGATTTCATAGGGAAATCATTTGGATGCGGGCTGATAACCTCGGCAACAACAGGCTACGGTAGCGTGACAAGCATACAGGAGGCCAAGAAATCCGCCCGGAGCCTTGCGAAAGGCCTGTTCCCTGATGTTCCCCAGTGCGTCCTTGGCGGTGATGACCATGGCGCCCACCTCGGTAAACTGGTTCTTTGAGCCGATGGTGTTTATCTCCCGATTGATTTCCTGACAGATGAAGTCAATCTTGCGGCCGGAGGTGGGGTTTTCCACCAGCTCCTTGGCCAGGGCGGAAAGACACCTGCCAGCAGGATTCCGCCGCACAGGAGGATCCCTGCTATCCGCCGGAAATATACCGCCCTCATTTGACGGGAATCCCTTGGATGTACAGGTTGTAGTTGTCCATGGCCCTGTCTTTCTCCCAGGCACCCCAACCAAACCCAGAAACTTGGTTCTGTTTAATTTCCGCCATCACTCTTTGTAACTTCCTCCAGCACGCCTGTGAGGAAGCAATTTCTGAGAACCAGCTGATAAAAGCTAGTTCCCAGAATTATATTCCAGCCTATTTCTTCAAAGCCTCAGCAAGCTTTTCTGCGGTAAATCCAAAGTGCTCGGCAACCTTTGCGGCAGGTCCAGAAGCACCAAATCCAGTCAGGCAGAACAAGTCTTCCTGACTGGTGGCTACAGCTTCCCAGCCCATCTTGATTCCAGCCTCTGCCACCACCACACGAGGAGCATTACCAAGGATGGTGTCTCGGATAGCCTTGGGCTGGCTCAAGAACAGCTCCCTGTCCATGATTGAAACAACACGAATCCGCTTTCCTTCCACCATGTCGGCAGCCTTCAAAGCCATCTCCACCTCGGATCCAGTGGCCACGATGGTAATGTCAGGAGTGTCGCCGCCCTTTCGTACAATATATCCACCGCACTTGATGGTGTTCTTCCAGTCGGCATCTGCCTTTTCAAATACAGTCAGATTCTGGCGGCTCAACAGCAAGCATACAGGATGATCCTTTGATTCCATTGCCATCCTCCAAGCCTCGTTGGTTTCCTCCGCATCGGCAGGACGAAGAACCTGCACACCGGGAATTCCCCGCAGGGAAGCCAATGTTTCGATAGGCTGGTGGGTGGGGCCGTCCTCACCAACAAAGATGGAGTCGTGGGTCAAAATGTAGATGACAGGCAGCTTCATCAAGGAGGCTACACGGAGAGCTGGTCGCTCATAGTCAGCAAAAACAGCAAAGGTGGCACAGAAGCCACGCAATCCACCATGGAGGGTAATACCGGAGCTAATGGCTGCCATGGCAAACTCACGGATACCAAAGCGGATGGTGCGTCCCTCACGATTGTCAGCGTTGTATATACCATGCTCCTTCAATGCGGTGGAGTTGGGGCCCTCCAGGTCAGCAGAACCACCAACCAAAGCAGGACAAGCCTTTGCCATAACAGGCAGCGCCTTTCCAGAGGCGGCCCGGGTCGCCAGGGAATCTCCCACTTTGTAGCAAGGAAGCTCCGCATCAGCAACCGTTCCTGAATGCATATCCTCCCACAGCTTTCGCAGATCTGGATTTGCAGCAGACCAAGCCTCAAAGGTCTTGTTCCAGTCAGCCTGGGCTTGGGCAAGCTCAGCACCACGAGCCTTGAAATAGTCATAGGCTTCAGGCACTACGAAGAAGGTCTTTGCTGGATCCAATCCCAACTCCTTCTTTGCCTTTACAATGTTCTCATCTCCCAAAGGAGCACCGTGGGCGGTGGAGGTTCCAGCTACAGGAGAACCCTTTCCAATGACAGACTTCAGCATAATCAAGGTGGGCTTGTCAGTTTCAGCCTTGGCCTCATCCACCAGCTTGGCAATTCCAGCCATATCGTACATATCGCCAGCCAAAACCTGCCAGCCGTAGGCCTTGTAGCGGCCGGCAATATCCTCGGTAAAGGTAATGTCTGTGGAACCATCGATACTAATCTTGTTCTCGTCGTAGAATACAATCAACTTGCCCAGCTTCAAGTGACCGGCCAGGCTTGAAGCTTCTGCAGAAACACCCTCCATCAAGCAGCCTTCACCAACCAGGACATAGGTATAGTGGTCAACAACCTTGTGTTCAGCAGTATTAAAGCGGGCGGCCAGCATCGTCTCGGCTATAGCCTCACCCACTGCCACGGCAATTCCCTGACCAAGAGGACCGCTGGTACATTCAACGCCATCAGTGTCTCCAAACTCAGGATGACCGGGACAATGGGAACCAATCTGGCGGAAGGATTTCACGTCATCCATGGTTACCTTATAACCACTAATATGAAGAATAGAATACAAAAGCATGGACCCATGTCCGGCAGAAAGCAAGAAACGATCTCTGTCTACCCAGCTTGAATCGGCAGGATTATGCTTCATCACTTGACCATACAGTACAGCTGCCAATTCTGCACAACCCAGCGGAAGTCCAGGGTGACCAGACTTGGCCTTTTGAATTGCGTCCATAGATAAACTGCGGATAGAGAGTGCAGTGGCCTCCAAGCCCTTCATATTCATATCATACTCCTCAATTCAGCTACGAAGCCAAGCCATCAAAAAATTAATCTATGCTGGCTTACGTAACAGGTATTTTGTAAATTATACCAAGAGAGTTTATTATTATCAATCAAAAAACTACGAAATCACTGAAAATCGAAAGAAAGGTGAAGGCAAACTGAAAACAGCTATTCTTTTTTATCACCTTTAATGACAGTAAATCGATTTCTATAACTAGCTGCCAAGGCTGACTTCAGCTCTGCAGACACTTCCTCAAAATTATATTCCATTCCTTCCAAGGAAGCTGCCATGGCTCGGACATCATCATCCCTCAGATTTACATCACGCAGCAGACTTTCCAGCATATATTGAATATGGGTAGAAAGCTGGGTGAGAATTACCAATGGCTGCTGAGGAAAGCCCTCCAGCTGGTCGTCTACATCGTCCAGCTCCAACACCAGGGCAAAAACCTTTGTATGAAGCTCCAATAAACGATGACGAATTGGCCCTCGCTCAAAATCTGCAAACCAATTATAAGTTTCCTCCAGCTTGCTCCTTCGTGACCGTATTGTTCCTTGAAGACGCTTTCTTTTCAGCACATCCAAAGGTGAGGTTGACTCGCCTAAAATCAAATTTATAAGAGCTTCTTCATTATTTTTTTTATTGTATAACCCGTCAACAATCCATGAATCAAAGATTACCTTGGGCCATAGCATCATTTCAGCATTAAGCTGCTCATTGCTCCAGGCTGAAGGCTCACTTTCTTCCAAGCTGTCATTTGGCTGTAACCAGGGACCCACTGCAGGTACTTCCTGTCCTTTAAACCACAAACGGCTTTCCACACCATAGGGCTCCATACCGATGAGCTTGGATTTCTTGATTCCTTCTTCAATAGTTCCGGCAATGTCCTTGCACAGCTCCCTTTGATGCATAAAGAATACTCGTGCCAGCTGTTCTTCTATGGTCCCACAGGGGCCATAAGCGTCAAAGCTCTCCAACAGTCTTTTTTCAAAAAGCTTATACCATTCACTCCGTTGTTGATCTACAGGCTGCTGCTGAAAGGGATTTTCCTTATGGCTACACAGGGGATGTATTTTTACAATTCCTCCACGCCAATCTACAACCTCTGCCAACAGCAAGTCTCCCCGCTTGAAGCTCCAATCCTTAAAAATCTTAGAGCAGTCAATAACCGTCAAGCTGACACTTTGCGGCAGCTCCTCTTCAAAGGAACGGAGCATACTATCTCGAGCCGCAGGATCAGAAAGGATGAACTGAATGGCATATTCCTCGCCAAATAAGGAAAAAAACGGCAAGGCCTCTCGCAAGGGAAAATCCATTATCTTTCGAGGAAGAATTTCGTTATCAAAGGAAAACCGTAGCGCTCCAGATGATTGCTCCGAATCTACAAAGGGTATACAACGATGGCCCACCAACAAGTATCCACCCTCAATTTCCTTTACAGTGGGCTTTATAGTAAAGGTAGCACCAGTAAAAGCTCCAGCACGAGTCAAAAAGGTTCCGCCTTCCAGTGAGAAGACAAAGGGATTCATTCCAAGATATGCCTCTATTTCTGTTGTAGACATATTTACACCAATATGAAAAAAACCTTCTTGAATATCTTGTGCAGAAAATTCTTCGGTTTGAATGCGAATAAAATCCATTAATAGGTTTTCAATAACAGGTGCCATCCTCCATATCATATAATGCAACTAGTCAAAAATCAAGAGAAGTACTTTAAACAAGGTGCTACCCGCATTCACCTCTTCCTTTTGTCACATTTATACCAAAACGACACAGCTGAACGTGTTATTTTGATACACATTTTATTCTGTTTTCTATGAACGTGTTTTTTTGTCCCGTACCTGAATTGTATTTTATTTCTAATAGACCTTTTCAACAATCTTGTCGATTCAATTTATTTTCTTATATAACATAAAATTATAATTTTAACTTAATTTTTCCTTAATTATTTGAAAAGTTGGCACAGCAATTGCAATAATTATAGTGTAAGGTAAAACTTACTCATAATTTAGTTTATTTTTACCAATGGAGGTAACACATGAATTCATTAGCATTTTTTAACCCACGGTTTACATCAGATCTTTTCGATGTAATTGACAGGAATCTGGGTGATTTAGTACCTTCCCAGGCTTCTACCCCAGTTGTAACACCCAAGGTTGACGTTCGTGAAACTCCTACAGCATATATTCTTGATATGGATTTACCTGGTTTCACCGAAAAGGACGTGGAAATCAACCTAAAAGATAGGGTTCTTTCTATTTCTTCCAAGATGGAAGAAAAGAAGGAGGAGAAAAAGGATGGAGAATGGCTCATTAAGGAACGGCGCTCCAGCTGTTTCTCCCGTCGCTTTACCTTGCCCCAG
>JAZNAS010000098.1:0-2073 GCA_045586625.1 Treponema sp.
CTTCTCCTGATAGTGAACCTCTATTTTTCGGATGACCAGCATTTCTCCATCCTCGTCCCTCACCTTTATCATAAGAGGAATCATCTTTCCGGTACTGGTAAACCAGCATTCGCATGCAATTTCCTTCTGTATCCCCCGGATCAGGCCGGCATTTGTTTCTTTATGATTGGTTCCGATACCAAAGGCCATGAAGATTCCTCCTTTCTGAAAACTTATATCTAAGGCAGGGTAGGGTGCCCTATTTTATCATAATCCACGGTCCGTTTTTCCCTGGAGATACCGCCACTCATATGGTCGATGGGCTGATTCAGGAAGATAGCCCGCTGTACGGAATCTATCCCAAAGCGCTCCCGAATCCTATCCACAGTGAAATCCATCCGCGCCAGCTTTTCATAATCCAAAGTATCAAACAGGGTAAGTTGTCTGCTGAAATCACTGTCCTGTACCCGACAGGTGTGAATCCCCAGATGACGGACCGGAGCACCGTTCCAAAGTTCTTCAAATAATTCGCAGGCATGGCGGTAAAGCTCCTCGGTAAGATTGGTGGAAGCGGTCAGACGCCTTTGGTGAGAAACATAGGAAAGATCGCTGTAGCGGATGCCTACCGCTATCACCTCTACCTGAACACTATCCTCCCGCAGGCGGTTTCCCACGGTTTCTGCCAGTGCCAGCAGGACCTTTTTGGCATTGGGCACATCCACTACGTCAAAGGGGATGGTGGTGCTGTTGCCGTAGCCTTTGTTGGGGGCAGGAGCAGAAAGCACCGGGGAGCAATCCACACCATGGGCAAAGCCCCAAATGATTTCCCCTTGCTTTTTCAAAATACTACGCAGCCACACCGGATCTGCCGCAGCCAGCTCACCAATGGTTTTGATACCTACGGAAAACAGCTTTTTGGTAGTGGCACGTCCCACAAAGAACAGCTCGGATACGGAGAGGGGCCACATTTTCGCTTCTATTTCCTTCGGATAAAGGGTGTGGACCCGGTCGGGTTTCTTAAAATCTGAGGCCATCTTGGCCAAGAGCTTATTGCAGGAAACACCGATGTTGACGGTAAATCCCAGCTCGTTTTTGATACGTTCCCTTATTTCATTGGCAGCTTCTACCGGAGTGCCAAACAAATGGCAACTGGCACTCATATCCACAAAGGCTTCGTCAATACTGTACTGCTCCACCACATCTGAGTACTCCCGCAAAATCTCCATAAAAGCCTCGGAGCATTGCTCGTACAGATTATAATGGGGTGGTACCAGCACCAGTCCCGGGCATTTGCGCTGTGCCTCCAAAAGAGTCTCTCCGGTCTGGACACCATATTTTTTGGCAGGTAGAGATTTAGCCAGAATAATCCCGTGCCGCAGAGTCATATCACCTCCCACGGCCGAAGGAATCTCCCGCAAATCCAGAGTTTCTCCCCGATGTGCCAAACGATAAACAGCCTCCCAGGAAAGGAAGGCTGAGTTTACATCTATATGAAAAATAATACTTTTTGAACTCATGTGATTTTATGTGACGCGATGAGAAGGCTCCGTCACAACCTCCTGTGGAACCATTATAACAAACATACGTTCGAAATTCAAGAGGTAAAATTTGTTTGAAAAACATAGTACAGGCAAGGGTGGTATGTGCTAAAACAAACTCATCTGTTCGAACTCCGTGTTTCTCTCCAACAAATAGGGTACCTTCATCAAAATTTCTCTCGCTGCGTCCGGGTCGAGCATCCAAGGGAGCAACTCGCTTTCTTCCAGTAATAAGGGCATCCTGTCATGCACCGGCTCCATGGAGGGGTTGGCAGCAGTGGTCAGAATCACAAAACGCTCACCTTCCTCATAGGGGTTGTAAAGGCCTGCCATAAAAAGGGCAGGGTGGTTTTTTCGGTAAAAGGTACTTTTTTCTTTGCGACGGTTCCATTCGTAGAAGCCGGCAGCAGGCACCACAATCCGTCGTTTGACCATAGCATCCCGGAAAGTAGGTTTTTCAAGGGCGGACTCACTTCTGGCATTGAAAATCACCTGCTTTTTATCAAAGCCGGGAAATCCCCACTTTTGCATATGACAATAAATCCCCTGTCCGTCA
>JAZNAS010000099.1:0-9058 GCA_045586625.1 Treponema sp.
CTTCCGACCCGGTCTTACCGGAATCTGTCTCATGTTCGGTTTTGGCATGGCACTGGACTTGATTCCCACCATCATCCAGTACCGCCGCTTCCTGCGTCACCACGGCCTGAGCATAAAACTGTAACAGCTAGTTCCCCCGAAAGCACCAAAACTTTCGGGGGATTTTGTAAAATCAATCCTCCGAAACGTTAAAACTGATAACGAGCTCCAAGATATAGCACAAGTCCTTCGTCAGATTCATAGCCATCGGCCATGGTTTCTCCATTGGAGCCCTTTACAAAGGAAATATTGTTCAGCATATTCTTGATTCCTCCATACACCACAAGGGCATCATCCAATAGGGGTTGTTCCCCACGGAAGTTTATCATCAAATAATCGGAGGAATAAGTTCCATCAAGGATGTTGTTCTTTCCCCCTGGCTTTGGCGCATGCCACGTACCGTTGAGGCTGAGATTTGTCTTGATGCCGGGAATGGTATAGGCAAGGGAAGCCATTACCTGATGGGGAGACTTTCCGTTAATCTCTATCCATTTGCCTTCTTCAGTCTGGCGGATAAAAAGATTGGTATAGGTAGGAGCGCCCGCCAATCTCCCAGCAGAAGCTTGGCATGAATGCTGGTGTTCACGGAGACAGCCTCGTTTACGTTCTTCATAAACCGCATGATGTGGGAGGTGGGTTTGTCTTTAACCCTCCAATCAGGATTTTGGGTGCGGACAATCATGTCCTTGAGATAGGCAGCGGTGGAATCTGCTGACAAGGACAAGGCAGGCAGGGGAAGCCATTCCAGTCCCAGGCTCCCAGACCAAGAGGTCTCAGGCTTCAGATTGGGGTTGCCGTAGGCCTTGATGCTGGTGCTGTACTTTTGATTTGAAGTGGGAAGACGATAACCAGAACCCACTCCCATCCGCAGGGCAAGATTAGACAAAATATCCCATTTGAGGCTCAGTTTGGGAGAAACATTCCACTTCACCTCCTCCTGACTTCCTTCCATCCCCTTGACAGGAGCCAACAAGGTAAACCGTGCTCCAGGAATGAGCTGCACTGGACCAAAATCAATAATATCCTGGGCAAACAAGGCCATCTGCATGGAAGAAAATTGCTCCGTGCCATTGTTGTAGATGGTGTACAATCCGTTGAGTCCCACCATAAGCTGCTGGCTGGCGGTAATGTCGTTCAAATACATGGCCTCCATTTCCACATCATTGTACCAGCTGGGCGTAAGGCTTGCCTTCTCCCCGGTGGCAAAGGAAACCCGGTTGCCGGTGCTTCTGTTCCAGCGTTGGGAGACAAAGCCTGCAAGGGACTGGCGATCGTCAAAGGCCCAGTCCAAGTTCAGGGAGCCCATGAGGGATTGGGCCAGGGTACCGGAATAGGCGTCAATCTGGTTGCTGGACTTGAAGAACTGGGTGTCGTTGGAAGTCCAGTTGAACTTGGCGAACAAGTCCCTGTCCGTGTCAAAGCTCCAGCCCACAAGTCCATTCATCGATAGGGGTGGCCCCATTAACTGGGTGCTGTTTGCCTTGCTTTGCATTTGCTTTTGCCAGTGCCTGGATCGAGGAATCTATTTCTTTTCCACAAGAAGGGGAAGCAAAAAGGAGCCCCTCTTGCGGCTGAGTCAAAAAGATGCCCAGCTGCTTCATCTGGAGCCGGAAAAAAGAAGGCGGGCATTGGAAAAGGAGGGCGGAATGCTGTACCACGAAATGAACCGCGGCATGTGGTTCTTGAATTTCACCGGTGCGGTGGCTCCTTCCCTGGGGCTTTTGGGAACAGTTACCGGACTGATTGCAGCCTTTGGAGCCATGGCAGAATCAGGATCGGCGGTGAACATGCAGGATCTGTCGGGAGGAATTTGGGAAGCGATGCTGACCACCGCCTTTGGCATGACCATTTCCATTCCAGCCCTCTTGTGCTACCGGACCTTTCGCAGAATCATTGAAAAACGAATGATGACCTTAAGCATGTATGACCAGATCGAACAGCAGGAGGCAGGCAATGCTTGAGTTCAAAGGATGGAACAAGGAGCGGGAGGAAATGGAGGTGAGCATCACCTCCATGATTGACGTAATCTTTATCCTGCTGATTTTCTTTATGATTTCCACCCAGTTCAAGAAAAATAGCCTGCCCCTGGACTTGCCCCAAAGCCAGAACAAGAGCCAGCAGGATACTGTCCTGATGCTTTCTGTAAACCAGGAAAAGCTGGAGCTGGATGGAAAGATAATCAGCTTGGAAGAGCTGAAGCCACAATTAGAAGCCCACTACCAACGAAACCCGGAGCTGACCCTTTCACTGGAATGTCACAAAGAAACCCAGTTCCAGAGGGTTGTGGATGTCCTTGGACATATCCAAGGAGCGGGAATCAGCAAGATAGGAATTGTACATGAAACGATGGATTAGCTCCGCCCTCATTACCCTGCTCCTGCTGGCCATGGCCTTTTCCCTTCCCCTCTGGGCGGAGCTCCCCCAAAATCCTTCTGGAAGCCAGGACACTGTTTTGAATGCAGAGATTGACGGAGCGGCACTGGCGACCTCTGTGGCACTCCTCCGGCCAAGGCCACAAAATAAGAAGGTGACACCTTCTTCCAAGCCCCTGCCCCCAGATTTTCCCACAGTACCTATGGCCCCACAGGAGGAAGAGCCACCGGTCACGGAAAGCCAGGAGGAAGTGGTGACGGAGGATGAGAATGACACGGAAGAAACTGTGGAGGAGGTTGCCCAAGAGACCGAGCTGCCACAGGATCAGACTCTTGAGCAGCCTCTGGAATCCGGTTTGGAAGACCACCCTGCACAGGCCCACCAGCAAGCACAGCAGGGAAAGCCAGGAACAGGAAACGCCCGCAAGGCAGTGGAGGCAGAATATCGTCAGTACGTGCTCCAACGAATTGCCGCAAAGAAAACCTATCCCCGCAGTGCCCGCTCAAAGGAGCAGGAAGGGAGGGTTCGGATTTCCATTACCGTACAACAGGACGGAAGCCTAGGCCAAGTGCAGGTGATAGAGGCAAGCCAACACAGCCTTTTAAACGAGGCAAGCCTTGTGGCAATACAGAAGGCAGCCCCCTTTAAGAAGATGCCAGCCGGCATGGAAGAGCTGAGCCTTACCTTCAGCATGGATTATTCCCTGGCAAATTAGGATTTCCCTGAGTCCCCAGCTGCACCAACTTGGATACGGGGCTGGGGATTTTGTGAGGGGGGTGGAAACCTTTCCTGAAAAAAACTTGCCGATTTAGGAGAAAGTGAGTATATTAGTTGCAGGGAGATTTGGAAGGAATGGCGGACATCGCAGCACCACAGACAAAAAAGTATCTCACCATCGGTAGGAACAGTGGCGCAAGCGCTGCCAGCGTCGCCCGCTACGCATCCACATCCATTTCTACCCCCCCCCATCATACCACGTAAATCATTATAATACATCAACTTATACAATACATTTCCTCAACAGCAGCGGCAAGGATGGCTCTGCCTGCACAGGCACAGTCCTCCCTGCCTTTTTTCATGGATTCCGTGTCAAGGCTGCGTCGCAGCCTGAATCCAGCAGAAACTTGATATACAAGGAGGTTATGCCATGGGCAAGACAACCGTAAAGCCGGGGAATTCCCACTATGGCGAGGGCGGCAGGATGCCCTCCACCACAGGGAATCCCAGCGGCGGCCAGCGGGGCAACAACCCGCCCAGCACCGGCAGCTCTACACAGAGCGGCAAGGGCAAGAAATGAGACATACAGCCAGTAGCAGAGGATGACCCGCCGAGGTCTTGGCGCTGCACAGATGCAGCATAGGCTCTGGGAGGTCTACCAGAAAGTCGGGCCTCCTGAAAATCAAGTTTTTGTAAGGAGTAATTATGACATCATGTCTAAAGAAAGATGGAACCCCTCTGAGCGTCTATAGCACAGAGGCTGAGGCACAGGAATCAGCTGACTACCAGAAGAGGGAGCGAGGGATTGAGCTCTTCCCATACCAGTGCAACCGCTGCAAGGAGTGGCACCTGACCCCGGTGAACGGCAGACCTAACCAGTGCCGCTGCACCGACAGCAACGGAAAGAGCAAGAACCTCTACCCCACACGGGAGGCGGCGGAGCAGCAGCTGGAGCGGGAGGCCAGCAGGGGCCACATCCTCAGAATCTACCCATGCGATGAGGGGAAGGGCTGGCACCTGACCCACACCAACAGCTGGTAGCAAGAGGGCTTGATGGTTCCGCCTGCCCACCTAATGCCACAGCATGGGCTTAATCCGACTGACCAACTGGTCTCGGCCGGAACGGAAGCGTAATCCCACAATTAGGAAGGAGCAATCTTTCAAGAAATGACCAGCCTGGGTCATGATTGTATGGGGCAGGTTGTAGTACAACCTGCCCCACGTCAGGTATGGAGAGCGGCGGGACTTGTCCTGCCGTTCTCCGCTTTTTTATCCACACCACACACACAAAGGAGAAACATCATGCAACAGAACAATCCGGCTGGAGGCTTTGGCCACGGCCTTGCCTCCGCTGTCGCCGCAAGACTGCGTGGCGCAGCCCAGGGCCTGCGCACCGTGAACTGGCGGCTGTGGGTGGCGGTCATGGCCACCATGCTGCTGCCCTCGGTCTACCAGACGGTGCGCATCTTCTTTCTGGGCTCCCTGCCGGACACCTGGAGCCTCAGCATCGCCAGCCAGAACCAGTACGTGGGCCTCTTCTACGAGGTCATCCAGGAGGCCCTCATCCTGCCCCTCTTCTTCATCCTGGGCAAGTCCCTGGGCAACAGGGAGGAGTTTGCCGCCAAACTCCGCACCGGCCTTGCCATCACGGCGGCGGTGTACGCAATCCTGTCGGTCGTCCTGATGGTGGCCGCCCGCCCCCTGGTGGTCTTCATGGCCCAGCAGCCGGAGCTGGTGGAGGCCACCGTCACCTACATCCGGCTGGAGACCGTGGCAAGCCTGTTTGCCACCCTCTGGCGCTTCATGCTGGTGGCCCTGGTGAGCCTGGGGCGGGACCGCATCATGTACGCCGTGCTGGCCCTCCAGATGGCGCTCTCCATCCTGCTGGACAGCCTCCTGGTCAGCACACTGCCCTTCTCCCTGCAGCTGGGGGTCAACGGCATCGCCGTCACCAACATCCTGGTGAACCTGCTGATGGTAGTCCTGTCGGCGGGCCTCCTCGCAAGGGAGGGCATCAGCCTGGCACGCCCGAAGGACGCCGCCTCCCCCGCCGACCTCCGCTGGGTGAGGGAATGGCTTTCCGTGGGCAAGTACAGCGGCCTTGAGTCCCTGGTGCGGAACCTAGCCTTCATGCTGATGGTGGTGCGGCTGGTGAACCTGGTGGCGGAGCAGGGAACCTACTGGGTGGCCAACAACTTCATCTGGAACTGGCTGCTGCTGCCCGGCCTGGCCCTGGCGGACGTGGTGAAAAAGGAGGTGGGCGAGTCGCTGGAGAACGTGCGGACAAAGACGGCGGGCTACCTTGCCCTCACCGCCATCCTGTCCCTGCTGTGGCTGGCCTCCATCCCCCTGTGGAAGCCCTTCCTGCAGCAGGTCATGAACATCGAGGACTGGCAGCTGGTGCTCCGCATCGTGCTGATTCAGACACCCTTCTACCTCATCTTCCTGTTCAACAACGGGGTGCTGGACAGCACCTTCTACGGGGCGGGACGGCTGGACTACCTTTTCATCCAGTCACTGGTGATAAACGGCGTGTACTACGGCGGGCTTTTCGTCCTCTACCTTGCCGGCATCTTCCGTCCCGGACTCACCGGCATCTGCCTCATGTTCGGATTCGGCATGGCATTGGACCTGATTCCCACCCTCCTCCAGTACCGCCGCTTCCTGCGCCAGCACCGGCTGGGACCTAGGATCGAGGAGTGAATTAAGGACTGGGGCGGGGAATCGGACGCTGGGATTTGGCGGAGAGTGGATTCTCGCTCAGCGGGCAGCCTCTCAGCCACCGAGGAACAACTGCATGGGCTTAGTCCGACTGACCGCATGGGCCCAGAGCGACTAACCACATAAGGTCAGCCCGACCGACTGCATAAGGTCAGAGCGACCGACCCCATAAAACAAGGAGTGGGGAACAAGCACTTGCCCACTCCCCACTTTCAACTTTACAACTTTACAACTTTACAACTTTCAACTTTCAACTCCTCCCCCTGTCCCGAATTGCCTTCACCATCTGGATCACCAGGGTGGGCAGGAAGGCCAGGCCAAGGATGGACAGCAGCTGGCTCCTGTCCAAGGCCGCCACGGAGAACAGCCTGCTCAAGACCGGCACCACCATCACCAGAGCCAGCAGCACCACCCCCGCCAGGAAGGCCCAGATGCTCCAGGTGTTGCTGGTGAACTTGATGGCAAAAATCGACTTGTCACTGCGGCAGTTGAAGCCATGGAAGAGCCTCGCCAGGGTGAGGGTGGCGAAGGCACAGGTGCTGGCGTACATGGCCGACTCCCGGAATCCAAGGTAGAAGGCCACCATGGTGACGGCGGCAATGGGCAGGGCATAGGCCAAAAGCAGGGTGGCAAATCCCCTGTTCAGGAAGCCCTTCTTGGGGTCGCGGGGCTTGTTCCGCAGGAGGCTGCGGTCGGAGGGCTCCATCCCGATGGCCAGGGCCGGCAGGGAGTCGGTGAGCAGGTTGATGAACAGCAGGTGCACCGGCTCAAAGGGGGTGGGCAGGGCCGCGAAGGAGCAGAACAGCACCACCAGGATGGCCGCCAGGTTTCCCGACAGCAGGAACTGGATGGCGTTGAGGATGTTGCGGTAGACGTTGCGGCCGTTCAGCACCGCCTTGATGATGGTGGCAAAGTTGTCGTCCACCAGAATCATGGCGGCGGCATCCTTGGAGACCTCCGTCCCGGTGATTCCCATGGCCACGCCGATGTCCGCCTTCTTGAGGGCGGGAGCGTCGTTCACGCCGTCGCCGGTCATGGACACGATGCGGCCCTTCCGCTGCCAGGCATCCACAATGCGGATCTTGTTCTCCGGGGAGACACGGGCGTACACGCTCACCCGCTCCAGCACCTCGTCCAGCTCCCGGTCGCTCAGCTTGTCCAGCTCCTGCCCGGTGAGGGCCAGGTCCCCCTCGCAGAAGATGCCAATCTGCCGGGCGATGGCGGTGGCCGTCACCTTGTGGTCGCCGGTAATCATCACCGTGCGGATGCCCGCCTGCCGTGCATCCTCCACTGCGGCAATGGACTCAGGCCGGGGCGGATCCACCATGGACACCAGGCCACAGAAGGTGTAGCTGTTCTCCCCCGTCGCCGCCAGGGTCTCCCCCGCCGCCAGCTCCTTGTAGGCAAAGGCCAGCACCCGCAGGCCGTTCTCGGAGAAGGCTCGGTTCTGCTCCTGGATGCGGTCCCGGTCGGCAGCCGTCATGGGACGCACCCCCTCCGCCGTCAGGATGCTGACGGAACGATCCAGCAGCACGTCCAGCGCCCCCTTGGTGAACACGGTGGAAACACCCTCCACCAGATAGCGGGTGCTCATGAGCTTGCGGTCGGAGTCAAAGGCAATCTCCTCCAGCCGCTCCATGCTGCCCCGGAAATGGCTCTCGTCAATGCCCTCCTTGCCAAGGTTTGCCTGCCGGGCCATGGACAGGAGGCAGTACTCCGTGGGGTCGCCGATTCCCACCCCGTCCTTGATGGAGGAGTCGTTGTTCAGCATGGCATTGTACAGCAGCAGGGCGTGGGGCTTCCGGCTGAACTCCAGGTCCTGGGCACGGAGGCACACCCCGTCCACGTAAATCTCCTGCACCGTCATCTTGTTCTGGGTGAGGGTGCCCGTCTTGTCCGAGCAGATGACCGAGACGGAGCCCAGGGACTCCACCGCCTTCAGCTCCTTGATGATGGCGTTCTCCGTGGCCATCTTCCGGGTTCCCATTGCCTGCACGATGGTGACGATGGAGCTCAAGGCCTCAGGGATTGCCGCCACCGCCAGGGCCACGGCGAACATCAGGGAGTCCAGAATGGGCTGCCCCTGCCACAGGCTAAGGCCAAAGACCAGGCCGCTGATGACCATGATGATGATGGCCAGCTTCTTGCCGAAGTCGTCCAGGCTCTTCTGGAGGGGCGTCTTCTTCTGGCTGGTGTCGTTCATCAGCTGGGCAATCTTTCCCATCTCCGTGGCCATACCGGTTCCCGTCACCAGCACGGTGGCCCGTCCGTAGGTCACCAGGCTTCCTGAGTACACCATGTTCACCCGGTCGCCCAAGGGCAGGTCGTCGGCTATGTCCACGTCCTTCTTGTCCACATTGGTGGACTCGCCGGTGAGGGAGCTCTCGTTCACCTGCAGGGAAAAATTCTGCACGATGCGGCCGTCGGCCACAATCATGTCCCCCGCCTCCAGCAGCACGATGTCACCCCGCACCACATCCTTGGAGGCAATCTCCTGCTTCACCCCGTCCCGCAGCACCTTCACATGGGGAGACGACAGGGCCTTGAGAGAGGCCAGGGACTTCTCCGCCTTCACGTACTGCACCGTTCCCAGCACGGCGTTCAGGATGATGACGGCAAAGATGACGATGGTGCTCTCCATGTTTCCCGACACCATGGAGATGACGGCCGCCACAATCAGGATGATTACCAGCAGGTCGGCGAACTGGCCCAGGAACACGGAGAGCACGCTCCTCCGCTGCGACTCCTGCAGGACGTTCTCCCCGTCCCGATCCAAAATCTCCCTGGCCCGCCCGCTGGACAGGCCACAACTGATGTCCACACCGGCCAGAAGCTCCTCCTTGCTGACCTGGTACGTCTCCTTCGCCATGATTCACCTCCGTATGCTCCCGAAGGACATGACCACCCCCGGTGCGTGAGAATAAAAAAAGACCCCTGCATACCGTCCATACATAATGATACCGTATGCAAAAGGTCTTGTTCAAACCTGCCCAATGCCCGGTTTCCGCAACAGGAAACGTGATGACGATCATTGGGACACACAAGCTGTGTGCAACTACTCCCCTTTTGGACTGCTTGCGCAGCGGAACCAGAATATCACGCCGGAGGAGTTTTGTAAACAGGCAGGCCGTCAGAAAACTGTCCGATTTCTTTTACCCTTGACAATTCCCCCATGTCTCTTTTGTTCCATAAAAGATATGCTTTTCTG
>JAZNAS010000100.1:0-31681 GCA_045586625.1 Treponema sp.
AACAAAAGAAATCCTTGTTGCGGAATGAACATAGCGAGCCCTAGAATCCTCGGAGGGGAGGAGATAGTACTCATTCCTAACCACTAGGCACTATCTCCTCCCTCCTAAGCACTCCCAACCAACCTTGACCCGCACTCATAATATAGGTAGAATGTCTTAAATTATACTTCAAGAAATTAAGTGAGGTTACTATCATGAAGAGTGACAACGCAAAGAAAGGGATTGCAAGAGCCCCCCATCGCTCATTGTTCCGGGCCATGGGATATACTGACGAGGAGCTGGAGCGGCCGCTGGTGGGTGTCTGCTGCGCCCAGAACGAGATTATTCCTGGCCACATCTACTTGGATAAAATCGGCGAGGCTGTAAAGGCTGGAATCCGCATGGCTGGTGGAACTCCCATCGAGTTTCCTGCCATCGGTGTCTGCGACGGAATTGCCATGGGTCACGAGGGAATGCGCTATTCCTTGGTGACACGGGAGCTTATCGCCGATTCCATCGAGTGCGTGGCCCGTGGCCACCAGTTTGACGCCCTGGTGCTGATTCCCAACTGCGACAAGGTTGTGCCCGGTATGCTGATGGCTGCCGGCCGTCTGGACCTGCCCACGGTGCTTGTCTCCGGTGGCCCCATGATGCCCGGAAAGCTGCCCGGAGCTGATTGCTGCCACGAGGGGAACCCCTACGGCGGCCGCAACTTAAGCCTTTCTGATATGTTCGAGGCGGTGGGAGCCGTCACTGCCGGAAAGATTACTGAGGAGCAGCTGTGCGAGCTGGAGCACAACGCCTGTCCCGGCTGCGGCTCTTGCTCCGGTATGTTCACCGCCAACAGCATGAACTGCGTCACGGAGGTTTTGGGAATGGGATTGCCCGGCAACGGAACCATCCCCGCCATTTCCGGCGCCCGCATCGCCTTGGCCAAGCACGCTGGTATGGCCGTGATGAAGATGCTGGAGAAGGGAATCACCGCCCGCCAAATCATGAATCAGCGGGCCTTCGAGAACGCCTTGGCCGCCGACATGGCCCTGGGATGCAGCTCCAACACCGTGCTGCACCTGCCCGCCATTGCCCACGAGGCTGGAGTCAAGATGGATCTCCAGCTCATCAACGAGATTTCAGAGAAGACTCCCAACCTCTGTCATTTGGCTCCCGCAGGCCACAGCTTTATGAGCGACCTGGATGAAGCTGGCGGTGTTTCCGCCGTTTTGGCAGAATTGGCCAAGAAGAATCTGATTCACACTGACTTGATGACGGTCACAGGCAAGACTGTGGGAGAGAACATTGCCGGTGCTCGCAATAGAAATACGGAGGTGCTGCGCCCCATCGAAAACCCTTATTCTCCTTCCGGGGGAATTGCCATCCTCTTTGGAAACATCGCTCCCCGGGGAACCGTTGTGAAGCGCTCAGCCTGTGCCCCAGAGCTTATGAACCACACTGGTCCTGCTCGGGTCTTCAACTCTGAGGAGGAGTGCTTTCAGGCCGTACAGGAGCGGAAAATCAACAAGGGTGACGTGGTGGTGGTTCGTTACGAAGGTCCAAAGGGTGGGCCCGGTATGCGTGAAATGCTTTCTGTCACCGCAGCCTTGGCAGGGCAGGGCATGGACAAGGATGTGGCCCTCATTACTGACGGCCGCTTCTCTGGTGCAACTCGTGGAGCCTCCCTGGGGCACTGCTCTCCTGAGGCTGCCGACGGTGGTCCCATCGCCTTGGTTCAGGAAGGTGACATGATTACCTTGGACATAAACAATTACAAGATTACCTTGGAGGTTTCTGACGAGGAGCTGGCCGCTCGCCGTGCCGCTTGGGTTTGTCCTCCTCCAAAGGTAACGGATGGCTATCTTGCTCGCTATGCTAAACTCGTTTCCTCCGCCGACCAAGGAGCCATACTGCAATGAAATACACAGGAGCCAGAATCGTCATAGAATGTCTGGTGGAGCAGGGGGTGGACATGGTTTTTGGCTACCCCGGCGGTGCCATCTTGAATGTCTACGACGAGCTGTACAAGAACAGTGACCGAATCCGACACATCCTCACCGCCCACGAACAGGGAGCCGCCCATGCTGCCGACGGATATAGCCGTTCCACAGGAAAGGTTGGGGTTGTCATGGCTACCAGTGGGCCCGGTGCCACCAATCTGGTGACAGGTATCGCCACCGCCTACATGGACTCCATCCCCATGGTGGCCATTACCTGCAACGTCACCACACCGCTTTTAGGTAAGGATAGCTTTCAGGAAATCGATATTACTGGTATCACCATGCCAGTGACAAAGCATAACTACATCGTTCGTGATGTAAACAAGCTGGCGGACACCATTCGGGAGGCCTTTTTGGTGGCTCAAAATGGTCGGCCCGGCCCGGTACTGGTGGACATTCCCAAGGATATTACTGCTGCCGTGGCGGAATACAATCCCCCGGTGGTGCATTTTGCCAGCGAGGAGCCGTCCTCCTTGGAGCGGGCCAGTATCCGTCGTGTCACCAAGATTTTGTCTCCCGGCGATGCAGAGGTGGAGGCCATTGCCCGCATCATAAACGAGTCCCAGCGTCCCTTCCTGTATGTTGGTGGCGGCGTGGTAATCGACAATGCCTGTGATGAGTTGAAGGAGTTTGCCGAGCGGAGGAACATCCCTGTTGCCACCAGCCTCATGGGAAAGTCAGCCTTTCCTTCTCGGCATCCTTTGTGCTGCGGCATGATTGGTATGCACGGAACAAAGGCCGCCAACACAGGCGCCAACAAGTCCGACTTGGTGATTGCTGTGGGAGCTCGCTTCTCCGACCGAGTGATTTCTGATTCAACTAAATTCGCCCGCAACAGCAAGATTCTTCACATCGACATTGACCCTGCCGAAATCAACAAGAACATTGCCGCCCACTATTCCTTGGTGGGGTCTGTGAAGGAGCTTTTGACCCGTCTCCTTCCATTGATTGAGCCACGGCCAGAATCCGAGTGGAACCAGGAGATTGCCCTGTGGAAGCAGCACCTGCCTGCCATGTACTCCAAGAAAACAAGCCTTCATCCCAAGTTTGCCTTTGAATATATCAACCAGCGTCTGGGAGAAGATACCATCATCACCACGGAGGTGGGCCAGCATCAGATGTGGGCCGCCCAGTTCTATCCCTTCTCCAAGCCCCGCACCTTCCTTACCAGCGGTGGACTGGGAACCATGGGCTACGGAACTGGAGCCGCCATCGGAGCCCAGCTGGCAAATCCCCGCAAGCGGGTGGTGCATATTGCTGGTGACGGCTCCTTCCGCATGAACTGCAACGAGCTTGCCACCATCACCCATTATCAGGTTCCTGTCATCATCGTCTTGGTGAACAACGGAACCCTGGGAATGGTTCGCCAGTGGCAGAACCTGTTCTATGACAAGCGCTATTCCGAGACCACCCTGGACTTTGGGCCTGACTTCGTGAAGCTGGCTCAAGCCTACGGCATTGCAGGAGAGCGTGCCACCACTGAGGAAGAATTCAAGGCTGCCTTTGACCGAGCGGTAGAATCCGGCAAGGCTGCTATCATCGACTGTTCCATGAGCATTGACGAAATGGTCTTGCCCATGGTTCCCGCCGGCAAGCCCATCGACGAGCTTTTGCTGGACGTTTAATTTTATGGAGAAAGAATATGATTGAAAGAAATCCTGCCTTTGACAATCTGGCTCCCGGCTACCTCTTTCCGGAGATTGGCAAGCGCCGCCGTGAGTATGTCGCCTCCCACCCAGATGCCGCCATCATCAGCCTGGGTATCGGCAACACCACCGAGCCCCTGACTCCCCACATTACCGCTGCAATGGCTGACTATGTGCGGGGGCTGGGAACTGCCGCCGGCTACAGCGGCTACGGGGACGACAGCGCCGGAGAGCCTCCTCTGAGGGAAAAGATTGCCGCTGTCCTGTACAATGGCCTTGTCTCTGCCGACGAGGTTTTTGTTTCCGACGGAGCCAAGTGCGACGTGGGACGCATCCAGCAGCTTTTCGGTGCAAATGTTTCTGTGGCAGTGCAGGATCCCGCCTATCCTGTGTATGTGGATGGCTCCGTTATGGTAGGGGCTGCCGGAAAAACCCCTGCCACCGCCGCTGGATATCAGGACATGGTGTACATGCCCTGTCTGCCGGAGAATGACTTTTTCCCGGACCTGTCGGTGGTAAAGCCTAATAGTCTCATCTATTTCTGCTCCCCCAACAATCCCACGGGAGCGGTGGCCACTAAGGCTCAGCTCCAGCAGCTGGTGGATTTTGCCAAGAAAAATGGCTGCATCATCATCTTTGACTCGGCCTACTCAGCCTTTATCCGGGATGAATCCCTGCCCAAGTCCATCTTCGAGGTGGAGGGAGCCAGGGAATGCGCCATCGAAATCAACTCCTTCTCCAAGCCTGCTGGTTTTACCGGTGTCCGCCTGGGCTGGACCATTGTGCCCAAGGAGCTGAAATTCGCCGACGGAACACCCGTTCAAGCTCCCTGGTCCCGTGTCATCAACACCTTCTTTAACGGTGCCTCCAATATTGCCCAGGCTGGTGGCCTTGCCGCTTTGGATCCAGAAGGTGTACAAGAAATGCGTCAGCTCACCGATTTTTATTTGGAGAATGCTGCCCTCATCAAGAAGGCTCTGGAAGGAGAAAACTTTCGGGCCGCTGGTGTGGAGGTCTACGGTCAGGGAAATGCTCCCTACCTGTGGGTTCGCTTCCCTGGAAAGAAGAGCTGGGACATGTTCGACAAGATTCTGGACGAATGCCACGTGGTGACAACTCCCGGCTCCGGCTTTGGTCCTGCGGGAGAGAGCTTTATCCGCTTCAGCTCCTTTGGCCATCGGGAGGCGGTGGAGGAGGCCTGCCGCCGTCTTGCTAGCTTGAAGCTCTAATCATAGACCCTGTAAAATGCAAAACCCCGGAAATCATCTGGTTTCTGGGGTTTTGTTCGTCTGTTGAGATTCAATGGTTTTATGTGGCTTCTTCTAGAGGGAGAATCTCGCTCCTACAACAATTTCGTAAGGAATTGTACTGCCGCTTTTCATTGAAAAAACTCCAACCTTTGTCTTTGCAAAATAGGTTCCGTATTTACCTGCATACACGCTCAAGCCGCCTTTTACAGAAGCCTTCAAATCAAATCCCGTATCAAGCATGAGAATGTCTGCTCCAGCTCCAACTATCAATCCTATGGGAATCCCTTCCTCAAAGGCTTCTGTCTGGAAATCCAAAGTATTGATAAAATCTGTGGTGGCAATTCCCTTTTTGACTTTGTAGCTGAACTCAGCATTCACATTTTCTGTATTATAAAAAAGAGTGGTTTTTGCTCGAATATCATGCAATGTACCTAAATTTTCAGGAGTAAATGCAACTATCCCTGATAATGCCCAAGAAAGTCTTTTTGTTATTTGCCAATCAAAGAGGATTCCCATTCCTGGAGAAATAGGAATTGTAGGGTTATTGGTAACTTCCAGTGCAAAGCCTCCTCCAAATGTAATTGGAGCAAGTTTAACGATACCGAGAATCTGAATATCATATTCCTTTGCTGTAAGGTAGTCTGTTTGGACACGCATCGCAAATTTAGAAAAGATATTTTCTTCTGCAAAAAATGAGAATCCTACAGCATGACTTCCACCATAAGTATCTACATGCAGGCTTCCTGACAAATCAAAGGCAGAGAGAGAAATCGTACAGACACAGAAAGCTAGCAAACAAGCTACTTTTTTTCTCATAGGCTTGTTTTATACCCCAAAGTAAATTGCATGGTTTTATGCATATGCTCAAATTCCATAAAATCTATGGTGAACCGGCCCATGAGGACACCCTCAAACAATGGTGTTTCCATGAAGGGTGAAACCCTGAAGGAGATATCTTCACTGGAAATGGAGTTGAAGTTGTCAAAGGTAATGCTTTGGCTGGAAATGGTTAAATGGGTTCCTATAGTAAAATTAAATGCTCCGGCATAAATATTATTGGCAAAAATCGCCAAATTACAACCCAGGGGGCCAGAGACATAGAATAAATCTTGAACAGTAGTTTCCGGTACGTTGAACATAGTAAAATGAAAGTTCATAAAATCAGCCTTGAATCGAGGTTCGATCCAAAAATAAAGGTCTGACAATTTAAGTACAGATTGTGTTTCGTCAGGATTCAGAAGTATCTTGGTGATACCAAACTGAAGGAACAAAGAAGCTGTATGGGTATTTCCGATAACAGTCGAAAGACCGGTATGCAGTTCAATCTTGCGGTTAAGGCCTATGCTTGTTTCCCCGTCATCCTGTATTGTAATGGGGAATCCCACACCAGCACTAAAGTCAATGGTAGCCAAGGGGAAGACGCCTGCAAAGCGTAAGTCTACATTGCCTTGTAGGTGATTTTCTCGGCTATCAGTATAAAAATATAGTCCAAACGCCTGGGGAGTCTGCAGCTTCAGCACATAAGAGGCGCCAAAATCAGAAAATGGATAGATGGCTCCATCGGTAAGTCCAACCCATGTTTCCGAAAGCCGTGAATTGGTGGGAAGAATACCGAAATGGCGTCGCAAGAACAAGTCTGAACCAAGGGACTCATGTTCACCTGCAAAAATGGAAAGGTAACGTGTTGCATGACAGCAGGGAAAGCGAGCTGTTAGGGATAATTCGTCAAGGCGAAAACTTGCAGGAACATCCTCAAATAAATCCATGGAAAAAAGATTGCTGGTACGAAGGCTAACGCCTGTTCTGAGCATTACAACTCCGAACAAATCTACCTGTCCGGCGAAAAAAGCATCTGCTGTAAATTGTGCTCCATCTCCCTCTTCTGTTGCTCCAATATTTCCTGCCACCCCAGAAAAACCACTAAAATGTGCTTGTGCAAAAATTGTAGAAAGGGAAAGGAATAAAGCAAGGATTCCTGCTAATATACCTTTATATGAAAAGAGCTTGTCAGTACTCATGGCTTTATGCCCCCAAGAATAGATTATCTTTATAATTATCGTCATAATTCCTAAAATCTTTAGTTTACTCTTATTTTAGAGAAACTAGGTTTATGGTTCAAGGGAAATCTCTAAAAAATGAATTTCTGACAAATATTCCTCTTGACTTATATTATTTTGCGTATAAAATAATGAGTATGAGTGACTATCTTGATATTAATAACGAGGAACTACTTAAGGATTTTTTTAGCGAGGCTGAACAACAGGTTGAGAACCTTGAGAGCAATATCCTTGTCATTGAAAATGACCCTTCCAATCGCGAGGCAATCGACGAGATTTTCCGTGCTGCTCACACTCTGAAGGGGGGATCTGCCACGGTGGAGATGACAGAATTGTCTGGCTTTACCCATGTGGTAGAGGATTTGCTGGATGAAATCCGTTCTGATCGGGTTGACGTAACTGGTCCTGTTGTAGATGTTCTGCTCTCTTCCATTGATGTGATTAAAGCTATGTTGGAAGCCCGTCAGGATGGTAGTGTCTACGATGCAGACGTAGAACCAATCAAGAATACCCTGAAGTCATTCATTCCCGCCAAGGATAGTAAGGCAGGCAAAAAGCCCGCTGCACCCGCTCCTGCAGCTCCTGTCAAACCAGTAGCAAGCGTTCCTGCGCCTGTTGCTTCCACTAGCTCTATTCCGTCTCCTGCCCAGGGACTTTCTGAGTATGAATTGTTGGAGCTTAAAGAATCTTGCGAGGGAAAGCAAAAGCTTTGGGGCATTACCGTCATGTTTGACGAAAGCAACCTGATGAACTCTGTTGGTGGAATTCAGGTTTTCGCCGCTTTGAAAGCGCGGGGACTTATTCTCAAGACCATTCCAGATTTTGATGCTCTTTATTCCGATGAATTCCATCCACAGGTTATCTATTTCGTGGCCACTACAGCTTCTGCAGAGGAACTGGAGGATGTAGCCTTTATTCCAGATGTAACTCTTTGTACTGATGCCCAGTGCTTGGATGGTAGTTCAAGTAGTGTCGTGCCTGTTGCTGCCGCTCCTACCCCAGTGGCCGTTCCAGTGCAGCCTGCGATAGTTGAAAAGGCTCCCGCAGTGGAGGAAGCTGTAGAGGTCCCCTCTCCTGTTGCGGAAAAAAGCATCGACATTGCTGCAGAAAAGAAGAGTGTTGCTCCCAAGGGGGATTCTGGTAAAAAATCAGCCCAGAATCATAACAATGCTGGTAGTGTGCTCCGTGTTGATGCAAAGCGAATCGACTATCTTTTGAACCTTGTTAGTGAGACGGTTATTACCAAGGCTGCATTCAACCAGATTTCTACCCAAGTGGGAGATTTGTTGGCTCAGTTCCAGACTGTTGGTGCGGGCTATAAGGACAAGGTTCATGCCTTGTTTGAGCAGATGCCCCGTTTCTTGGAGGAGATTCAGAACGGTGCTTCCGTAAAGGATATTAGAACAGCAATTAACGATGAGTTTGGAGACTTGTTCTCTGTATTCGATCCCTTTGAGGCAAACTTCAAGTCTGTTACTACCAAGTTCCGTTCTTCAACTCAGAATTTAGGACGTATTGCCGGTGAGCTACAGGAAGGTGTTATGAAAATCCGAATGGTTCCCATCAGTCAGATTTTCTCTCGCTTCCCTCGTGTCGTCCGTGACTTGAGCCGTGACTTGAACAAGAAGATTAATCTTGTAATAGAAGGTGAGGATACTGAATTGGACAAGTCCGTTACAGAGGACCTGTTGGATCCTATCATGCACTGTGTCCGAAACTCGCTGGATCACGGCATTGAGCAGCCAGCTGACCGTGCAGAAGCCGGTAAGCCAGAAGAAGGTACCCTGATTCTCAAGGCCAGCAATGAGGGTAACTTGATCGTCATCGATATTGCCGATGATGGAGCAGGTATTGATGTTGAAAGGGTTCGCCAAAAGGCCATTGACCGCGGGCTTATTCATCCTAACAAGATTATCAGTGATCAAGAAGCTTTCCAGTTGATTTTTGAGCCTGGCTTCTCCACCGCTGAAAAGATTTCTGCTGTATCTGGTAGAGGTGTCGGATTGGATGTTGTTCGAGCTCAGATAGAAAAATTAAAGGGCTCTGTAGTAGTAACCTCTGAGCGTGGATTCGGCACTAAGTTTAGTATTCGTTTGCCTCTTACATTGGCTATTATTCAGGGTCTTTTGGTACGGGTTGGAGACGAGGTTTACTCCATTCCCATTACCTCCGTTATTGAGAGCCATCGTGTTCGACAGGATGAAATCAATACTATTGACAACTACGAGGTTCTGAACGTTCGTAACGAAGTTATTAGTATCCTTCGTCTTGATAGACTTTTCAATATCAAGCAGACAGAAGAAAAGGAGCACTACTTCATTGTTATAGTTGGTAGTGCCGATAAAAAGATTGGTGTGATGGTAGACTCTCTCATCGGAGAAGAGGATGTTGTTATCAAGCCTTTGCGTGATCAATTCACAAAGTCTCCCGGTGTAGCTGGAGCATCCATCCTTGGAGATGGTTCTGTCTCCTTGATTATTGATGTAAGCCAGTTGCTTGAGTTGGGTGTACGTCAGGAAATTGATGCCCGGGAAAAACGGGAAGAGATTGGGTTCTCGTTATAAGGGGTGTGTATGGAAACTATTGCAGATATCAAAGAAGCTTTGTTGCAGAATTCTGAAGCTATTGTGGAGGATCAAAAGGATAGAATTTCCGCAGTGGACTTTAAGATGGTTACCTTTTCCCTTGCTGGTAAAGACTATGCCATTGACATCATGAAGGTAAAGGAAATAGCAAAGGCCGGTCATTTTACCTATGTGCCCAATACAATGCCCTTTGTATTGGGAGTTCATAACCTTCGTGGTGATATCATCTCTATCATTGACCTTCGACGTTTCTTTAATATTGAAGTGCCAGCTCGTTCTAAGGATTCCTTGGAGAGTATGTTGGTAGTAAACGTGGAAGACCAGCTTTTTGGTGTAGTAGTAGATGTCATTGACAAGGTTGTGGGAATTCAGAAGAGTTCCATTCAGCCACCTCATCCATTGTTTGGTGATATCAATATCAAATATATCTATGGAGTGGTGGAAAGCCATGATCGTTTGTACGTCTTGCTGGATGTTGATAGAATTTTCGGTGTACGAACTCCTACTACGACCTTGGCCGACAAGTCTCAGATTACGGAGGCTGAATATAGTGATGTTGTTCCAGCCCAGTCCATGGCAGCTAGTGCTGCATCTGCCACTGCTGTACAATCAAGGTCTGTTCCTCAGCCAGCTCCTAAACAGCCGGAAGTATTTGCTGCTAAGGATTCTGAGTATGCTTTCATTGTAGATAGCTTGCAGAAATTGAAGTCTTTTTATGTAACTCCTGTTAATGAATCTTGGGCAAGGCGACGTTATGAAGAATGGATTGGTCAGCGTGGTCAGGATAAATTGCAGCTGGTGAATGCTCAGGATGCAGAAGCCTTCTTGGCACCATTCTATTCTTCCAATACAGGTTCCTTCTGGTCAAAGGAATATGCAGAGAACATCTATAAAGCGCTGCCAGAAAACAATGCAAAGCAAATTTGTGTTTGGAATCCTGGTTGTAGTAAAGGTCATGAGGCCTATTCTTTGGCTTGTATCCTTCGTAAAAAATATCCAGATGCCCGCATTAAGGTCTATGCCCAAGATGTGGATTTGTTGAGCATATCAAATGCTCCCTTGTTGGTAGTGCCTCCTGAGGTTGCAAATAGTTGGTATGCACCCTTTGTAGTTCAGTCAGTATCTGGAACATATTCATTTAAGCCTGAGATTAAGGAAATGGTTCTGTTTGAATATCATGATTGTATGCATACAAATAATATGCCAGCAATCGATGTGATTTTCTCTCGTGATCTAGTTTCGTTCTTAAAGCCCGATGTTCAGGCTACTTTGTTGGAGGATTTTGATGAAAAGCTTAAGGGTAATGGAAAAATTGTTCTTGGCGAAAATGAAAGTTTGGCCTATCTTTCTAATTGGTCAGAAACATTGGTAGGTTCTGTCGTTGTATACGGCAAACAATAAATATTACGAGGTAAGGGGATTTTTATGAGAGTTGAGTATATCAATCCGTTTGTAGAAACGGCCTACAGTATACTAAAAGAAGTTCTGCAGGGAGAAGTCCGTCGTGGAGACTTATATTTGAAGTCTACCTCAATGCCAGTGATGGGTGTTGCTGCCTTGGTTGGTTTGGCAGGTGATGTGGAAGGCCGTGTACTTTTTGATATGTCCATGGAAACTGCATTGAAAATTGCTTCTCGCATGAACATGGAAGAGTTGCCTGTTTTTGATGAGTTGGCTAAGGCTACAATCACTGAATTGGCTAATCTTATTACTGCTCAGGCTGTTACAAAATTACATGAGTTGGGCTTTAAGTTTGACTTGACACCTCCTGCTCTTTTCACCGGAGAAAAGATGGAGATTTCAGATCATGAAGTAGAAGCTTTGATTGTTCCTATGATTACAGAGCAGGGAAAAGTTGAAGTAAACGTTGCTATTCGAGAGAGGATGTAAAGGAGAAAATATGAAGACAAAACAGGATTTTCCTTCAATTAATGAGAGACCACCAGAGGGTATACGTGTAGATGGAACAAAGGTTAAGGTGCTTGTAGTTGATGACTCTATGTTCGTTGCAAAGCAGCTCGGTCAGATTTTATCCAGTGAAGGATATGAGGTTGTGGCTACTGCTGGAGATGGAAAAGAAGGTGTTGACAAATACAAGGAGTTGTATCCACATGTAGATGTTGTAACCATGGATATCACCATGCCTCGCATGGACGGCCTTACAGCACTTGAGCAGATCATGTCCTTTGACAAGGATGCCAAGGTGGTAATGGTAAGTGCTTTGGGTAAGGAGGAGCTGGTAAAGAAGTCTCTTATGCTTGGAGCAAAGAATTATATTGTTAAGCCCTTGGACAGAAAAAAGGTATTGGAGCGCATAGGAGCTTCCATAAAATAGTTTTATAAATGTGAAAGGCCGTGTCGTAGCTTGCGATGCGGCTTTTTCTTTGACATTACAAGAAGCATTTGTGAAAAAAAAAGAGACAGTGTAAAACAACTGTCTCTTTGGGCGATACTGGAATCGAACCAGTGACCCCAAGCGTGTCATGCTTGTACTCTAACCAACTGAGCTAATCGCCCGAAAATGTTTCAATATTAGAACATAAAAACTTTTTTACGTCAAGGGCTTGGAGGTAAAAATGAATGTATTGTTTCTAGCTGAAAATCCTTTGTTTTATGTAAACTATGCAGCTCGCTTGGAAAATAGCAATCTTCCCTTTTGGACAGCTCATACTGTAAACGATTTGCACGCCATGCTTTCTCGCATGAGTATTGATGTAGTCTTTGCAGATTATAATTTCCTTGATTTTTCTAAATTTGATGTATATAAACATATCAAAGAAAAAAAAGGAAGCTTTATCGTATTATTTCTTAATGAACCCCACAATACAAGTAATTTATTTGTTCAGTGGGAAGATAGAGTAAATGAGCGATGGCCGGATTTATGGAACCATGAGTTGGAGTCGTTGTTGAGAATAGTTGCAAATCAACCTTATCAAGGAGACCCCGTCTTTGAATCCCAAAAAGTACAAGATTTACTGGATTCCATGGAAAAGGGAGTGGCGGAAAGGTACGTACAACAGGAATTTGTTCCGAAGGAAAAGGAAAAAAAAGAAGAGCTGTTGGCAAATGTCTTGGAAAAGAAAGATGACTTGGTACTGAAAAATGAAGGGGAGACAGGGGGTTTTTCTGATGAAGAAAAATCACTGATTGGAGCGTATTTAAAAATCAAGAAGGTTCATAAATTATCTTTTTCAGAATTCCTGCTTTTGGACTTGTTTCGTAGACGAAAGAATGCCATGGTATCGTTGTCTGATATGATGGAGTTGCTGGAGGTTCCTCAGAATGAAAAGAACACGCGAAAAATATATCGTCATATCCATTGTCTAAGAAATTATCTAGAAAAGGAAAAAGATGAAAAACAAGCTCTTGTTAGAATAAAAAAAGGAATCTATAGCCTTGTTTGTGAAGAGTAGGTTTGCTAGAGGAAAAACTCCCACCATGATATTTGCTTCTTGTTGTGGTTCCTGATAGAAAAGTGGGGATTTATTCTTTACTGCTTCAAGGCTAATATTTGTGAAATAATTCTTGTTTTTCTAATTCTTCTATGGTATACTGAATTCATGTTTGGTAAGAATAAGGCTAAGGCCACTGATAATGTTTCTGTTTCTGTAGGTTCAACAAGCCAGCGTGATGTTGGTAAGGGTTGTCAGGATTTGGATAATATTTATTCTGCTTCAGAAAAGTTGTCTTTCTTGTTGAGATCCAGTGTTAAATCAGTATCTAATGTTATGTTTTGTTTAAATGAACAAAAGGAGAAGTTAGGTTCTTTTGCCAGCAGTATAGAATCCGTCTTTGGTGCTACCAGTGATGTAGGCGGTAGAGTGAGTGAGATGGAGCATACCTTGAAGAGGTTGAATCAGGAAATTCAATCCTCTGGTGCTGTTTTTGAGCAGTTTGGTTCATCCGTTCAAAATATTGCTGGTGTTGTTTCAAGCAGAATTCAGATTACAGATGAATTGGCCACTGCTACAGGCGAGGGGGCAGGTAAGGTTGCACGAGTTTTGGATGTCATCAATGTATTGAGCCAGAATGTTGATGCAATCAAGGACGTTATTTCTGCCATTAACGATATCAGTGAGCGGACAAACTTGCTGGCTATGAATGCTGCTATTGAGGCTGCTCATGCTGGTAAGGCTGGTCTTGGTTTTGCCGTGGTAGCAGGAGAAATTAGAAAGCTTTCTGAAGGAACAAAGGCTAATTCTGCCAACATTGAAAAGACCCTTAAAAGTATGATTGATACCTTGGCAGATGCCCATCATACTGCTGATGAAGCTGGTACTGCCATGAAATGGATTGATGGTAAGGTGGACGAAACACGTTCAACCTTCCAAGAAATTACTGCCGAAATGGATAGGCTGGCTTCTGGAAGTCGCCAGATTTCTCAGTCTGTACGTCAGGTTTCTGATATTGCCCATCAAACTGATAATTACTTCTCTGGTATTGCCTCAAACGTAAATAAAATGGTAACAGAGTTAGGTAATGAGCGCGTTAGTTTGAATTCGCTTAAGGATCAATCTGAAGATGCTTTCCGAATGATGAGTGAAGGTTTGTTCGATATGAATAATATGCTGGCTTGTACTCTTGATATCGATGCCAACGTTCGAAAGAGAGCTCAGTGTGATTGCAGCAATTCTTCAAAATATGTTACAGAGAAATTCCCCTTTACAACTATTTTACTTAAACATCTTTCCTGGGTAACAAAGGTTCGTGCCTTGCTGGATGGAAAAATGACCGGGGAAGGTGTTACTCTTGGAGATCACCATGCCTGTGATTTGGGTAAATGGATAGACAACGAGGCTGCCGCCACTGGAGTTACTTCCTCTGCAACCTTCCAGAACCTGCTGAGAGAGCATGAGGCCTTGCATGGAATTGTGAAGGATGTATTTAGAAACAAGAATTTGATGTCTATTGATGAACGGGAGGCAAAATACCGTGATTTGCTGGATAAATCGAACGCTGTAATTGACTGTCTGGTCAAATTGCGTTCTTCCATTGGTTAGGCTTGTCATGTGCCTCGGAGAAATGGGGATAGGATGATTTCATATCCCCATTTTATTTTGGAGATTTTTTAAAAAATTTAAAAAGAATTAAATTTTAAAGTTTTCTATCTTTATATTTTGCAAAGAAAAAGAATAAGTGGTTGTTTATTTGTCAATAAGCCTTTACAATTATAGTATGTTTGTTAGGAATAGAGTTGCTAGAACGAGTCAAGACAAGGGGCAGGATACTGGAAGATTAAGTAAAGAAATCGGTGTAAAGCTCTGCAATAGTTTAGATGGTGTTTATGGTGCTTCAGAAAAGCTGACTTTTGCTTTAAGGCGTAGTATCAACTCCGTTGCTGGAATCTTGTTCAAGATGTTGAGCCAGAGAGCAGCGATGAAAACCTTACGGTCTAATATGGATTCTCTTGTTGGAGTTACTACAAAGCTTGAGCCAAAGATGGAAGAGGTGGACGGTGTTTTACAGAAGCTGAATGGTGAAATTTTATCATCAGGCGTTGTTGTTGAACAGTTTGGCTCATCTGTTAAAAATGTGGCGGAGGAAGTGTCCAGCAAAGTCTCAACGATAGACGAACTGGCTGCAGCTACAGGAGAAGGTATAGGAAAGGTTACCAGAGTATTAGATGTTATCAATGTTCTAAGTCAGAATGTAGATGCTATCAGAGATGTTATTTCTGCTATTAATGATATCAGTGAGCGAACTAATTTATTGGCAATGAATGCGGCCATTGAAGCGGCTCACGCAGGAAAGGCTGGACTTGGATTTGCCGTTGTTGCCGGAGAAATTAGAAAACTCTCGGAGGGAACAAAGGCTAACTCTGCGAATATTGAGAAAACCTTGAAAAGCATGCTTGATAGCTTGGCTGATGTACGAAAAACTGCTGACGAAGCCGGTTCTGCCATGAAATGGATTGGTGGTAAGGTTGAAGAGACAAGGGAATCTTTTCAAGAGGTCGCTCAAGATATGGATCAACTGGCTTCTAACAGTAGAGATGTTTCCATGTCTGTAAGACAGGTTTCAGACTTGTCAAAGCAAACAAAGGATTACTTTGGTGTAGTTGTTGCTAATGTCAAGGAGATGATGGGTGGTCTTGATGGTGGAAGTCAGATTTTCGATGAAATTCGTGGTCGCCAAAATGATATCTTTGATTTGCTTGGCGGAGACTTCTACGATATGAACGAGATGTTGAATTCAAATCTTGATATTGATGTCCACTCTCGCCAGCAGTCAGTATCACTTGGAGAGTGTTCCTGCAGATATAGTCGAGATGTTTTTCCTTTCACGGAAATACTTATCAAGCACCTGTCTTGGGTAACAAAGGTTCGCGCCTTGTTGGACGGGAGGATATCTGCTGAGGGGGCAACCTTGGGGGATCATCATTCCTGTGCCTTGGGACAATGGATTGATAATAAAGCGGAATCGGCTGGAGTTACTTCATCTCAGAATTTCCAACTATTGCTGAAGGAGCACGAGGCGCTTCATGGAATCGTTCAGCAGGTATATAGAACTGCCAAGATAATGACAGAGGAAGAGAAGGAGCGGAAATTCAGCGAATTGCTTGAGAAATCAAATGTTGTAATTGACTGCTTGGTGAAATTACGATCTTCCATTGGTTAGTTCTGCAGGTAAAAAAAGACTGGAGCGTGAAAATCACTATCCAGTCTTTTATGTATAAACGATAAAGAATTATAAAATAAGATTCCAATTTTTAGTGTCTTCAATAGCACCGTACTGAATGCCTTTCAGTTGCTTTTGGAGGCCTTCCCCCAACTCGCCAGGCTTTCGATTGTTGAATACTCGCTCAGCTCCATTATGAGTAATGCTTTCAATAGGGGTAATACCTGCTGCAGTTCCTGTGACAAAGCACTCCATGGCAGAATCCATAACTTCTTCTATAGAAACAAGTCGTTCTTCTACCTTTTGTCCCTGCTGACGAGCTAAATCAATAATACTTGCACGAGTGATGCCAGGAAGGATGGTGTCTCCTAGCTCTGGGGTTACCAAGGTGCCATCTTGCATCAAGAAGAAAATGTTACAGGATGAGCCTTCCTGGATATATTTCTGCTCAAGGGCATCAAGGTAAACAACCTCCATAAATCCAGCTTCTTCCGCCTCTTTCTTTGCCAAGGTGGAAATAACATAGTTTGAGGCACACTTTATCCAACCGGTACCATTGGGGGTTGCCCGAATGCGGTTTGTTGTAATGGCCTTTGTATTGCCACCCTTGAAATAAGTGGAAACGCTGGTGGCACAGATTACAACGTAGGGCTCCTTGGAAATACCAATTCCAATGGCTGCCTCACTGTTCATGTAGGGGCGCATGTAAACGGCACTGGCCGAGGCATAATTGTTTTCTTCCCACTGGCTATCGTAGGCGGGAACATAGCCCAGCTCTGCATTGCGGCGAATGAATTCACAGGATGCCTTGATGTACAGCTCCTCCGGAAAGGCTGGACAGTACAAGCCTTCCATGGAGCTTTTGAAGCGGCTGGCATTCCGGTCTGGACGGAAGATGCTAATCTTGCCATCCTTGCGGGGATAAGCCTTCATTCCCTCGAAGCAGCCGTACCCATACTGGCTGGTATAGGACACGGCAGGAATTCCAAGCTGATTGCGGTGGGCAAAAACCTTTTGTCTTGCATCTTCATCCATTGCAAGAAGCTCGGTGTAGGGAATGGTATCTGATTCAATCCATTCTTCTTGCCAAGTGTTTGTTTGCGGGTTATATCGGGCAATATAGGAGATAGGATACATCTCCAAGTTAAAGGCCATGGGTTCCTCCTAAAAACATTCTGATACTATTGGTAATAACATAAAATATACCATGTTAGGTGTCATGTGTAAAGGTTTGGAAAACAGTCTTACTTGACGCTTGTTTAGCGCTATGATATTCTGATTGAACTTAATCTTATATATAAGGTGGATTTTTATGTCTTTTATTTCTCTTCTTCAGGCAGCAGCTGGTTCTGGTTCCATGCTCATGTCTGTACTTCCTTTTGGTTTGATTATTCTTATCTTCTACTTCTTTATCATCAGACCTCAGAATAAAAAGCAAAAAGAAACAGAAAAGATGCTGAATGCTTTGAAGAAAGGTGACAAGATTGTAACAGTTGGTGGAATTCATGGTGTAGTATCTTCCACCAAGGAAAAAACTGTAATTGTAAAAGTTGATGACAATACTAAGATTGAATTCTCTCGTAATGCAATTGCATCTGTTATTGTAGACAAGGTTGAAAAAGATGGTAAGTCAGCAAAAGCTGATCAGAAGTCAGATAAAGCTGAAGAGACTCCTGTTGCAAAGGCTTCAACAGAAGCTTCTGCTGAGGAAAATAAATAATTCGGAGCAAAATCCATGAACAAAAGAAGTCGTTTTCTTCTCATTCTTGTTGTTCTCGGAGTATGTTTTGCCTTTTTATGGCCCTCTCTGAGTTGGTATCTATGGACACCAAAAGAGGTGCAGAATCTGGCATTAGGTTCTCTTGAGAAAATCAAGGATTATTCAAATGCACAGGCTAGTGCAGGGGTGAATGAGCTGAAGGCTCTTGCAAAATCGAATCCTGCAGCATCCATGCCTGTGGAATTTAGCTGGTTGGAAAAGCTGGCAGCTAAAAATTACAAGACAAATGGTTTACCCGTTCCCTCTCCCATGAGTGTACGGGGAGCTTTGGAAAGTTATTCTTCTGAGGCAGCTTTGTTGGCTGCTATTGAAGGCCACTATCGTGATGATATTCTGAAGGCAAAGCGTTTGTACAATAATTCTGTAAAGCTTGGCTTGGACTTGTCTGGTGGTATGAGCGTCATCGTCAAGGCTGATTTGGATGCAGCTTTGGCTCAGGCTGGAGACAGCGTTTCTGACCCTGCCGTGTTCCGGGAAGAGGCTATGGCTCAGGCCATTGAGACTCTCACCAGCCGCATTGACCGCTTTGGTTTGACAGAGCCGGTGATTCGTCGTCAGGGTGAGGATAGAATCTACATCGAAATGCCTGGTGCAGCAGAAACTGACCGAATCAATTCCATTATTATGGGTAAGGGAATCTTGAATTTCCGCTTGGTTGATACAGTTGCAACCAATAGCTTTATGAGCTACTACACTGCAAATCCTGCAAACACCTTCAATGCGGCCGGAGAGCTGATTAATCCTGGCATCATTCCCGCTGACTGCGAGGTTTTGGGCTTGTATGAGAAGGATGAGTACGGCCTTGACGAGAGAGTGGGCTATTTGGTTGTGAAGAAAGAAATTGCCTTGGATGGAAGGCACATCAAGTCTGCCGAGGTTGGTTCTGACTATACTGGACGTCCCCAGGTAAACTTTACACTGGACGGTGAGGGAACTATTATCTTTGGTGACTTTACCACTGCTCACGCTCAGGAAAGCCTGGCTATTGTTTCCGACGACAAAATCAAGTCTTACGCTCGTATTGACGGGCCTATTACTGGTGGACAGGTTGCTTTGTCTGGGTTTGGCATAGATGAAGTTGAGAATATTCGCAAGGTATTGCAGACTGCTTGGTTGAGTGTTCCCCTTGAGGTAGAAAGCCAGCAGGTTGTTGGAGCATCTTTGGGAGATCAGGCTATTAATCAGGGTGTAAATGCACTGCTGTATGGTTTGCTTTCTGTTATGGTATTTATGCTGCTGTGGTACAAGGGCGCTGGTATCAATGCAATTGTTGCCCAGGTTTTGAACCTGTACATCATGTTCAGTGTCCTGTCTGCCTTTAACTTGACCCTGACACTGCCTAGTATTGCTGGTATGATCTTGACCATCGGTATGGCTGTTGACGCCAACGTAATTATCTTTGAGCGAATCAAGGAAGAGTTGTTATTGGGCAAGAGTCGTGCAGCTTCTATTGCCGCTGGATTCAACAATGCATTCTGGGCAATTATGGACAGTAACATCACCACCTTTATTGCAGCCATGTTCTTGTCTCAGCTGGGAACAGGCCCCATTCAGGGATTTGCAGTAAGCCTTTCCATCGGTGTTGTTTCTTCCGTATTCACCGCTTTGGTGGTTTCTCGATTGATATTTGACGTAGGAACTGATTTGTTGAAAAAGCAGCGGGTAAGCATTAGCTGGAGGATCAAATAATGAAAAAGGTATTTCCATTTAGTAAATATATTGTTCCAGCAGTGGTTTTTAGTGCTGTTGTAATTCTCAGCGGCTTGTTCCCCCTGTTTACCAAGGGAATCAACTTTGGTATTGACTTTAAGCCTGGTCTTATGGCTGAGGTTCGCTTGGTGGAGCCTGTAATGGAGCTTTCCTATAGCGGTGCTGCTTCTGTGGCAGTGGAAGTCAATCCTTGGGATGTAACCTTGGTTGTCAGTGGCATCGGGGCCGACAACGAGACTCGTGTATATCCCTTTGCTGAATATGCCACTGTTGGAGAAATGGCTGCTGCCATGGCTGAGATTCCCGGTGTGTCTGCCAAGGCATTGGATGCGGCTACTCCTGCCGATGGTTTGTTTGCTAATTCTGCGGTGGCTGCGGTGCTTTCTTCTGCTCCCTATGACTTGTATTATAGCGGAGAAGGACAGCTGGCAGATGCAGAGGCTGTACGTTCTGCCTTGGCTGGCTTGGAGGATGTATCTGTAAAGGTTGCTGGTTCTGGTGCTGATGAGGTTTTCCAGATTCGTATTGGAGACAGCGGGGATGGAAAGACCAGCATGGATTTGCAGCTTTCTATAACCGATGCACTGGCTTCTGCCTTTGGTGCTGACAATGTGGCCATCATCAAGACAGACTTTATTGGTGCCCAGTTCTCTGGCTCCTTGGTATTGCAGTCTGTATTGCTGGTAGTCGCCGCCCTTTTCTTGATTTGGATTTATGCCACCATTCGCTTTAAGTGGGACTTTGCCTTGGCTTCTGTGATTGCCATTACCCACGATGCCTTGGTGATTGTTTCCTTTATCGCTTGGACGCAGATGGAATTCAACACGGTAACCTTGGCCGCAATCTTGACTATTATCGGTTATGGTATTAACGACACTGTTGTTGTACTTGACCGTGTTCGAGAGAATACTCGTTTTATGAAAACCAAGAACTTTATGGATATTATCAATCAATCACAAACAGATTGCTTCGGTCGTACCTTGATTACTACTATTACAACCTTGCTGGCAGTAACTGCTCTGTGCATCTTTACCACTGGTAGTATCCATGACTTTGCCTTGGCCTTGATTGTTGGCATCGTATCAAGCGCCTATTCCACTGTTATGATAACCAGCGCGTTCTTGGCCAAGACTCGAAAGAATTGGAAGCCTGAGGATGAGGGAACTGATTTACCAAAGCAAAAAAATAATGTAGTGGCTTTTCCTGACGGAAGTCGAGTTTAAAGGATAAGTTTTGAAGAAAACCGTTTCTGCATGACAGAAACGGTTTTTTTTTGTACACTCATGCTATGAGTAGTGAAATAAATAAGAAAACTGTGCCGATCGTTGTGCGGGCTAAAGTGTTGGGATATTGTATGGGAGTCCGCAGGGCAATGGAAGGAGCCCATAAGGCAGCTAAAAATAATTCTACAGGCAAAGTGTGGACCTTGGGGCCTCTGATTCATAACAAGACAGCCTTGGATATGCTCGCATCTGAAGGAGTGGAAATACTCAAAGAAGAAGATTTTTCTAAGATTGGAAGTGAAGATGTGGTGGTGATTCGAGCCCACGGTGTAACTCCTTTTATGAAGGAAGATATAACTGCTCGCAGTAAGTCTGTGGTGGATGCCACCTGTCCCAGAGTAATGCTGAGTCAGCGGCGGGTGGCTGACTTTGCAGCTAAAGGTTACACTGTGATTATTGCAGGTGATAAAAATCACGGTGAGGTAACTGGTATTGCTGGTTGTGCCCAAGCTGCTGCTCGCAGAAATAGTCGTTGTGTTTTGGTGGGAAATCAGCAGGATGCCCAAGACTATGTGGCAAAAATTCAGGGTGGACAGGAGCCTTTGCCTGAAAAAGCCATTCTTATTTGTCAGACAACTATTAGTCGTTCCGAATATGATTCTGTTGTAGCCGTATTGACATCTGCACTACCAAATTTGGAGGTTTTTGACACCATCTGTCCTGCTACCACTGAACGACAAGATGCCCTGGCCGATTTGGAGGGCAAGGTAGATGGAGTCCTAATTATCGGTGGAAAGCATTCTGCCAATACGCAGCGACTTTTAACCTCTGCTCTGCGGTACTTTGACAAGGCAGCTTTGATAGAGACTGCAGATGAAATTCCTGCCGAATTCTTTCAGTTGGAGCGGGTGGGACTTAGTGCCGGAGCTTCTACTCCAGATGAGGTGATTGATGAGGTGGAACGACGGTTGCAAGGTGAGTAGCCTGTACCAATGAGGGCATAAATCATGAATCCACTGAAAAAGATATATTGCCGCTGCTTCCAGCTTGCCTTCCGGCTGGCAATTCCCCTTATGCCCTACCGCAAGCCCCGGATTTTTTCCTCCATAAACGAGTGCGTGGAGGAGCTGGCCAGGCTGGGGGTTTCCTCCCTGCTGTTGGTGACGGACTCCTTTCTGCGGAAATCCGGGGTTACGGCCACCTTGGAGTCCCTGCTGGGGGAAAGGCGCATTGACTGCCACGTGTACGACGGAACCCAGCCCAATCCCACGGTGCAGAACGTGGAGGAGGCCACGGCGCTGTATCGGAAGGGTGGCTGCCAGGTGCTGGTTGCCTTTGGTGGCGGCTCCTCCATGGACTGTGCCAAGGCCACGGGAGCCTGTGTGGTGTATCCCAAAAGGAGCCTGGCTCAAATGCGGGGATTGCTGCGGGTTTTGCGAAGGCTTCCTCCATTGGTGGCCATTCCCACCACAGCAGGAACAGGAAGCGAGACAACGGTCACCGCAGTCATCACAGACCCTGTGGAAAAGCACAAGTACACCATGAACAACTTCACCATGATTCCCCGCTACGCCGTGCTGGATCCGGCCGTCACCTACAGCCTGCCTCCCCAGCTCACCGCCACCACGGGAATGGATGCCCTCGCCCATGCGGTAGAAGCCTATATCGGAGGCTCCACCACAAGGGAAACTCGGCAAATGGCTTTGGAGGCTACAAAGCTGATTTTTAGCAATATCAAGGCTGCCTACGATGATGGCAGCAATCATGCCGCCCGAAAGGCCATGCTTCAGGCTGCCTACAAGGCCGGCGTTGCCTTCACCCAGTCCTATGTGGGCTACATCCATGCGGTGGCACACACCTTGGGCGGACAGTACGGCATTCCCCATGGTCTGGCCAATTCCGTGCTGATGCCCGTGGTGCTGGAAAAATACGGCAGTGCTGTGTATAAAAAGCTTCATCAAATGGCTGGGGCTGCAGGTCTGTGTCTTGACTCGGATACTGACGAGGTGGCAGCCAAGAAATTCATCCAAGCCATTCGAGATTTGAACAAGCACATGAACATTCCCGAATGCTTTGATGCCATCCGTGAGGAGGACATTCCCCACATGGTGGCCTATGCGGAAAAGGAGGCGAATCCCTTGTATCCCGTGCCGGTGCTGATGGACAAGGGGGAGCTGGAATATTTCTACCGGGCGGTGATGACAAGGCCATAGGGGCTTTCGGCAAGAAAAGTGATGGTATCGGCAAGATAATTTCGAGTGATACGATATTTTTTTTGTCTTGTTATCTTGCCGATAATCTACTATACTTTGCCTATGGCCATGATTTTTCTTACTGTCGCAGAGATTGCAGAAAGGTGGCAGGTTTCTGAGCGGAGTGTCCGCAATTACTGCTCCTTGGGACGGGTTCCCGGAGCCATCCTTCAGGGGAAGACCTGGATTATCCCCGTGGATGCCTCCAAGCCTCTGCGTCAGCGTCGCCATTCCCTGTCGAGGAAAAGCTCCACTGTGCTGGAGGTGCTGCGGCGGGAGCGGGAAACGGCGTTGCGGGGCGGACTCTACCACAAGATTCAGATTGACCTCACCTTCAACTCCAACCATATCGAAGGCTCCCGCCTGAGCCATGACCAGACCCGCTACATCTTCGAGACAAAAACAGTGGGGATGGTGGGGGAGAGTCTGCCGGTGGACGACATTGTGGAGACCGCCAACCATTTCCGCTGCATCGACCTGGTGATTGATGCCGCCTCCCACAAGCTGACGGAGGGCTTCATCAAGCAGCTGCACCTGGTTCTCAAGAACGGCACCTCCGACAGCCTCAAGACCTGGTTCCGGGTAGGGGGCTACAAGCTGTTGGAGAACGAGGTGGGAGGCCGGCCCACCACACCACCAAAGGAGGTGCCCGCCAGGATGAAGTCCCTTCTGACCTCCTACAACACCATCAAGTCGGCCACCTTGGACGACATCCTGAATTTCCACGTGGAATTCGAGGGGATTCATCCCTTTCAGGACGGGAACGGGCGCATCGGGCGGCTCTTGCTGTTCAAGGAATGCCTGCGCCACGGCATCATCCCCTTCATCATCACCGAGGAGCTGAAATATTTCTATTATCGCGGCATAAAGGAATGGCACCAGCAGCGGGGCTACCTGCGGGACACCTGTCTCACCGCCCAGGATGCCATGGTGGAGGTGTTAGAACAGCTAGGTTTGGGAGGATAGCAGGTAGGGATCTTTTAAGAAATTGAAGTCAAGCTCCCGTGCCAACAATCAAAAAATCGGTTATAATTAGGGAAAGATTCTTGAGTAATTGGTGTATGGCAAGGCCGTACAAGGGGGAGCTGGAATATTTCTACCGGGCGGTGATGCCCCAGTCTTAGCGAAAAAGAAAGCCTGTCCAGCTGGTTTTGGCAAACAGCAAAATAAATAAATTTTATATTTTGTGGATTGATGTAGGAGGAGCACTCAAAAACAACTTTGACTTCTCCCCATCCTCCTTCAAAATTGAAATCCCGTTTGAACTGTGGTATTATTAGTGCAGATGTCCCTTTTTTGACTTTGTTTTGGAACAATTTGTTGTTGCAGAAGGAGTAACCATGAATCCAGCGGAAATTAATCAAGTGCTTGATGCCCAGCGCTCATATTTTAACACCGGGGCAACCCTGCCTGTGTCCTTCAGAATCGCCATGCTGAAAAAGCTGTATGCCGCCGTCCAGTCCCGAAAGGATGAGATTCTTGCCGCCCTCACTGCTGACCTGGGCAAGAGCGGCTACGAGGGGTTCATGTGCGAGGTGGGATTGAGCCTGACGGAGATTTCCTACATGATTCGCCACGTGAAGAGGTTTGCCAAGGAGCAGGTGGTGAAAACTCCCCTGGCCCAGTTCGCCTCCCGCAGCTACAAGAAGCCCGTGCCCTACGGTACTGTGCTGATTATGAGTCCCTGGAACTATCCTTTTTTGCTGACCATAGAGCCTCTTGCCAATGCCATTGCGGCAGGAAATACCGTCATCCTGAAGCCCAGCGCCTATTCCCCCGCCACCAGCTTTCTCATTGCCCAGCTGATAGAGGAGACCTTTTCACCGGAGCAGGTGGCGGTGGTAACTGGCGGACGGCAGGAAAATGCCACCCTGCTGCAGCAGAAATTCGACCTGATTTTCTTTACCGGAAGCCAGGCCGTGGGAAAGGAGGTGCTGCGCTCCGCCGCCGAGCATCTGACTCCCGCCGTGCTGGAGCTGGGAGGCAAGAGCCCCTGCATTGTGGATGAAACTGCAAGAATCAAGCTGGCGGCACGGCGAATCGTGTTCGGCAAGTACCTGAACTGTGGCCAAACCTGTGTAGCACCGGACTTTATCCTGTGTCATTCCAGCGTGAAGGACAAGCTTGTGGCGGCAGTGCAGGAGGAAATCAGAGTCCAGTACGGCCAGGCTCCCCTGGAAAATCCCGACTACGGCAAAATCATCAATGAAAAGCATTTCCGCCGGCTCCTGTCCCTGATTCAGCCGGAGAAGGTGGTGGCGGGAGGCAAGTCGGATGCCGCCAGCTGCCGCATTGAGCCGACGGTGCTGGACAATGTTTCCTGGGAGGATGCGGTGATGCAGGAGGAGATTTTCGGCCCCATCATGCCCATCTTGACCTACGACAATCTTACCCAGGTGATAGCAAGGCTGCAGGACAGGCCCAAGCCCCTGGCTTTCTATATTTTTTCAGAAAATAAAAAGGCCATTGAAGCGGTGACCAGCAGGATTTCCTACGGTGGCGGCTGCGTCAACGACACCATCATTCATCTGGCTACAAGTGAAATGGCCTTTGGTGGTGTGGGAGAAAGCGGCATGGGTGGCTACCACGGCAAGGCGGGCTTTGACACCTTTAGCCACACCAAGAGCATTGTGGACAAGAAGACCTGGATTGACCTGCCGGTGCGCTACCAACCCTACAACCGTGGCTTGTACGGCAGGCTGCTGTCCCTGCTGCTGCGGTAGGGGAGTGGTAAGTCACTTGATTATCTCGTTTAATTTTGTCTCGATGTAGTTTCGGAGATTGTCTGCGATTGACTTTTTCATCCGAATCAAATTTTCCGAATCCTCGCCCAGGGATGTGGACACGGGCAGAAACAGCTGGTAAATGTCCACTTCTAATGCCTCTGTAATTTTTGCAAGGTTCTTGTCACTTGTCCAACAACGGCAGAGCTCTATATTCTTGACTGTTTTCTCGGAAATGTCCGCCTTCTCTGCAAATTGAAACTGCGTGAGATTTCGTGCCATGGTGTTTATGTTCTTTACCTTGACGGAGCCAGTCAAACTCTTTCTGCCGTGCGGCGATGTAGTCGGAAAATCCCATCACGATAGTCTTTTGTATGAAGTCAGTCAGGAGCAGTTTGTCGAACTCATGAGGCCATATAGTAAGACAGAAACACTCCGGTTCACTTTTTCTGAGACAGGTCTCAGTATCGATTAATCCGAAGCATATTCCCAAGTCACTACGGCTGGCGACCATAGCTGCCTTAAAAAAAGTTTGCCCAGATGAAAAAGCCATGGTATCATTACAGTATGTCCATGATTACAACTACCCATGTTGATGATGCCCAGCATCTGTTTATTTTTCGGGCTAATCAAATATTGACTGTCAAGCATGATGTTCTTTCTCCTCCACCTGCGGAGATTTACCATAAATTCCTTGAGTACCAGCTGGCCACTGACTGGTTCTGCGAGCCTGAGCAGGGCTATGCCGCCATGCTGCTGGAGGAGACCGCCTCCGAGCCAACATGCTGCCACTGGGTGTTTATCCGGGAGGTCTTCTTTGCCAAGCATGAGCTGGCTCCTCTGGTGGCTCGTGCTCTGGCTTTGCTGAACTGGCGAAAGCGCTCCCGCTTCTGTGGCAAGTGTGGCAGCCAGCTCCACGACTCATCCGACGAGACGGCCAGGGTCTGCCTTTCCTGTGGCAACGTGTACTATCCCAGCCTTTCGCCTGCCATGATTGTGCTGGTGGAAAAGGAGGGAAAGATTCTCCTTGCCCGCCACAAGCACCGCAACACGGACATCTTCACCTGTCTTGCAGGCTATATGGAGCCCGGCGAGACGCTGGAGGAGTGCGTGGCCCGTGAGGTGGAGGAGGAGGCGGGCATCAAGGTAAAGGACATCCGCTACGTGGGTAGCAAGAGCTGGCCCTTCCCGGATCAGCTGATGCTGGCCTTCCGTGCCGAATGGGAAAGCGGGGACTTGGTGCCGGAGGCCAGCGAGATTCATGAGCTCCACTGGTTCAGCCGGGACAAGCTCCCAGCCATTCCGCTGCGGGGTTCCGTTGCCCACGACCTGATTACCGGCGTGATGAAATGAGGGACGAGGGTATTCCGATGGAGGCTGCCGGCATTTTTTCTCGCTCTTTGATTTTTTTCCCTGTTTTGGTAGTATATTAGAGTGATGAGGAATACATCCAAAAAAACTTCTACGGATACGAGAGGAAAGGGCTTTGGGCAAGGATTGGCGTGAGCTTGGAGACAGTCTGGAGGACATCATTGAGACTGCCATCCGCAAGGGAAACTTTGGCCATCTCAATGACAAGATAAGCGGGATGGTGGATGCGTCCATTGGCAAGCTGCGCAAGGCCGCTGGTTGGGATGCTGGCACTGGCGAGGCTGCCGGGGAAAGGTTCTTTGCCAGCGGAACGAAGCGGAAGGGTGGTGCCATTGCAAAGGTGCTGGCAGGTGGCGGCCTGGTGGCTGTTGGCCTTGTCCTTCTGCTCCTGTCCGGCCTGTTGCTGCTGGTGGAGGCTGGTGCCTGGCTGGTGGGACCGCCTGCATTCCTGCTGTTGGCGGGCATTTTCGTGCTGGCCAATGGATTCGGCACCCTGAGCCTGTCCAAGTCCTTTGACCGCTATGTCCAGATTCTAGGTGGTAGGGCTTTTGCCGACATAGAGGAGCTTGTCAGGGCTAGCGGCAAGACACGGAAGGCTGTTCTCGGCGAGATTAAGCGGATGCTGTCCAAGGGCTGGTTCCTGCAGGGTCATCTGGACAGCACCGAGAACTGCCTCATGGTCAGCGACCAGGCGTACCAGCAGTATCTTGCCACTGTAAAGGGCATCTGCCAGCAGCAGGAGGAGCAAGCTCGGCGGGAGAGCGCTGCCCAGGAACAGAAGGAGCGGCGGCGGCAGTCGCTTTCTGCCGAGGCCCAGGCGGTGATAGACGAGGGGCGGCAGTACATCAAGCGGATACGGGAGAGCAACGACAGGATTCCCGGAGTGGAGGCTTCTGAGAAGATGGATCGGATGGAGCAGCTGGTGGAAAAAATCTTCCAGCAGGTGGAGCTGCATCCTGAGAATATCGGCGACCTGCGTCGGCTCATGGAATACTATCTGCCCATGGCCATCAAGCTGCTGGATGCCTACGAGGAGCTTGACCGCCAGCCGGTGCGGGGCCAGAACATCACCAGCTCCAAGGAGGAAATTATGAAGGTGTTGGACACCTTGAACATCGCCTTTGAGAAGCTGCTGGACAATCTCTTTCAGGATGCCACGCTGGACCTTTCCGCCGATATTTCTGTTTTGCAGACCATGCTGGCCCAGGACGGCCTGACGAAGGATGACTTTCCAAAGCGATAGAAAAACCCTGTCAGCTTAAAGACTGACTAAACCGAGAAGGAGCAAGAAGATGGACTTTACATTTGACGGGACAACCCGCCCCACCCTGACCATGACTCCATTTGCCCAGTCCCCACAAGATGGGGCGGCAGTGCCTGGTGAAGTGGCGGAGGACGCCCAGCTTACCCCGGAGGAGCGCCGGATGGTGGACGACTTTGCCGCCCAGATTGACCTGTCCAACTCCACTGCCATACTCCAGTACGGTGCGGGAGCGCAGAAGAAGATGTCTGACTTTTCGGAGCAGGCGCTGGAGCGGGTGCAGACAAGGGAGCTGGGAGAGGTGGGCGAGCTGCTGGCCAAGATGGTGACGGAGATTCGGGAATTCGACACAGAGGACGGCAAGGGTTTCTTCGGTCTTTTTAGCAGGGGAAAGAACAAGATTGCCGCCCTCAAAACCCGCTACAACAAGGTGGAGGCCAATGTGGAAACCATCTGCCGAGGGCTGGAGGGCCATCAGGTGCAGCTGCTCAAGGACATTGCAGTGCTGGACAAGATGTACGAAGCGAACCTGGCCTATTTTAAGGAGCTGTCCATGTACATTCTGGCGGGCAAAAAGAAGCTGGAGCAGGTGCGGGGCCAGAACCTGCCAGCCCTGCTCCAAAAGGCCCAGGCTAGCAAGCTGCCGGAGGACGTACAGGCGGTAAAGGACTTGGAGTCCCAGTGTGACCGCTTTGAGAAGAAGCTTCACGACCTGGACTTGACCCGCAATGTCTCCATTCAGACGGCTCCCCAGATACGATTGATTCAGGGCAATAACACCATGATGGTGGAAAAGATTCAGTCCACCCTGGTGAACACCATCCCCCTGTGGAAAAGCCAGATGGTACTGGCCCTCGGTGTGGCCCACTCCAAGGATGCTGTGCAGGCCCAGCGGGCTGTCACGGATCTCACCAACGAGCTTTTGAAGAGGAATGCCGACACCTTGAAGACAGCCACCGTGGACATTGCCAGGGAAACCGAGCGGGGCATTGTGGACATGGAAACCCTGCGGCACACCAACCAGACCCTGCTTGCAAGCTTGGACGAGGTGGTGAAGATTCAGCAGGAGGGAAGGCAGCAGCGGGCAGCGGCGGAGGTGGAGCTGCGGAAGATGGAGGATGAGCTGAAGGCAAAGCTGCTGGAAACGGTCTCCGCTAGGTAGACGGTGCCGATTGAACCCATCATTGCTCCTGATACAGTCGGAGTGGCAAAAGACTCCCCGCCAGGTACCTCTTATGGTGAGGCTCACTATAAATGCGTATATGTTGAAGGCTATTCTCCCGGATGTAGTCCAAGCGGAAGTACTCAACAAAGTGATAGAAGGTATTGTGGAATGAAAACCTTGAGTTTTTTGATAAATATTGGTGCCTATCTGTTTTCTTTTTGTTTCATGAGATTCTTCTTTGGGTTATGGGCAAGTAACTACTTCAAGCATAAGAAAATTATGAAAGCAGAAAAGGAGACCTCAAAGATAAGCAAGCTAATTGGCCTGCAATATTTTACATTGTCTAAAGATAATATGCTATTCGCCATAATATATGGTATATTTCTGCTTTTGTTTTTTAGCAGTCTTATACTATTTGTTTGTGAATTTATTTTCCAATCAAACACGATGATGAATATCAACAATTTACTGGGAAAACTATTATGGTATTTCTTTTGTCTCGTTGCTTTTGTAAACTGTATGAAAGGGAGAAATAATAAACATAAAAAAAGCTGAGAGCAGGACTTTTTCCACCTCCCTCTGAGCTACAAGATTTGGCACAAGAATTCAAGGAATTATATTAAGATGGAACTAAAATTTTCAATGCGTGTTTTTCTTGACTGTAATGATTTGCAAGAATTCACCATAACTAAAATAAATAATGAATATAATTGGAGTTTAATGAGAAAAGGATTGCCAATTCGTAAGAACAGTCGTTTTTTAGCAGAACATGACTGTCTAGTATTCAAGAATATCTTTTCAGTTATTGAGGCAAATGACCTGGATTCAAAATTAATAGAGGAAAAAATAAAAGAAATATGCGGAGCTCTTGACTCAATGAATATTAAGGGAGAAAGAGAATTGTATATCAATCTGGTTTCGGAAAATGATCAGTTTGGTTTTTTATTACCAGCAAATTTTTTACACACATTAAGTAATTTCAATGTTTCACTATCTATCAGTGGTATTTTTGTCTGATTCAAATTGATTGTTTGTGTGTAGTCTCCTACCAATTGGTTTACCTTCCTCCCACAACGGATACGTAGAACATGGGCAGAAGCTCACCCATTCTACCCAACCTTTGCTGGCCAGGCACCAGCTTTTCGGGTAAGATGGAGGTACATCGCTAGGAAAAGCCGATTTCAGATAACAAGGTGAAAAATTCATGTGTAAGAATATGGCGTTAAACAAAGATTTTATATTGGAAATACGTGATTGCATAAAAAGAAAGGATTGGCAAGCCTTGGTTGACAACCGTGGTTTTGAGTTGTACTTGTTGCCACGCTGGGAAAATTTCGTTCATTCCTTGCCAAAGAATCCAAGATATATGTTTCTAGAGTATTTAAATGATGTAGATATGAGAAGTATCATTGCAGACATTCAGCAGAAATGTAAAATCAGCTACCATCTATTGAATCATTTAGCAGAAATTGATAGTCAGTTTATCAAAAAAACTTCAGAAATCAATGTCTGTATTTGGTGTGATGAAGATAATATGACCGACATTTATCCCAACAAAACGGAGTATTGGTATTACTATCGAATTCCACCTGAACATATCGAATATTGGGGTAGCGACATAGCTTGGCTGAAAGAAATTGCAGAGAAGCGAGGGGGCTCTCTCTTCTGTGGGAAATGAAAAGAAAATCGAATGAAGGGAGTGTTTCCCGCCTGCACCAAGAAGTTGGTAGCGTCAGTGGCGAGCTGGAGCTGAAGGTCAACGTGGTAGAAGGAATGTCAGGGAGTGTTTCCTTCGGCAACAAGGGGATAATAGCAGTCTGCACTCGTGTGTGGTGGAGAGAGAAATCACCTGAAGGAATGGGTCAGGCCCTCGTGCATGAGATGGGACATCAGGCAGGGATGGTGCCGGGGGAAAGTGCCTCCACAGGACTGTTGATTCCAAGAAACAAATAGGACACCCTGAGTCCAAAACCTGTGTTAGAATGAAAAAAGCAAAACAACATTTTAACAGAGGTGAAGATGAGAACAGGGTGTCCCATGCACATTGTAACAGTATTGCCGCACCAGAAG
>JAZNAS010000101.1:0-1602 GCA_045586625.1 Treponema sp.
GTCTTACCCACACCGGTGGGTCCCAAAAACAGGAAGGAGCCGATGGGCTTGGAAGGGTCTTTAATCCCTGCCTTGGAACGGATAATGGCCTCCGTCACCTTGGTTACGCCTTCCTCCTGACCAATCACTCTTTTGTGCAGCTCTTCATCCAAATGCAGGGTCTTGTTTCGCTCGCTTTCCGTCAGCTTGGCTACCGGAATACCGGTCCAACGGGAGACAATCTTGGAGATTTCCTCATCGGACACTTTCTCCCTCACTAAGGTCAACTCCCCTTCATTTACACGGTCTTCCTCCATTTCCAACTGCTTCTTTAAACCAGGCAAAGTGCCATAGCTGAGCTCAGCCGCCTTTTCCAGATTGCCTTCTCTTTGGGCAATCTGAATCTGGCTGTTTACCTCATCAATCTGCTCACGCAGCTTGGATAAATTCTCTACAGATTTCTTTTCATTGTCCCACTGAGCTTTGCGGGTGTTGAATTCATCCTTTACCTCTGCCAACTCCTTCTGTAGGTTCTCCAGACGTTCGCGGCTCAAACCGTCCTCTTCCTTCTTCAAAGCCGCTTCTTCTATCTCCAACAGCATGCACTTACGCTGCAGCTCATCCAGCTCTGTGGGCATGCTGTCCATCTCCGTTTTTATCAACGCACAGGCCTCATCCACCAAATCAATGGCCTTATCCGGCAGGAAACGGTCGGAAATATAGCGATGGGAAAGGACCGCAGCACTTACCAGCGCATTATCCATGATTTTCACACCATGGTACACCTCGTAACGCTCCTTCAAACCACGCAAAATGGATATGGTGTCCTCCACCGTAGGCTCATCCACCAACACCGGCTGGAACCGACGCTCCAGTGCCGGATCCTTTTCAATATACTGGCGATACTCGTCCAAGGTAGTGGCACCGATACAATGCAGTTCTCCTCTGGCCAACATGGGCTTCAGCATATTGCCTGCATCCAAGGCTCCATCGGTTTTACCTGCTCCTACAATAGTATGCAATTCGTCAATAAAGAGAATAATCTGTCCGTCAGAATTTTTCACATCTTCCAACACTGCCTTCAGACGTTCCTCAAATTCACCACGATATTTGGCACCTGCCACCAAAGCCCCCATATCCAGGGCAAAAATCTTCTTATCCTTCAGTCCCTGGGGCACATCTCCACGTACAATACGCTGAGCCAGGCCTTCTACCACTGCGGTCTTACCTACACCGGGTTCACCAATCAGCACAGGATTATTCTTGGTCTTTCTGGACAGGATACGGATAATGTTTCGGATTTCGCTATCCCTGCCAATCACGGGGTCCAGCTTCTGATTGCGCGCCTTTTCCACCAAATCCTGACCATATTTTTCCAAAGTATCATAGGTGGCCTCGGGATTGTCACTGGTTACCTTCTGATTGCCCCGTACCGTAGAAAGGGCCTGTAAAAAGCGTTCCCTATTGATACCATACTCTCTAAAAATCTCGGCAATCTCCTTATTCGGCGCCTTCAGCATAGCCAGAAACAAATGCTCTACGGACACATATTCAACTCCCAGCTGCTTGGCCTCATCCTCTGCACTAATCAGCACCTTATTCAAATGCTGTCCCATAAAAAGC
>JAZNAS010000102.1:0-7608 GCA_045586625.1 Treponema sp.
ATCGACTCCTGGCTCAAAAAATACCACTCATACCGCCCTCATGAATCTCTCGGATTCTTGACACCACATGAATTCTTGAATAACTTTATGTCACATTCTTCCACGGCTGTCTCTCTGTCCTAAAGGTATTTGGAACGGACAGTAATCTAGTATCTTATGACAAAATTCTGTATACTGTCTGGGTATGAAAAAAAAATACTATCATTGTCACCATATTTTACCTCATTTTGCCAAAGCTCTCTTTTTTTTGATGCTGCTTATTACCAGTGTACTGTTCTTTTCTTGCCAAAAACAACAAAATGCTCACAAGGAACTAAATCAATCTCAAGCTGATGCAATTGCTGTTGAAGATTTACCAGAGGACATTACCTTTTGGAGCGACTATCCTCCAGAGGTTTTGGCACGAGCCTTGGTTCAGCGAATGTCTGACAGTGAATTGCTGGCTCAAATCTTTATGTTTGGCTGGGCTGGCCAGGAGCCTTCCCCTCTTTTAAATCAGTGGGTGCTGGATAGGGGCCTGGGAAGTGTAAAGGTTTTTGGTTGGAATACTGACGACATCAACCTGGTGGCAAAATCCATTACGGCTTTGCAGGAAAAGGCTCAAAGCAGGCCCTTTCAGATTCCGTTGTATGTGGCTACAGATCAGGAGGGCGGTTGGATTCGTCACGTAAAGGGAGAAACGAGCCAAACTCCTGGAAACTTGGCTATTGGTGCCAGCGGCTATCCTGTGGATGCCTGGTATAGTGGCTTTTACATTGCTCGGGAGCTGCGAGCCCTGGGAATCAACATGAACTTTGCTCCAACGGTGGATTTATACACTAATCATGATTCATCTGTTATCGGTCCCCGTTCTTTTGGTGAAAATGCCCAGCATGCAGGTGTGCTGGGGGCGGCTTTTTCTGCAGGTTCCCTTGCCGCTGGAGTGATTTCCACCGCCAAGCATTTTCCCGGTCACGGTGATACTGGGGTTGATTCCCATGGCCGCCTCCCCGTCATCGATATTGACCGTGACACCTTGCTGAATCGGGAGTTGATTCCCTTCAAGTACCTGATTGCAGAAAAGATTCCTGCAATTATGTCTGGTCATTTGAGCTTCCCCAAGGTTGTGAAGAATGGTGAGCCAGCTTCCTTGTCAAAAAGCTTTTTGACAGGAATTTTGCGGGGAGAATTGGGCTATGAAGGGCTTATCCTCACAGATGACATGATGATGAACAGTGCAACCGCTTGGGCAGGTTCTCTGTCGGCAGCTGTTCGACAGGCTATAGAGGCAGGTAACGACATTATTATCTCTTCTACAACGGCCCAGTTGAATGAGGCCTTGTGGACCTCCAATCTGAAGCTCATGTCCACATCACGGGAGTTCAAAGAGCGGGTGACGGACGCAGCCTATCGAGTCATCTTGTCCAAGCTTGAATATTTTAAAGGAGAAAATTCTGTTCCCTTGTACCCCAAGGTGGATGAAATTCACCAGCATATTCCCGATCCAGAGGGGCAGGAATTCTTTTTAGCCCAGGCCTGCCGCTCCATAACCTTGTACAAGGGTGATTTGTTTCCCTTGTCCGCTGATGCTCCAGTGGCCACCAGCAAGGGGATTTTATTGGTGGGGCAGAGTCAATTCCCTGAATTTTTTGAAGAGGGAAAGAGGCGGTATCCAGATGCTGATTTTATGCGGTTCAACTATAACATGGGGCCTAACGAAACTGCGTGGATGTCCAATAATCTAGTGTCCCTTGTGCCAAAGTATTCCACAGTAATCATTTGCGTGGCCGATGCTGCCAGTGCCCGTGTTGCAGCAAGTCTGAAAAGCCGGGGGATTCCTGTGGTGGTGATTTCTGTGCTGTCACCAGTGCCTGCCATGGAGCTGGCTCAATGGGCAGATACGGTACTCATGGCCTATAGCTATTCTCCCTACTCCTTCAATGCTGTTTTTGGAGCCTTGGCAGGGGAATTTTCTGTACGGGGTGTCTTCCCCTTGGCGGAATGAATATGGTCTCTCTGTGTAAAATTCAACAGCTGGCTTTAGAGCGTGTGCGGGAATTTGTCTTTAATCATGAGATTTATGGAATTCAGCTGGCAGAACGACTTGAGCAATACAGTTCTTTCCTCAAAAAAAATAAGTCCTTGGGTGAGAAATCCCAGGAAAAGAAGGCAGAAGAGGGTGGCTTTTTAGGTGATTTTCTGTGCTTGATTGAGGATGACTGGTTGCGGGGAGTGATTTTTGTCTCTAAGGCCGGCTTGGTGCTCACCTGTATTCCTCAAAATTTATCGGAAAGTCTTTTTAGTCAGGTGCTTCCGCTTCTTGTGGACTGGTTTTTAGGAAAAAAAGTATATTGTGTAAGTGGCTGGTCTCGTGGAGCTCAGTTGATTCGAGCTGTGCTGGAGGCATGCGGCCAATCAGGAAGGGAGTATTTTACTCGTCAGGTGTTGGAGCATCGTCGTTACCACTTTATGTGCTATGACGGTCGGCGTTGTCGTATAGATCTGATTCCACCATTCCCTGTGTTGTCCTGCTCTGTTCAGGATATTGACGGCTTGTATCACCTGCAAAGCGCTTATGACACGGTGGAGGTGCTTCCGAAAAATTATCCTTTCAAGCCAGAAACCTGTCGTGCCAATCTCCATCGAATTTTGGAATTAGGCAATGTGGTGGCGATTCCTGATGAGGCAATGAACAAGAAATTTATTGCAAAGGCAAATTATTCTGCCGTATCCTGGCGATTCGCTTTGATTGGTGGTGTATTCACGGTGGAAGAGCACCGAAAAAAGGGCTGTGCTGGCCGTTTGGTACAATGGATGGGAGATGAGGCTGCCAAAAGTCAGCGTCAGGCGGTGCTTTTTGTGCGGGAAGAAAATCTTTCCGCACGTCATGCCTATGAAAATGCCGGGTATTTTTTTTCTGGCAACTACGAAATTGTGTATTACTGACCACTGATTGATGGAGAATTAGGTAAAAATTTTGATTTTTCTTTCTTTGTAATATGGAAACTTTAGTAAAAGTAAATATCTTGAAGTAAAGCTTATTTTTCTATATACTGGAGATATGAATTCAAATATGATTAGTATCATTATCGCCTTTGTTTTGTACCTTTCCATGATGATTGTGATTGGAATGCGGTACATGAAAAAGAACGAAACTTCCAGCGACTTTTTTTTGGGGGGCCGCCAGGTTGGTCCTTGGATGACTGCCTTGAGTGCTGAGGCTTCAGATATGTCCGGTTGGCTCCTGATGGGCTTGCCTGGCTTGGCCTATTTGGGCGGCATGAAGGAAGCTTTTTGGACAGCTTTGGGACTTGTTATTGGAACATATCTGAACTGGCTCATTGTGGCCAAGCCCTTGAGAAAATGTACCATTGCCTTTGGGGATTCCGTTACCATGCCGGAGTTCTTTACCCATCGGTTCAAGGACAAGAGCCGCCTCCTTTCCACCATTTCTGTTGTTTTGATTATCTTCTTCTTTACCATTTACACCGCATCTGGATTTGTGGCCTGTGCCAAGCTCTTTAACTCTGTGTTTGGAATGGATTACCACCTGGGATTGATTATTGGTGTTGTGGTTATTTTGGTATACACCATCTTGGGCGGGTACTTGGCCGTTTGTGCTACAGACTTTATTCAGGGAAGTCTCATGTTCATTGCCTTGATTATTGCTGGTTTGATTATGGTCGTTACCTTGGGTGGGCCTACTGAGGCTCTTGCAAAGGTAGGAGATTTTAGTCAGCGTGCAATCAGCGGTGAATTTGGGGCTGAAATGCAGGCCAAGTTTGCTGCAAATCAGCATTACGGCATTGTTCCCATTATTTCCGCGCTTGCTTGGGGTCTGGGATATTTCGGTATGCCTCATATTTTGGTGCGGTTTATGGGAATCCGCTCCAACAAGGATGTAGCGCTTTCTCGCCGTATTGCCACCGTATGGGTTGTGCTTGCCTTTATTGGAGCCCTGTTGGTAGGTGCTTTAGGAACTGTCTATCATCTGCCTGGAATTCTTTCTCCCTCTGCTGCCGAAACTATTTTCAGTGTTTCTATTCAGAATATGTTCCCCGCCTTTATTGCCGGTATTTTCCTCTGTGCAATTTTGGCCGCAGCCATGAGTACGGCCGACTCCCAGCTTTTGGTGGCATCCTCTGCCTTTAGTCACGACATTTACAAGGGGCTGATTAAAAAGGATGCTTCTGCGAAGGAAATCCTGAACGTAAGCCGTATTGCTGTTGTGCTTATTTCAGTTATCGCCTTTATCATGGCTTGGGATGAAAACAGCTCTATCTTTGGTTTGGTAAGCTACGCTTGGGCTGGATTTGGAGCCACCTTTGGACCGCTGGTTCTTTTGGCTCTGTTCTGGCGGGGAGCTACAGCCAAGGGCGCCATCGTTGGCCTGGTTGTTGGCGGTGTAACCGTTGTAGTCTGGCACAATTTGCAGGGTGGAATCTTTGCCGTCTACGAGATTTTGCCTGCCTTTATCCTGTGCCTGCTTTCTTCAGTAGTGGTGAGCTTGCTGGACAAGAACAAGGATCCAGAAATGCTTGCTGAATTCGATGCCTTCAGAAAGCTTGAGGACTAGGGCGTACTGCCTGTAATGAGGAGCTGGGAAACTGGCTCCTTTTTTTATTCTTCCAGTATCCAGTACAGTGCATTCAAAGCTAAACCAGTGATTTTCAAAGAAAAAAGGCTGGACAAGTAAAACTTATCCAGCCTTTTTCGCTAGGGCTTTGCGTTAAATTCTAGAATACCAGCTTTTCCAGCTTCCAGATGTCACGAACATAGTCCTCAATGGTTCTGTCGGAGCTGAACTTACCGGAACGAGCGATGTTCAGGATAGCCTTCCGTGCCCAGGCATTGCGGTCTTGATATTCCTCGGCAATCTTTTCCTGGGCCGCAACATAGGCGTCAAAGTCCGCAAGAACGTAATATACGTCGGGCCGTTGTCCCTCCACACCGTAAATCAAGGAATCGTAAATCTCCTTGAACAGCTGGCAGGTGGGGTCGTAGGTGCCGTCAATGAGCTGGTTCATAACCTTTGCCAACTGGGGATTTCTATCCAGATATTTCTGGGGATTGTAGCTATGCTCATGCTCAATCTTCAAAATCTCGTCAGAGGTGAGACCGAAGATAAAGGCATTTTCGGCACCTGCCTCCTCTACAATCTCGATGTTGGCACCGTCCATGGTTCCCAAGGTCAAGGCTCCGTTCATCATGAACTTCATGTTGCTTGTTCCAGAGGCTTCCTTGCCAGCAGTGGAAATCTGCTCGGAAACGTCGGAGGCTGGGAAAAGCTTTTCTGCCAGGCTTACACGGTAATTTTCTACAAAGACAACCCGAAGCTTGCCCTTTACACGGCGGTCATTGTTGATTCGTTCTGCCACTGTGTTGATAAGCTTGATGATGGTCTTTGCACGGCGGTAACCAGAAGCGGCCTTTGCTCCGAAGATGTAGGTTCGGGCTGGAGGATTGAAGTTTGGATCCTCCAAAATGCGGTTATACAGATACATGATGTGGAGTACGTTCAGCAGCTGTCGCTTGTACTCGTGGAGTCGCTTGATCTGCATATCAAAGATAGAGTCTGGATCCAGGAACTCGTTCTGGGTTACCTTCAGGTAGTGGGCCAGCTTTTGCTTGTCTGCTCGCTTGATGTCCAGGAACTTCTGCTGAGATACAGGATCATCTGCAAAGGCTTCCAACTTTCGCAGCTGGGACAAGTCCTTTTCCCAGCCATGGCCAATGCGCTCGGTGATGAAGTTTGCCAAAGCGGGGTTTGCGCTTAAAAGCCAACGACGCTGGGTGACACCGTTTGTCTTGTTGTTGAATTTTTCAGGATATAATTCAGCCCAGTCTTTCAGCTCATGGGATTTGAGGATTTCTGTATGGAGGGCAGCAACACCGTTTACACTGAAGGAGCCGTGGATGGCAAGCCATGCCATTCGCACCATTCCGTGGCCGATGATGGACATGCGGTCATGCTTTTCATAGTCACCTGGATATCGCTCTCTCAAGTTGATAAGGAAGCGACGGTTGATTTCTTCTACAATCTGATAGATGCGGGGAAGCAATCCTTGGAAAATGTCGATGGGCCACTTTTCCAAGGCCTCTGCCAAGATGGTGTGGTTGGTGTAGGCAAAGGTCTTGATGACAACGTCCCAAGCATCCTCCCAGCTGAGGCCGTAATTGTCCATAAGGATACGCATCAGCTCAGGGATGGCCACTACAGGGTGGGTGTCGTTCAGCTGGATGGCATGAAGATCTGCAAACTGAGAGAACTCCGGTCCGTAGGTGTTTACATAATTTCTCACCAAGTCCTGCAGGCTGGCGGAGGTAAAGAAGTACTGCTGCTTCAGTCGCAGTGCCTTTCCGCTAGGGCCAGAGTCGTTGGGATAGAGTACACGGGAAATATTCTCGGCGCTGGTTTGTCGCTCCACAGCACGACTGTACTCCATGTTGTTGAACAGCTGCAGGTCAAATCCATTGGGAGATGTGGCCTGCCACAAGCGGAGGGTATTCACAGTCTTTGTGTCAAATCCGATAATCGGCATATCGAAGGGGGTGGCGGTAACAACCTCTCCACCATCGATGGCAAAATGCTCACGGCCAGTGTCGTCACGACGTACAGCAATGTGTCCACCAAATACAACGGAAACAGCCAGGTCGCTGCGCTTGATTTCCCAAGGGTCACGATATTTGAGCCAGCAGTCGGGGTATTCCACCTGATAGCCGTTTTCAATATGCTGCTCGAACATTCCGTATTCGTAGCGGATTCCGTATCCATGACCAGGATAGTCCAAAGTAGCCAATGAATCCAAGAAACAGGCTGCAAGTCGTCCAAGACCACCATTTCCCAATCCTGCATCAGGCTCCTCATCCTCCAGAATGTTGTAGTCAATGTCCAAATCCTTGAGAACCTCTACAACTGCATCCTTTATGCCTGTGTTGATAAGATTGTTGCCCAAGGCTCGTCCCATGAGGAATTCTGCTGAAAGGTAGTATACCTGTCGAGTGGGCTTGCGGGTGTATTGGCGTCGTGTCTCCATCCAGTTGGGCATGATTACATCCAATGCTGTGGCGGAAACTGCGTCAAACAAATCATGTTTGCTAGTCTGCGTACTGTCCTTACCGTATTGTCGTTTCAGTCTGCGGGTAAGGGCATCCTTGAATTGTTCCTTGTCGAAAGTCATCATTGTTCCTTCTGTACTTATTTTCTGGATGCAGTTACACATCTCCAGAACATTCAAATGATAATCCCAACTCTGGAATATGTCAAGGTAAAGGGGTTTAGTTCCTGCCTGTATCCCTTATTTGCCTACCAGCACTGCTGTGGTGCGAGCGGGAAGCACGTAGGTTTTCTGCACCTCCAGTGGAACAATAAACAGGAAGAAATCAACTCACATCTCTGTGGAAATTCAGCTATTAGCGAGATAATGGGAGAAAAACGATGTGACCTAGGAGAAAGAACTCTGCTAGAATTAACTGAGACAGCCAATAAATATGCCCAAGCAATGAGCACAGACAAAAATCAGCAGCAAGCCCTAAAACAAAGAAGCAAATTCCTGAAGGAAAAAGTTATCATCCCACTCATAGAAAAAGTTCCTGCAGACACCCTGCTAGATGAAGCCATACAAGTTG
>JAZNAS010000103.1:0-27630 GCA_045586625.1 Treponema sp.
ACGCAAAATCGAAGACCTGTAGAGGGGTGTCCTTCCCCTAAAAAATTATTATTTCTTAAATTTTTCCCGGAACTGATCCAGAATAGCTTCTGTGGCGGGGCGGGCATCGATATCTACGATGGAGCCTCTTTCACGATAGAAGTCGATGAGGGGAGTTGTCTGCTGACGGTATACCTCCAGACGATGGGAAATCGCTTCTATCTGGTCATCATCACGGGTGTACAATTCGGCCCCGCAGGCATCGCAGGTATTTTCCTTGGCAGGAGGCATAAAGGCAACATGGAAATTCTGGCCACATCCCCTGCACACACGGCGGCCGGAAAGTCGCTCTACGACACCTTCGTCAGCAATATCAAAATTAACAACAGCGTCAACCTTGGCAATTCCTTCCAGAGCCTCGGCCTGGGGAATGGTTCTGGGGAAGCCGTCCAAGATAAAGCCATTGGCAACATCAGCTTGGGACAGGCGCTCTTTTACCAGCTCAACAGTCAAGTCATCGCTCACCAAGGCACCTGAATCAATAATCGCCTTTACCTTCACTCCCAGCGGGGTCTGGTTCTTGATTGCGGCACGGAAAATATCTCCAGTGGAAATATGGGGAATACCATATTCTACGGCGACTTTAGCGGCCAAGGTTCCTTTTCCTGCTCCGGGAGGCCCTAAAAAAATGTAATTCATGCTTTCCTCCAAAATAGATGAGGTTGACTTCAACAAAATCCTGCATCTAATCTCTACCGCCATTTTAATCATTTAGACTTTTTTTTACAATATGATAAAAAATTTGTACTTGTTACAGAATTATAATAATGATACACTAATATAATAATGTAGATTTTAATTATATAAATGAGGAGATTTTCACCCCATGAAAACAGTCTATGTCATCGGACACCGTAATCCCGATTCAGATTCCATCATATCCGCTACCGCTTATGCCCGGCTGAAGCAGCTTATGGGCAATACAGAATATGTTGCCGCTCGAGCAGGCAACCTTTCTCCCCAAACAGAATATATTCTGGGTAGATTTTCAGTTCCAGCTCCACAATATGTTCCAGACCTTATCCCCAAGGTAAGCTATTACATGACTCATAACTGTGAGACAGTAGACTATGATACCTCTTTATGGAAGGCAGTAAATGCCATGGAGGAGCGGGACAGAAAGGTACTGCCTGTTGTAAAGGAAGGCAATCAATATGTTTCCCTACTGCATTACAGTGCCTTTGCAAAGAATGTGCTGAAGATTGTAAATCCAGAAAAGTCAGCGGCCATCACCACCTCCATTGGATTAGTAAGCGAAACCCTTTCCGCCCAGCCGGTCATCACCTTTGACGAGGATGAACAGTTCAAGTGCTTTACCCTGGTGGCAGGCTCCCAGTTCGAGACCTTCAAGAAGCGGCTGGCAATGAATGCTCCAGAAAACACCATCGTCATTACTGGTGACCGCAAGGAAATTCAAGAATATTGCGCCAAGAAAAAGGTGCGGGCAATCATCATCACCTCTGGCTACACTCCCGACAAGGAAATCCGGGAGCTGGCAGAAAAGAACGGTGTTTCTCTTCTCATCAGCCCCTATGACACCTCCGCCACATCCATGCTGATTATCTACTCCTCCCCTGTATCCTCCATGGCAAACCAGGAGCTGGCGCCCTTAAACATTAACGACACCATCAAGAAGGTGCGTCCCATCCTGCAGCATGCACCAGGAGGTACGTTACCAGTAATTGACGACAGCAATACTGTTGTAGGTGTTATTTCTGAAAGCGACCTTTTGAACGAGCCCTGCATCGAGGTATGCCTTGTGGATCACAACGAGCTTTCCCAGGCAGTGGAAGGCTTGGAGAACTACAAGATTCGGGAGGTGATTGACCATCACCGTCTGGGAAGCTTTTCCACCCGCTATCCCATCACCTTCATCAACCGGCCGGTGGGAGCCACCTGCACCATCGTCACCAACCTGTACCGCCAGTACCACGTGTCCATTCCCCGTGAAATCGCCTCGATTCTTTTGTGCGGCATCCTCACCGACACACTGGTGCTGCAGTCCGCCACCACCACCGATGAGGACCGGGAGACAGCGGAATACCTTTCCAACATCACCAATCTGGACATCCAGACCTTGGGACAGGACATCATCACCGCCTCCAGCAGCCTGAAGGGCCGCAGCGCAGAGGATGTGACAAAGCAGGATATGAAGGAATTCAACGAGAAGGGCCACAAGTTCACGGTAAGCCAGATTGAGGTGAGCTCTCCGGCAGAGGTTCTGGATCGGAAGGAAGAGTTCTTCAAGATGCTGGAATCTGTACGCTCCAGCCGTAGCTGCCTGTTCTCCGCCCTGATGGTAACAGACATCATCAATCTTACCAGCATCATGCTGGTGGCAGCAGACCAGAAATTCCTGCAGGTAGCAGAAATTCCTCGTGCCGATGAAAATATCTTTATCTTGAAAAATGTGGTGTCCCGCAAGAAGCAGCTGATTCCCTTGCTTTCCGAGCAGATTGAAAAGCTGGAAAACGCCTAAAAAAACAAATCCCAAGGGTGTGGCTTGAATGGCCGCACCCTAAATCATTTTTCTTCAAAAAAAATTGAAAAGTCGTCTAAAAGGCGACTTTTTTATTATGGCCCTGTGCTATAGTGTGGAGGACAAGGGGGCTTGGAAAAGGGCTAGACGTTCAGGCTCTGGCGAACCTCTTGGGCGATGACCTCTTTGAGGCGGCTCATGATATGGTCGGTAATCTCCTGGGAGAACTGCTGGCTGCCGTTATGACGCAGGCTTTCCGGGGATCCGTCCTTGAGGAAAAGCTGGGCGGGGTCAATCTCCAGAATCTTGGCCAGCTGGTCTATGACATCCGGCGGCGGGAAGGAGTTTCCGCCCTCGATGCAGTTGATGTAGTTGTAGCCCTTGTTCAGGTAGACGGACAAATCCTTTTGGGTCAGCCCTCGTTTCTTGCGGAAATAGCGGAGGTTGGCGATGAAGGTTTGTTGCAAAGACATTCTAGTATTATGAATCTAAAGCCTCATTCATTCACATTATAATATAATGTTTAATACACTTATATTTATATTTACATCGATATTATAATGTATTAAAATGTCGATAGAATCATGTTTCTGTTGCAATTCAGCATAAAAGACATGGTTTTATGGTGAATACTTTCAGGAGGGAGGTCAACTGACCCCTCGATATATTAAAGGAGTTTTTATGGAAAGAAGAGGAAGCAGGATTGTCCTGGCGACAGTGGCGATGATGCTGGTGGTGGGTGCTCTGGCGGCACAGGGCATGGGAATCTATGGAGGACTGAACTTGGGGTTCGGACAGTTTGGTGCCGACGTGGAGCAGCGTGTAGTGGTAGGTGTAAATCCCACTGACCTCAGCCAACTGACCTACACCACCGCAACGCACATCACCCGGTTCAATGCCTTTGCCCTGACTCCCGTGGTGGGAATCACTCCCTTTCGGGACAACGGCAACTTTGTGCTGGAGCGGATGGCCTTTGAGTTCCAGCTGGCCATGAAGTGGGGCAAGTACGAATACGGCTGGGCGGCAATCAGTGGCAGCGAGATTCGCCCCGGTGTGCTGGCAAAGTTCAACTTCAGCTTTGCCGACTGGGCGGGGCTTTTCGGAAACACCGGGCCCGCCTGGGGAGACCGGGTGGCAACCTACGCCGGTCTGGGCTTCGGTATCCCAATCAGAACTGCAAGCCTGAGCTACAGCTCCGCCTACAAGCAGAGCTTCGCCCAATATGAGCAGATGGGAGTGAAGGTGGACCTCCCGGACACCAAAACCACCAAGGCCGGCTTTCAAATTCTGATGGAGTACGGCCTGAACTTCAAGGTGAACGACAAGTTCTCCCTGAACTGGGCCATGGCTGGACTGGGCTTCATCGGGCATTTCACCTACGACATGACATTCGGCGGCAACTACCACTTCAAGTAGGAAGCCTGCCACAAAGCTTGCACTGTACCCCGCAGGAAACCTGCGGGGACAAAATATTTTAAGGAGGAGTTTTTATGAAAGCTTTGAAGAAGAATGGACTGGCAGGCGGACTTGTTGCCTTGCTGGCAGTGGCAGTACTGGGACTGTTTTCCCTGACGGGGTGTGCGAGTTTGGGCGTTGCCAGTAAAGGGGCGGAGTATTTTGTTGGAAAAACGGAAGCGGACTTAACCAAGTATTTTGGTCGAGAGGGTGTTGTCATCGATATGGAAGAAGAGCATGATTATGATTCTATTTTGTATTTTTCTAATTTGATTGTAAAAAAAAATATGAGCAAGACAACTCAACAAACATATAAAACTTCTAGCAGTACACTAGTATTTAATCTCGGTGTTATGGAATATAGCGATGGATGTCTCCTTTCCACTCAAACCAATACCCTGCACTACGCTTTGTCTAGCTATGACTCCAATAACTACATACACAGGAATGACAATAACTATGTGAATTCACAGATAAGACATTTTAAAAGTGAGGTGGAACGACTGGCTGCCGTTCCAGTGAACAATCAAGACACCGCCTTCAAAAACACTCGTCCTGGCAGTTGGTATTTTACTTATCGGATTCAGCAAGGTGATTACTACTATGATCCTGGCCATGCAGGACGGAGAACAAATTCCTCCTATGGGTCACGAGAGTCAATTCCAGCAGAAAACGTACCTGTTTATTACTATCAGATTTACAAAGTAGATGTATATAATGATACAAAGACATCCACAGAAACTCACATAGCTTTCATCTACAATGACGCAGAAGATTTATTTTATGATAAGAATAATCAGATGATTTCGGCAGAACAGGCTGTTGATAATGAATGGCTGTATCTTGACCAAGGTTTTTCTGCGGAAATAAAAACTGAAGGTCTGGCATTAACTGCCTGCATACGAAACGGCATTGTAGAAGCAGTGTATGATATGACAGATACCGTAATAGAGGGTTTTCAGCATTAGATGCAAGGAATTGATTGAGGCAGAATTAAACCGTCTTGCCGAGAAAATTGCCGAGGCGATTAAAAGAGAGTTGGAAATTTAGGAGGGAAACATAATGTTTTGCAAAAGCTGTGGAAAGGAGATTCAGGGCGGAGTGAAATTCTGTCCCGAATGCGGTGCTGCGCAAGAAGCGGCAGAATCAGTCGCCATGGAGAATGGAAATCTAGGGTTGCCCCAGAATACAGGTATGTCGCCCAAAAGCCGCACCATCGTGGCTTTGATTGCGTTCTTCCTTGGCTCCTTGGGAATCCATCGATTTTACGTCGGCAAGGTGGGTACAGGAATCCTTCAAATCCTTTTGACCTGTTGCTTTGGCTTGGGCTGTATCTGGGCATTGATAGACTTCATCATCATTCTCTGTGGCAATTTCACCGACAAGGCTGGCCTACGCATCACAAACTGGGATGCAAAATACTAGCCTCTATGCTGCTTTGAGGTGGCTGGTTGATGAAATGGATTCTGGTCACATTCTGTGTATCCCCTCCCCCCAAAAGTCGCCAAAAAGGTGACCTTTCCCACGCCCTGTCGTGGTATAATCTGCACGTAAAGCCTGATTTAAGGAGGAATATATGAAGACACACAAGAAAATTTTGGTTCTGGCGCTGGCTCTGGCAGCAACAGCCGTGGTGGGAGCGCCGCTGGCGGCCCAGGGTGCTGGGATGGTTCTGGTAAAGGGCGGCACCTTCACCATGGGCAACACCGACCAATCGAAAAAGACTACCCATGCTGATGAATTTCCTGCCCACAAGGTGACGGTCAGCAGCTTCTACGTCAGCGAGCGGCCCATTACCTTGGAGCAGTGGGTGGAAAGGACGGGTATCTATCCTGATGGCCATCATGAAAGGGTGGACACAGTTACTGTGGTAGGAGGCAAGTGGGTCTATCCTGATGATTATGGGGAACCGGTCAGCAGCAAATTTGTTCCCCGCCATCTGTGGAAGACCAATACGGCGGCCAACATCACCTGGTTTGATGCCCTCACCTACTGCAACCGCCGCAGTCTGGCAGAAGGGCTCACCCCCTGCTACGCCTCCAACGGCTCTACGGATGCGGTCACAAACCCCAAGTATTTCAGGCCGAAGGAGGATCTGCCCAACATCACCTGCGACTGGAACGCCAACGGCTACCGGCTGCCCACCGAAGCGGAATGGGAATATGCAGCGAGAAAAGGTGTGTTGAAAAATGACTATCCTTACAATGGACTTGCATCCAAGGGAGACTTTGCTGATGCAAAATACGAATGGGTGTGGGACTGGTACAGCAGTAGCTATTACCAAGTGAGTGGCAATAGCATGAATCCACGAGGCCCTATCTATGGGGAAATAAAGTACAGTCCAGGAGGACGGTCAGACCGTAGGGAGGTTCCCTGTCGTGTCATCCGAGGACCAGTTTCCAATCCCACCAGCCGTGGGGCACTTGATCCTGGAGACTATGAGATTATGCTTGGCCCCTGTCCCATCGCATTCCGGGTGGTCCGCAACGCCCAGTAAACCCCCAATCACAAAGTCGCCTCTTACACAGGCGACTTTTTTCATAACCCCCCAAAATGTCGCCTAAAAAGCGACCTTTTGGATGACCAATCATGCTACAGTATCCCTGTTAAAAGGTACGGCAACGTGAGCAAGCAACTTTTTCCAGGAGGACTCCCATGAAGAAAACCCTTTATCCAAAGCTGATGGCCATGCTGGTGACGCTGGCCTGTCTTCCAACAATCCAGCTCCAGGCGGCGACTTATTCCCGGCCAGCATCATACACAACGGCGAACTCCTACCGAACAGACAAGCCGGAGGAAAAGGCGGTGGACATTGTAAACAACCAACGGCTTGATTCTGTCAGACGCTCCTCTCCCCAGGACTACATCAGGCGGGTTTGCTCCGAAATCTCCAGCCACACCTCAAACGAATTCCTGCGGGTCAAGCTGATTCATGACGTTACCGCCCTGCTCCTCTTCTATGATGACAGCAGCTACTGGAGCAACTCCGTTCCCCAGCAGACCCTTTCCCATATCCTGCAAACCCGGAAGGCTGTCTGCGAGGGCTACGCCAACCTCTTCAAGGCACTGTGCGGGGGAATCGGAGTGTCCTGTGAAAAGATTCACGGCTACGCACGGGGAGTTGGTGCCAGCGAGCGGGGATACGAGGATCCCACCGACTCAAACCACGCCTGGAACATGGTGCAGATACAGGGAGCCTGGTATCTGGTGGACTGCACCTGGGACTCAGGCTATATGAACGGAAGAACCTCGGTACAGGACTACAACACCACCTGGCTGTTCGTGCAGCCTGATCAGATGATTTACACTCATTTCCCCAGCCAGCAATCCCACCAGCTGCTGGACTATCCCCTGACTCCCCAGGAATTCACCCGGCTGCCGTCCCTTCGTCCCAATCTCTTCGATTCGGCCACCCTGCAGGAGCTGCCCGGCCGCAGCAACCAGGTGGGGGCTGTCAGCATCATCAACTATCAGCTCCAGCCAGGAAGCAGGCTCAGCTTCCAAATCCAAGACATCTCAACCGGCAAGACTATCTCCAAGACCGTGTTCTACGAAGCAAATTCCCAAACCGGCGTCACCACCACCTTCCTTGTCCCGCCACAACCGGGAACCTACAAGGTGCAAATCTTCAGCTGGAAGAAAGAAGGCAAAAACGGAGAAGGCTGCGGCCACTTCTTCATCACCACCACCGCTTCCAGACCAAGCCACATCAACTTGTCCACCGCCGAAGGAAGGCAGGAGCTCTTGAGCAAGGGGGGATACTCCTCGTTCTCAAAAAAGGACTCACCCCAAGCAATAGCAAAGGCAAGGACAACCCCACAGGGCAATTCCACCGCTCCCAGTCCCAGCACATACTCCGCCTGGCGTCCCGACTTCTCCGGCTTCCTGAACTCCCAGGAGGATGCCCCCATGGGCGGCATCTTTATCGGCGGAGGCAACCTGCTGCAGGCAAAGGAAATGAAGGAACGGCACAACCTTTCCGTCGGCTTCCTGCTTCCCTCATTCTGGCTGGGGGATTGGGGCAACGTCTTCTACTGGGGCGGCAGGGTGGAGATTCAAGGAAGCATTCTGGGAGAAAAGACCATGGACTTCACCTTCTTGTCAGGCATCACCCTGACCCTGTGGCGGTTCCAGCCCTACATCGAAGGCGGATTTGGCCTCAGAAACGGCAACTGGAAGCCCACACTGGAGGTAAGTCCCGGCATCGACTTTTCCTTCACAAAGCAAAGCCCCATTGCCTTCGGTGTGTTCTACAGATTCCAGTGGCACTCCGACTGGAAGGCAATCATCAGCAAGAATGAATACCTGGGAGCAAGAATCCTGTTCCGGCCCCATAATTTCAATCTGCCCTCCCTTTCCCGGCCTGATTTTGGCGGCGACCACGTCATCAGCCTGGGCTACATCTTCCCCACGGATCTTGCCAAGGACAGGGACTTCTCCGCAGGCAGCAGGGACAGCTTCGGCCTTTCCGTCAGCTGGGAGGAAGCCAACAAGCTGTTCCCCCTCATCGTCAGCCTGTCCTACCGCAGACGGCAGGTGCAGGAGGAGGGCGGCTCCCACCAGACTGCCGCCACCGGCTACGGCCCATACCAGGTGCAGGAGGCACGGACTCTCACCGACCACACCCTGATGCTGGAGGGCTCCCTGGGCTTCCAGCTGTTCCCCAGCTTTGCCTGCTATGCAGGGGCAGGTATCGGCCTCTCCCTCATTCCGGAAAACAATGTGGTACAGGAAGGTGAGGACCGACTTGTACAGGAGCTTGATTGGCAGGTGCAGGGCGGAGTGCGGCTGAAGCTTCTGGATTTGATATACACCAGGGCACAGGTAGCCTATTCCCACACTGGAGAGATTAACCTTTCACTGCACCTGGGATTTGCCCTGTTCTAGGAAAACTCGGCTTGACTCATCCAGCAAGCCGAGAACCGAAAATGTCGCCTGCTGGGTGACCACCACTCAATTTTTTTTCGGTATACTATCCCCATCAACTACAAAGGAGCTATTTTATGGAAGCACCGTACAAGTTTTATGACGAGGAGCAGAAAATTAAGATTGTGGACGTGGCAATCAAGGAGTTTGAGGGGAAAAGGTACACCTACCTCATGGCCGACGACTACCTGGCTTTGGCGAAGGAGCTGCTGCTGTTCGGCTTCAATGACGGCTTTGTCCAGTGGCCCTTCATCCCCAACCCCCGTCTTTCCATCTCGGTGAGGGAAGCTATGGAAGAGGCGGGAGCCACCTACTCTGTGTTCTTCGGCAACAATGTTCACATAATGAACCGCTACGTTCCCGGCCATGAGCCCGGCATCCTCAACCTCACCCCCTTCCGCTGCCACATCTCCACCTGGAACCCGCCCCTGCTCTCCGTAGTGGCCATGGCAAATGCCCGCCGGCAGGTGGAATTCCTTTTGGACTCCCAGCATCCCATTGAGCAGGAGGATAAGCACGGTCGGACTGCCCTGATTATTGCCGCCCAGAACAACGCACTCGATGTGGGACGGCTCCTCATTGCCCATGGGGCCGCCGTTGACATCCGGGACAGCTACGGCCTCACGCCCCTGACGGCTGCCATCAGTGTCAACGCCCTCGCATTCGCCAAGCTCCTGCTGGACAACGGCGCCAAGGTGAACCGGTTCAGCGTGGAAACCTCTCCCCTCCTGCTGGCGGCCACCAAGGATTCCTGCAACATGATTGAACTCCTGCTGGACCGAGGCGCCGACATCAACATCACTTCACCCCATGGCTCCACTCCCCTGCTCCAGGCCATCAGGTATTCCGCCCAGAACGCCGCCTGCCTGCTGATAGAGCGGGGGGCAGACATCCACGTCAAGGACAAGCAGGGTTTTACCCCAATGCGGCTTTTGGCAAAGAACGGCCTCTCGCTGGTGCTGAGAAAGCTGCTGGACGCCAAGCTCCTCAGCCAACAGGACAAGGAGCACATCCTGATGTATGCCACCATCGCAAATCGCCTTTCCCTGGTAAAGCACCTGATTTATGAAAAGATGGACGTGAACTTCCAGACGGAGGAAGGGTTCTCCCTGCTGGCTCTGGCGGCAATGGGAAACTACAAGGAAATCGTCCAGTTCCTGCTGGAGAAGGGAGCGGACATGGAGTTGCGGGACAAGATGGGATTGCGTCCGCTGGACCATGCGGAGCGGGACGGCAGGGTGGAAATCCAGAAGCTGCTGACGGCCCAATACAAGAAGAAGAACATCACGCCCCAGCCAGCCTATGAGCAGGATTACCAGGATTTGCTGAACCTGCTCATAGAGCGGCATCTGGCTCGCCATCCGGGAAAGAAGCGCTCGGACATATGGAAGGGCACCGCCAGCATCTCCAAGCAGCTTTTTTCCGACATCACCAAGAAGAAGGGATACAAGACAAAGAAGGACAAGCTGGTGATTCTGGCAGCCCAGCTTCAACTTTCTGTGGGTGAGCTGGAGGAGCTGCTGGAGGCGGCGGGCTTCAGCCTTTCATTCTCCAGTCCTTTGGACACAGAGATTGTCCATGCCTTTTCCACCAAGGATTACAGCTCGGTGGAGGAGCTTGTTCTTTCCACCTAGCCGCCGGCCCACCGTGTCCGTCTCAAAATTACCCCACATTGACAGAGGGCCAATGTGGGTGTTGAGCTTGTGTCAGGCCCTCTCATACTTTACCGGCAAATCAATTCCATAATACGGAGGATCTGTGAAAATCATATCAAATTGGAAGTCAATCTTGGGAAGCAACTCCAGGCAATTACCTTTTTAAAATTCTTGCCACCCTGTCCAAGTGTCATCATCTAAATCATGAATTTCCATTTGTCTAAATTGACTCTCTCCAGGTTCCAAGACTATCTTACGTTTATAATAGCTTTCTCGAACATAATCATAAATGTCTATACCATCCGGTATTTCAAATTGAAATGTTTCTACACAGTTTTCTTCAATTAAAACTTCATACTTCCTCATAATCGAATCTTTGATCAGACCTAAAAACAAATCAAGTTGTTTTATAAATATATTTTATATTTTTCTATAATGTCCAGGAGATAGAAATTCGATAAAGCCCTTGTCCCTCAAATATTGCAATTGTTGCCTTATCTTGTCTTTTACAAAATTATTATCAGGATGTTTTAATTTTAACTCTTCTTCAAAAGCATAAACTTGATTAAGAGTAAATTCTTTCTCTTTTATTCTTTCTACACAATTTAAAGTATCCAAAAGCCACCCTCTTGAATCAAGGTTTTAGTCTGCAATGATTTTGTTCTTGCGTAATTTGAAATAACGATCTCGCGTTCTATTTCAACTTGATTTTTACAATAAAAAAGCTCTACCAAACCACCTAGAAAACGATTCTATCGTACAATTATCTGACCGTCAGCCTGCCTCCTTATCGTACAATTATCTGACCGTCAGCCTACCTGCTTATCGTACAATTATCTGACCCAAGACCTGACCAATTCCCTGGGAAATCACCAGGCTGGCCATGGAGTCAGCAGAGGTGGGTGACTTGTTGATGAGGACGATCTGGCTTCCCCGGAAATAGTGAATGAGGGAGGCGGCGGGATACACATTCAAGGAGGTGCCGCCAATAATCAGGGTGTCGGCGGTGGCAATAGCATTTACCGCACCCTCAATCACCTCGTTGTCCAGCCCCTCTTCGTAGAGCACCACGTCGGGCTTTACCACACCGCCGCACTTGGAACAATGAGGAATTGCGGAGTCCCCTTCCCTGCCGCTGTCCACGATAAAATTCACATCGTAAAATGCTCCACACTTCATACAGTTATTTCGCAAGACACTACCATGAAGCTCAAAGACCTTCCTGCTGCCGGCCGCCTGATGCAATCCATCGATATTTTGTGTTACAACACCGTTTAGCTTCCCCGCAGCCTCCAGCTCCGCCAGCTTCAGGTGAGCGGCATTTGGCTTTGCCTCAAGACAAATCATCTTCTCCCGATAAAACCGATAGAATTCACCGGTATTCCTCATGAAAAAGCTGTGGCTCAGGATTTCTTCAGGAGGATACCGCCACTTCTGGGAATACAGTCCGTCCTGGGAGCGAAAGTCCGGAATGCCGCTTTCCGTGGACACACCGGCTCCCCCAAAAAATGCAATCCGCTTGCTGTTGTCAATAATCTGCTGTAATTTTTCTACACTCATGATACCCTCCTCCAAGAGTATACCAAGAGGAGGATTCTAAGGCAAGCAAGGGTATTCTACTTGTTATTGTGGGGGCTTTTTGCTATTATAAAACCTATGACAACAACATCAAATATACAAGTTTTGTTGCGTTCCTATGCAACACATCAGAAAAGTGCCCAGGTCAATGTAGCGGAATTTTGTGACTATATAAAGAAGTATGCTCAGCACCATGTTAATGAACAGCCTGATTTATTGCCTTATATCAACAATGCCACAGAGCTCGTTAAAAAGGAATTAGAACGCTTAGCCCAAGAAAGACAGATTCTCTACGTAGCAGCAGCCCCAGAAAAAAAGGAAGTGATTGTTATTTCTTACTATTTGGACAAGTGTACTTCTGTCTATCAAAATATCAAGAAAAATCCAGTTATTCCCTATCCTTTCGATACCGATTTACCTAAAAACACTCCTGCAGAGATTTTGAAGCGGGAGTCAGCAGACGTCTATCTAGGCAAAATCCTGGGAAAGGACAATCCCAAGGAAACTGCCCTGTACTGTCTTCAGCTGCCTCGGGGCCTACCTTCGGTTCTTTGTCCTACCACCTTGCCTGCCGAAGACTTGATGACAATCGCATTATCCAAATTCCAAATGAGGTTGCAAAAGGACGAATTCCACGACTATTTCTTGAAGAAATTACAGGTAGCCAACCCCGGCAAGGATTTGGCCGTAAAGAATTTCTTCACCACGGTAACACGGAAGACTGAAGAAGCCATCCGTTCCATCAGATATGCCTCCGACACCTTCTACCAGTGGAACCAGCTCTGTTTCTTCGTTCGACAGGATTACGAAAAGGTAACTGACTTGACTGCAGAAGATATTTCCTTGCTACAATCAATCTACATCCTGGAATTCTGTGTCACCGCCTACCGCACCAAGGCCCAGCAAAGCCTGCAAAAGGAAACGGCCCTCAAGAACCTTGAATTGAACCTGAACAAGCCACCCTATTACTTCACCCGGGAGAATATCAATATGTTCTCCGATTCTCGTGGAGTTCCCCTGCTAGGACAATATAGTGACAAGGATTTGAATGATTACCTCCACAGCTCCACTACAGAATCCGAGGACAACAAGCTTCCTCCCCTGTTGACCTTCAAGGGAATCAACAATACCCAAACCTATGTGCTGAAGGCAAAGGTGCTTCCCCTGATTGTCCGTCTATGTACTGATGCCCGTGAAACCATCCGTGACCAAATCACCAAGGACTGCTTCAACGGCCTGAAGAATTTCTCCTCCGTACCAGAAATGAAGAATCAGGAGCTTTTTGAAAAGACTCTGGAAAATGCTGTCAAAATCAAGTCTCCCATTCTTTACACCTTATTGAATGCACCATTCTTAAAGGCTTTGCAGTATGAAAGCCGGGGAATGACAGAGCTTGTAACTGGACATATCCATCTGTTTACTGATGGCGAGCTTTCTCCCTACAGTGAGCTTTTAATGCTTTCCAAGGAAGAAATCCTCACTGATGCCCGCATTTTACTTCCAGTATGGTATACTATTCCTGGTGTATCCTGGCTTGTAGCCTTATTCAAGGGACAGCCTAAACAAAAAAGGCAGAAGCCAGCCACCAAGCAGGCTACGCAAAAGAAGATGATTGCTTCTGATGAGGCAGAAGAGCTCGATGTACCATCACCTCTGTCACAGCAAGACGCTACCGCAGTTTCCCGCAAGGAAGAGCTGAAGCAGGCGGCCCTAGAAGCAGAAAGGCATTATGTACCCCAAGGCTCTACCATTGAGAGAGAATTGTCTTCCTACGAACATGCCTGGAACAGAATGCTCAGCAAGCAGGCACGGGACAATCTTACCGAGGATGTAAATTCCTTGATTCGAGATTATATGCGTAAAATCCTACGCACATTGCGGGCCAATAACTTTACTCCAGAGCGAATCAATAATTTAGCTACCACCTTGGTAAAAGCTCCAGGAATGCAAAAGATTCAAGATCAGGCAGAACTGCACATGTACGTACAGCTATATATGGTAAAGCTCATCAAGGGATTATAATCCAGTCAAAATATTAATTTTCTCTAAAAAACACCATCCCAGAAAAAAGATGGTGTTTTTTTTTATTTTTTTTTCTTTATCCCGGGAAAAATTGGCAAAAAAACGACTTTTAAAGAGAATAATATAGTTGTAGGACGCAACGCAAGAAGACCTAGAAGGGAGACCAGAAAATCCATTGCTCACACTAGGACACTGCATCACCTACTTCACCATGTAGCTACGGTGGCCCAACAGACATTTTTTTCAAGGAGTTTTGTTTATGGACGATTTTAACTCAATCGTATTGGAAGGAAATATTGTTCGTGACCCTGAATCACGGGAAACAGCAAAGGGGATTCCCATCTGCATGTTTTCCATTGCAGTAAATAAGAATTATCGAACAAGTCAGGGAGAGCGGCGACAGGAAGTATCTTTTTTTGACATTGAAACCTGGGGCGCCTTGGCCACCTCTTGTTCCAGTTATTGTGCAAAAGGCCGGGGAATCCGAGTGGTAGGTCGCTTAAAGCAAAACCGATGGCAGGACACGGAGGGAAAGAATCATTCAAAGATAAAGATTGTGGCAGAGCATGTGGACTTTAAACCGCGTTTTTCAGGCCAGAAGGAAAATCAAGCACTACAAAACACTGTACAGGAATCCAGGCGGCCAGCAATTCATCAGGAAATGGCAGATTTAGCGGAGGCTGCTTTGGCAAATAGCCTTTCTCTTGAAATGAAGCAACCAGAATTATGTGAGGCAGTCTTCTAAAAAAGGTGTACCCAACATCCTCCTTGGGTACACCCTTTACGTAATTTCCTAAAAATTATCGGCTGCGGGGCTTTCCACCGCCATTTCTGCCAGGCTGAGGCCGTCCGCCTCTACCTCCAGCAGGATTCAGCGGAGCAAATCGTCCCCGTGGCCGATTCTTTCCAGCGGCAGCAGCTTCTTGAGCCCGCAAAGTGGCAGCCTTGTATTCATCCAGCTTTTCCTGGGAATAAAAGCCGTCCTTCCAGTTAAAGTTGCTTGTTTCTGGCAACACCTGCTTTTTCAGCATGGCTGCAACAATCTGCTTGAAATGCTTCTTCTGTACGTGGGTTTTGGACATATCGATGAGGTAGCGGTTGAAACCAGCTGACTTCAGCGTCTGCACCTTGTCCACAATGGAGAAGGGATTTTCAGGCATAACAAAGGAGCCGTCGGGAGTGGACAGAGCCTTGAAGGTCATGCCCTCCTTGTCGCTGAAAAAGGTAAAGTCATAGGAATCGGGCAATTTGAATCTCATGCGGAACAGGGCTGGGTAAGCAAAAACTGGCACAAGAATACGACTTCTGAGGTGGCTTTCAAAGGTGGCCTCCAGATTCTTGCGGGAATTCTCCAAGGGGCTGATAAAGGCACCAATGTCTTGGTTTTCAAGCCAAGATGCTGCCCATCGGTTGAAGGTATACAGATAGGGACCAGCAATCAGGTTGGTTCCCTTGCCCTTCAGCATACCGATGTGGGCCAGATTGTTTACAACCCAGCCCTTATATCCCATTTCCACCAAGGCATCCAGGGTAAGGGACAACTCCTCTTCCTGAGAAGCGGCACAGAATGGATCCAAGGAAATGAACACCTGCTTCTTTGAGAAGGGAAGCACCACCTTCTTTTCCAGCAAGTCCCGCCTTGTTTCGGAATTCAACTCAAGAATAACTCGAACGGGGGACTCAGCCTGTATGGCGAACAAGTCCTTTACGGTGGAAACCTGAACGTACAGACCTTCGGGAAAGTAGGAAAGCTCACCCTTGGCCACAGGAGTCAAATCCAAGATGGGAAGCTCCTGATTTCCTGGCTGACGGCGGAAGGGAGAAAGATTGTCGGGCAACACATGCTTGTACCGCTTGGACATGGATTTTGTCTGCAGCAGGTATACTGGGTCTCCGGAAGAAAAGCCTTCTGGAATATCAATCCAGCGATTGTTGCCTTCCTGCTCTACAAGCTTTACCTTGTGGCTGGAGCGTCCAGTATCATCCTTACGATGCAGGCGGATAGAATCTCCTGTGTCAGGATCGTAGCTACCACCGCGCAAGGTGGCCATTACGACAGCAGGAGCCGCTTCTTCCCCTCCTTCTTGCCGGGACTTTACGGTACGAATCTTGTCGATAGTACCGAGATAAATTCCTGTTCCACCAGCCTGATGGGGGTTCAGCACATTTTCTGCCACCTTTTCTTCTTCTGTTGCCTTGAAATCGTACCAGAAGGAGGTTTTTGCCCGGGCAAAGTCGGTGGAAAGAATCCGTTGGCCTGTGGCAATGGCCCCCTTCTTGTCCTCCTGCCAGTGGTCAAGGACGTAACGGTAGGCAGCAGTTACGCTTCCTACGTACTCAGCGCTTTTCATTCGGCCCTCAATCTTAAAGGAATCCACTCCAGCCATCACCAAATCGGGGATTTTTTCCACCAGCTGCAAGTCGCCTGGGGAGAAGAAGTAGCCCTGCCCCAGGTTATCGCTCCCTTCTGCGGTGTAGATGCGACGACAAGCCTGGGTACACATACCGCGATTGGCGGACTTGCCTCCAAGATAGCTGGAAAAAAGACAGAGCCCAGACTCACTGACACAGAGGGCACCGTGAACAAAGACCTCCAGTTCAGCGGAGGTGTTTTGACGAATATGCTTGATTTCGTCCAAGCCCAACTCACGAGCCAGAACCACACGGCTCACACCCTGCTTGCTCAGAAGGTTCACCGCCTTGGAGCTAGCCACATTCATCTGGGTAGAGGAATGGACAGTCAGCTTTGGGAAAAATTCTTGTACCATGCGAATGATGCCAAAATCCTGAACGATAATTGCATCCGGGCCAATTTTTTCCAAATATGCCAAAAAACGATAAAGCCGCTCCATTTCCCGCTCTTCACTAACGGTATTGACGGTAACGAAAATCTTTTTTCCCTGACGATGAACAGACTGAACAGCTGCCTCGAACTGGTTCCAAGCAAAATTGGTGGAACGAGAACGGGCATTAAATGATTTTAATCCTAAATATACTGCATCGGCACCTTCACCGATGGCGGCATCCAATGCCTCAACATTGCCTGCCGGTGCTAATAATTCTGCCATAATGCAAGAAGTATAGCACAAATGTCAATGGATGGTAAAGATTGCGGGCAATGTCAACAGCATGGTTTAAAAGAATTTGAACAAAATCTCTTAGTCAGCAGTAGTGTTCAAAAAATCTAAAAATTGCGGAACAAACTCTTTCTCCAACATATCTTCCATAGTTCTGAAAGCTCGTTGAGTAGCCTCGGAATAGGAGACGTGGGCTTCTCGCCCATTCTTGGAGTAAGGGAAAAGAATCTTCCCGGATGCTTTTTCCAGCAAGTCCACATCGAGAACAAAGCGAGCATATTCATATTTATTGTCAAGCTGTAGCTGCGACATCATCACCCTTCCCCGAAACAGATAGGCAGCACTTTCATCGGAGGAGGAGGCAGCCTTCAAGCCCAGATCAGAGAGGATACCCTCAAGCACAGAAGAAATCCTTCCGTTGGAATCCCCTTCCACCTCCACAGCCACCACAATGTATTCCTTTTGGCGGGCAGCCAAGACCTCCACCGCCTGGGCAGAACCGTAATCCAAGGAAATCAAGTGATACATATCTGAGTTGATTCCGGCCAAGGTGTCTAGATACATTTGATTTTCCCAAGCAGTCTGCACTGCATTTTGCAGGGCAGCAAGAGCGGCAAAGCTGCCCTTGTTGCTGTTGGCAAATATAATCTCACTTTCCACAACGGCAGTTAAGTCGGCAATCTTTTGTTGGTAGTATTTTCCTGCCTCCTGACGACTCAGCAGGGCCAAGGTATAAACCGTACCATTTTTTGCAATCCAAGTTTTGGGAAAGGTAATGCCAGGAATGTCCTTAACGGTGGAGTCGGCAATCACCGTACCAGAATAATCATAGTTGGTGTTGTAGCCTGCACTGTCATTTCCATCAAAGGTCTTGCTGCTTTCCGTGGAGGCCATCACATTTTGCTGAATGCTTCTGGCTAACAGAGAAAGAGCATCGCTTTCCGCCTCTTTTTTGTCATCGCCACTACCTACTGCCACCAAATATTCATTTGAATCATAGGCCGATTCAGGAGCCGTTACCCATTCAGGAGCCACACTTGAAGCAGAGACACACCCCAATAAAATGCTCACCAGCAAAACACAAATAAATCCACCAAATAATTTCATCTTAGACATACAGCCTCCACTAGATTCAGTCCCGTTGTGGTAACAGTAATATTTTTTTGCTCTAAAGCCACCAAAGCTCCAGCATCATTTTTATATTCAATACTCAAAATATAATTTCCTGGATCAAGATTCATTCCCGAAACCCAAGCCAAGGAAGGTAAATAGCGAGCAACACGAACATCAGCACGCTCCGTAGTCTCTGTTGTCACCACAGAGGCTAATTCCAGCACAGAAAACAGCAAGCCCATTCCTGAATCTGATGACTCGTTGGCCAAGGCTCCCCATACCGTAGTGGTGGAGGATTTCCCGATGGAACGAAGAACAGCCCGCAAATAAATCAAGGTTTTATGCTGCTCAAAGGTATCCATGGCAATATTGCTGATACTTTCCAGCGGTTCCAAGGATACGGTGGCTGCAGCCGAGGGATGCTGAGCTGCATTTCCCTCTAAAATTTCTCCTGTGGGAATAGCACTCACCTGAATGGAGCTGACCATACTGCTTTGCTGCCTCATTTCAGGAAAGGCAATCTTGTAATAAAAACCACCAATATCAGAATAAAGCCGCAATACCTCTTCTTCCTTAAAGGGAGATTTCCCGGTAAAAGCAATGATATTTACACGTCCCTGTCCAAGAGGAATTTCCAGTTCCTGCTGTAGAGACTCAGGTTTAGGAAAATTGTACAATGCAGGCTGACTTGCAAAGGCTGAGTCAAGATATTGGAGATCAATGCGTGCAGAATCAAGCTGACCACGGCTACGGTACAAAATCATACTGAGGTAACGTGCCAGAGCCGAGTTATGAAAATTCATTTTCGGCACTGCAACCTGCTCTCCCCCATTGGAGGATTTTTCTTGATTAGCAGCAGCAATCTTGTCACTATATTTTTCAGAGGCGGCCTTAAGCTTGTTGTCAAAACGACGAATTTCCACAAAGGCATCCTCCATATTTCCAAGATGAATATAATTTAATGCCATGAAGATATTGATATAAATATCCTCGAACACCTCTCCATCATAATCCACTATAGTATCGTTTACCAAAAAAGCGGAAATAGACTGGCTGATGCTTTTTGCATAATATTCTTCTATTTTCCTTTCTGCCTGAGTCAATTCTTGATTGGAGCGCTGGTATTCACCAGCATAGTGGGAGAGAATACCTAGGTCCAAGCTTTGAAGCACTTGGTCGTAGTTGCTGTAGATTTCATCGCTGTCAGCAGTTACCATCTGATAGGCAGCCTCGTACTCCCCTGCATCAAGAGATTGGTCTACTGCGGTAAAATTATAGTCACCCATGGTGGAACAGGAAACGAAAATCATTCCTGCCACCACAGGCAACCATAGGAGCATCCTAACCATTACAGCCTTGTTTTTGACTTAGTAATAACCTTTTTAATTTCGGAATTCTCACCGAGCCAAAGCTTTCTATTGGATTCAATGTCAATCAATTCGGCATAGACCCAGTAGGTTCTGGTGGAGGTGTTGTCCATCTGATCCACCATGGTTTTGACGGAACCGATAAGCATGAAGTCTGCACCAGTTTCATTGGCAAGACGTTTGGCCGTTTCCTCACTAGCCCATGCCTGCTGCTCCTCCCGCTCCTGTCGAATCTCACCTCGCTCAGAAGAACTGGCTACAAAGTCTACCTTACCGCTGTTGATAAGGGCCGTCTCAAATTTTTTTGTGAGGATTGAGGTGTCGATATGCTCGTCGCTGTCATTACGGAAATTACCCACAATCACCACAGGCAACTTGTTGTTGTTGCGGATGTAGTTGATGATGGCAGGTGCATTTACACAGTCAGCAATAAGAGAATCTGCTACAATGCGGACATCGGTATCATTCCAATATCCACTCAAATCCATCACAGTATCTGGACTTACCCGCTCCACCTTGGTGGACTGACAGCCAGTCAGCGCCACAAGAGAAAGAACCAAGACAATGCCAGTAAAAAAATACTTGCTCTTCATATTTCCCTCCAAAGCCAGTATACCACAATTCCTTTGAACCAAGAAACTCATTTTAGGCTTGCATCATGAGGTAAGCCATTACCTGAGAATCATGCACAAGGTTTTCGATAATAGTGTACTCGTTGGGCTGGTGGGCAGTTTCGTCCATGCGACTCCAGACCACCGCCTGGTACCCAGCCTGACGCAGGTAGGCTCCTACAGTGCCACCACCAATGCCAATGGGACGGGCCTCCACACCGCTGACAGCCTTCACAGCCTCTGCCAAACGGCGGGCTACCGGGGCATCTGCGGGAGTGGCAGGAGATTCCACAGCCTGGGGCTCCGTGTACTGCACCTTTACACCGTACTTTTCTTCAACTTCGGCCACACAGCGGTTCACTTCCTTTCGTACCTGAGCCAAGGTATAGCAGGGCAGGATGCGACAGTCCATGCAGAACACATCCTCGCCAGGAATGGTGTTGATGTTGGGCACGTTGGCCTCCTTCTTGGTGGGCTGGAAGGTGGAATAGGGTGGCTCAAAAAGCTCATCCCGCTGATTAAACACCTGTTCCAGATTATTCAATCGTAAGGCCAAGTCACAGCCAGCCAAGGCGGCGTTAATTCCTTCGTCAGGGCGGCTACCATGGGTCTGCTTTCCGCTGACCACAACACGCATCCACAAGAGATTTTTCTCAGCAACCTCGATGGTGGATCCCAGATTATCACCACCATCAGGAATCACGATGATGTCATTGGGTCGGAACAACTGGTGCTGAGCCAGCAGATACTTAATGCCGTACTCAGAGCCGACTTCTTCGTCAGCCACAAATAGAAGCTTTACGGTGTGAGGTGGAGTCACCTTGTTTTTGACAAGGGCCAAGGCAGCAAAGGCTCCTGCCACCAAGCCCTGTTGATTGTCTTCTACACCACGACCATAGAGACGGCCATCCTTTTCCACCACCTGCCAGGGGTCAGTGCTCCAGAGACTGATTTCTCCCACAGGAACTACATCGGTGTGGGCCATAATCCAAATACGGGGAGCGGAGGAATCGGCATCATCAGCACCAGTGATGGTGGCCACCAGATTGGGACGAATGCCGCTTTCCACCCGACTGTCGGGGGCATCAAATCGCTCCAGCTGGGTAATCCCCTGCTCCTTGAGCCAAGCTTCCAGAGCCAGAACCTTCTGCAATTCCCCCTGTCCACCACTTTCCGGAGCCAAGGCAGGATGAGAAGTGAGCAGGGTTTCCAAGGCAATCATGCCAGCAGTATTTTCTGCAATCCATTCCTTTAGAACAGAAAAATCCATCTTATTTTTTCTCCTGATGCTTACAGTAAGCTCCCCAAGTAGATGAAACCAAGGTATCCACATCGGAATGGGTAGCTGACCAGTTCAAGGTTTCACGAGCAAAGGCAGAGGTGGCATAGAGGCAGGCGGGATCTCCTGCACGGCGACCAACAAAGTCTGCCGGAATCTCCTTGCCAGTGATGCGACGAGCTGCCTCCAGCATTTCCTTAACAGTAACACCTGTCTCGCTACCAAGATTAACCTTGAGACTTGTTTTTTTTGTGGAAATGTATTCCAGTGCCTTTACGTGGGCAATAGCCAGGTCTGTAACGTGAACGTAGTCTCGGATACAGGTGCCATCACGGGTGTCGTAGTCGGTACCGAAAACCTGCAGCTTCTGCCGCATACCGCTGGCAACCTCCATGATTACAGGCAAGAGGTTGGCAGGATTCTGCTCCAATCCACAGGGGAAGCCGTCGGGGTCGTAACCAGCGGCATTGAAATAGCGGAGGGCGGCGAATTTCAGTCCCTTGAGCTGGTCGTACCAGTCCATGAACCGCTCGATTTCCAGCTTGGTAAAGCCGTAGTAGTTCTCCGGATTCTTGGGATGGTCCTCGTTGATGGGAAGATACTGAGGCTCCCCGAAGACAGCGGCAGAGGAGGAGAACACCATGTGGAGGCAGCCATGCCTTACCGCTGCGTTCATGAGGTTGAGGGTTCCAGTAATGTTGTTGACGGAATATTTTTCTGGGGCTGTCATGGATTCACCAGCAGCCTTAAAGGCTGCCAGATGGATGAAGGCGTCAAAGCCCCGACTAAAAGCTGCATCAAGATTTTCTGGATGAAGAATATCTCCTGCAATAAAGTCATTTTCGGGAAAGAGATTTTGTAAAAGACCAGAGGAAAGGTTGTCAAAAACTGTTACCTTGTGGCCAGCCTTCATCAATTCCTTTACCACGTGGCTACCGATATAGCCTGCTCCACCAACAACTAAAACCTTCATGTCTTACTCCTTATCTATGGAAAGTTTATTTGTCTATACAGGAATGAGTATACTCCATGGGGCAGAAAGTAGCAAGGTTCTTCACGAAATCATCCCGGAAGACTGAATCCCGGCTCTATCCCGGGGAATAGTGGCCCCAAACTATATCTCGGGGAGCAGGGAAGCCCTGCCCAGCCTTACACTTCGCTACGTTCAGAGGGCGACTGGCCAGGGAACTCCCCTGCTCCCCAATTTATTTTTCGTGAGGGGGTTCCCCTGCTCCCCAGACTATTGCTATCGGAGGCTTCTGGCTCACGGTCTACTGCTCGTAGGGTGGATAGATAGGGAGCGACGGCTAAAAGCCGGAAAATTGCGATATATTGAGCGATTTTAGCGAGTCTCGGTGCGTGCTTGCACGCCTTGTCCCTGCAAAAGTGCATGGGCAGGAAACGCCCCCAGTTTCCCAACATAATTTTCGTAGGTGTTCCCTCCCAACCTCCCTCGTGGTATACTGACTCCATGGATTTAGAAGCATTGCAATTTAGGGCACGGACCATTCAGCAGATTCGTGAATTTTTCATTCGGCGGGGCTACCTGGAGCTGGACACCCCGGCCCTGAGTCCCCACCTCATCCCGGAAAGCTGCCTGGAGGTGTTCCGCACCGAATACCTCCATCCCGGCACCGGCGAGGCCACACCGCTCTACCTTGTCCCCTCCCCGGAGGTCTACATCAAGCCCCTGCTGGCCCAGCACCAGGTGAGCATGTTCCAGCTTTCCAAGTGCTACCGTAACTGCGAGTCAACGGGCCGCATCCATAGCCCGGAGTTCACCATGCTGGAATACTACACCGTGGGGGCCAGCTATCTTGACACGGCGGCCATCACCGAAGACCTGTTCAACGAGCTGCTGCCCCCCCAGCCACCAGCCTCCAGTCCTGACGGCGACCCCTTCGCCCACCTGCGGCCGCCATTCCTGCGACTCACCATGGATGAGGCCTTCCGCCGCTATGCCGGCTTTCCCCTTTCCTCCTGCCACAAGGCCAGCCAGCTGGCAGAACAGGCCCAAAGACTTGGAATCTACGAGCCGGAAGGCAATCCCTTCTGCCAGTGGCCCTGGGACGACCTCTACGAGCTGATTCTGGTGCAGTGTGTGGAACCCCAGCTTCCCACAGACCGCCCTGTGCTGCTGATGGACTATCCCGCCCAGGTTCCCTGCTTGGCCCAGGACGTGCCCAATCCCGACGGCAGCCCCCAGGGAGGGCCCCTCTGGAAGCAGCGGTGGGAGCTCTACGTGGCGGGCGTGGAGCTTTCCAACTGCTACAGCGAGGAGACCGACCCGGAAAAGGTACGGGCCTATTTCCAGCAGGAGGGCAGCATCAAGTCCCAGTCCGCCCGCATTCCCCACAGCATCGACCCGAACTACTGGCAGCACTTCCAGCACTTTCCCACCTGCTCCGGCAACGCCCTGGGAGTGGACCGCCTCATCGCCCTCCTCTCAGGGCGCACCACCATCCAAGGAGTCCTGCCGTGAGGGAACTTGACATCCACGTTCTTCGGGCTTACTATGAAGATGATGTCGTATTCATCACGAATCATGCGGCAGAACGATGCAGGCAGCGCGGAATTGTGACAAGGGACATTCGTCATGCCGTCATGTCGGGAGAAATAATTGAGCAATACCCCGATGATTACCCCTTCCCAAGCTGCCTTATATGCGGAAAGGATTCAACTGGCCGCACCATCCATGTGTGCATGGGCGACGAGGGTGGCAGTGGACGAATCATAACGACGTATTTGCCCACCGAAGACAGGTGGCATTCGGATTTCAAGACCCGGAGGAAAGACCTACAATGAAATGTGCAAGCTGCAAAAATGATACCACCATCGAGAGTCTCACCTCATATTTTTCCCACGGACCAGGTGGCTACATCATCATCGAGCACGTGCCTTGCCGCAAATGCACCCAATGCGGCGAGGAATTTTTTTCGGCATCAGTAATGGAACGGATTGATGAGATACTTGCTGGACTCGCTCCACTTCCCAGTAAAGTTCAAATAATGGAATACGTTCCCGCAGCCTAGCCTTCCCGGTGGCCCCCACCCACCATCCAAGGAGTCCTGCCGTGAACAAAGCCCTGCTCCACCAGTCCATCCTCCAGCACACCACCTGCACCTTTGCCAGAAGCGGCGGAGCGGGGGGCCAGAACGTGAACAAGGTGAACACCAAGGTTCACGCCACCGTGAGCCTGAATCATCTGGAGGGCATCACAGAGGAGGAGCGCTGCCTCCTGCGGAAAAAGCTGGCCGCCACCATCAACAAGGAGGACTGCCTCTTTGTGGACGTGGACCAGGAGCGATATCAGGAGCGGAACCGTGCCATTGCCTTGGAGCGGCTGGAAAACCGCATTGTCAATGCGCTGAAGGTTCCCCGCAAGCGAATCAAGACAAGACCCACCAAGGCTTCCCAAGAGCAGCGGCTCAAGCTCAAGCGGCTCAAGTCCGAGCTCAAGCGGAGCAGGAGCTGGCGGGGCTAGGAGGTCTCTAAGCCCCCATTTTCATCAAATCTGTATGCTTAGCGGAGTCGGAATCGAGCATAGAGACTAACAGTGTTTAATAACGAGAACAGGTCAGGCTTGACATCGTACAGAGTTTTCTTTAAATACAGTTCGTCTGACACCCCAAGCAACACATGGTTAGTAAGAACGAACTCATAGCTGGCATCGATGAGGCCTATCAACTCCCATCCAATGTCATCATTCATCTGCTTCTGGTACGGAAACTTGTACATGGCATACCCGTGAAAATCCATGTTCAGCACATGCCGCTTTCCGGCAAACCATCGAAGTTTGGCAACTGTCTCCATACCCACCGTATACCCATAGTCACGCACTGTACCAGTATACAAGGTAGGAAGAACATCCCGTCGAAAATAGTAGAAGTCACTAGTTCCGAGGAAGATGCCATCTAGGTGAAACTGCCACTCCAGTTTATGCCTCAGGCCGTTCACCCGCTGCTTTATACCAAATCCCAGCGCCATGGAGGACAACTCCACAAAAGAATGACGTAGGTAGTCATAATCAAACACTATCCCCACACTGGTGTCTGCATTGTCTCCCCATTGCGGACTACGAGAAAAGAGCATTCCATTGCTGAATATATGAACCTCATACATCAGTTTTTTCTCTAAATCATCAACACCGTATCCGGAACCAGCACCTATACCTGCCCCCATTTCCCACTCAAACTGAGTCATAGGCACATTGGAATCATGCCCGTATGGATCTCCATACACTACATAAAATTCCAGACCGAATGATCCGGGAAACAGTTCTTGGGAGAAGTCAAAGTCACGGGAGAACCAAGTCCCGGTGACGGCTGTACTCAGGCTGGTCTTGAAGGAAAGCTCATGAAGGTTGCCAACTGGACCTATAGGCTTGCGGTTCAGCAAGGGATCTGAAATGAGACGGAGCGGGTTGAGGAAAATCCCTAATATGGGAGAGACAGCATTTGCTTCCAATGCCAGACGGTATAACATCTCGCCCATGAAGACTCCACCCACCCCAGTATACACCAGGTCATTGATGGAGGGGTCGTTCAGCTCACAGAAATACTCCCACATGGCACTACCCAAGGCCGACATGGCAAACGATGAAAAAACACTTAAATTGGCGTTGCGAGCGCTCAAATAGTATAGAGAACCTTGATAGGTGTGACCAATAAAATTCGTCCAGTGCCAATCTGTGTCAAATTCCTCCTCCCGTTCCCACACCTTCCACACATCATCAAGTGTCACCTGGGCCCATCCAGCTCCTCCCACAAATTGGTTCCAGTCACGCATCAAGACATTGACCGTAAACATCCCCAGTGTTCCCACCAGATAATTCTTTGCTGTCTGTCCAATGGTCTCCTTGACAGGCCCATGAAACCATCCTGGCTCTAGAGAAATCTCTATGGGGTCAGAAGAATCATAATTCTGCTGAGTGAACAATGGAAGCGGGGGCAATACTATGCACACACAAAAAACAAGACTAACGACTATAAAAGATTTCATTTTACTCATGGCCTACTATTGTAGCGAAGAATGATAATTCCATCAATGTCATTTGCTTCTTTCTCTTTGTCCACCACCCCAGAACCAGCCCACGGCCTCTAGGTTCTGGAGCGCAAGACCAACTCCAGGTAGTGGTGAAACTTTGAAGTGCAGTACAGGGGAAGATTTATCAGGGTGTAGGGCTTCCGCTTGGCGGGGGTTGTGTTCCTCTCGACGGAATACTCCCCACTGTAGAGCCGAATGCCGATGTCTGCGTAGGAGCTTTCGATGAAGGAATGCAACGACCGCAGGGTGCCTGACTTTCCGCTTTTGACCTCCACAGGAACCACCACGCCATCATGCACCACAAGATAGTCCACCTCCGCATTGGCCTGCCGCTTCTTTCGAGTCCAGTACAGGAGCTTCTCGCACCGGGCACTCCACTGGGCCAGCAGCTCCTGCCCCACCACCTGCTCCGCCAGACAACCTTGGAAAACAGCACTCAAATCCTCATCCTTGAAATACAAGCCTGTTATCCTCAAGACATGGTTCAGTAACCCGGAATCAAGAAACTGGAGATGGGGATGGAGCTTCAAGTCAGGGAACAGGGGCACGGTGGCGCTGGTGACAGGGTACCGAAGATACAGCAGCATGGCCCGCTCCAGCGTCCGCTTGCAGTCCGAATTCAGCCCGCCATCCGTCTTTGATCCGGAAAGCAAGTCTCGCCTCCCCCTCCCACGCAGATTTTTTTAAACGCTCTTTGCTTCCCTGCGATTGCACTGTATCATTGAGAAAACAACAGCATATCAAAGCTGACCATCGTGAATGGTGTGGTGGAGCGCTGCGAAAAAACCGTGGCAGGGCGAGCTGTCATTCCTGAAGGAGTGACACGAATCGGGGAGCGAGCCTTCTACCGCTGCGAAACACTGGTGGAGGTGGACATTCCCAGCAGCGTCACGGAAATCGGGGAGGCGGCCTTCGCTCCCCGTAACAGGCGCAGAGAGTGCAGAGGGGCTGTCGGGTCGTAGCCATGTCGTCCTGGGTGCCAA
>JAZNAS010000104.1:0-44110 GCA_045586625.1 Treponema sp.
CCTGCCTCCAGATTCGGAATGGAATCGCCTGCAGCGAAAAGACCGTGCGGTACTGCGTGCAGGAGCGTCCCACCATCGTGATTCCGGAGGGGATGACAGAGATTGGGGAGGCGGCCTTCGCTCCCCGAAACAGGCGCAGAAAGTTCAGGGGGGAGGATGTGCGTAACTACGTCTACAACGAGTACATCGACTGGGAGGGGGAATACCGGGTGGAAGCTGACTTCGATTTTGTCACACAAGTCATAATCGCCCAAAGCATCACCCATATCCACAGCAAGGCTTTTGAGGACTTGGACAATCTGGAGTCAATAGTCTTTCCCGACACCTACCCCTTCTGCGTTTACGATTCCTTCGACTTAGGTATCGTTTGGGAGCACTTCGATTACGAGACCCAGGAATACCTCTATAAACTGCCGGACGACAGATGGATGAGATAGAGTGGCAAAACTCCCCATCCCGGCAATTGAGGATGGGGAACATTTTGAGTTGCCTTTATCTACAGCGGTACGAAAAAACTGGTGCAGTCGTCGCAAGGACAGCCGCACCAGTCTAGGCCTTCAAGAGCAAGATTTAACTCCCGCAGGATTACAGCTCCGGCAGATACTTCCTCTTGAAGGCCTCGTAATGGGCTTTCAGTGCAGTATCATCTGATTCCATCAGGTCCTCAACCCAGTCATCAGCCTTTGCAGGTGATGTTTAGGGTCTCCCTCCACACTTTGACGAGGTAATCTTAAAAATTCTAGTTAGATGTGATACCTTTTAGCTGAAAAAAATCCCCATCCTGCTAGATTGCTGAATGGGGATTGGAAGGAAGTTAGACTCTCTTCCATAATGCATTAGGCGACAATTTACCATAGATAGTATGAGTTTTTATATCACCACCCCTTTCACATAAACGAGATTCCTCTATTTTTTTGAAATAATACTATGATAGTTTTCAAGACTACCTCTATTACCAAAGGACTGCATATATACGAGATGTTTTTCCTTATCTTTAATGAGCTCATTAATTACTGCATGGGAATCAAACAAGTCACCTGCACTAAAATTATTCGTAATGACATCACTAATTGCCTCTTCTAAAGTATATACATTGTCTTCAATAATAATGTTGATACAACGAGTGTATCATGGCGGATATAAATTTGCAATGTTTACTCCAATAACTTACTTGGAAAGAGTTGTAGAGGCTGCAATTCTTCCATATAAAAATTAATTTTATTGGTTTTGTACTATGAATATGTTTTACTACTGATAGTCTGTTCAACGGTCTTTTTCCTCCAATTCCCTTACCAAAAAGCAACATGGAAAACAGGACCAGGATGCTCAAGCGTTCCATGGGAGCCTTCTGGGGAGCCGTCTTTAAAGGAGCCCTGGGCTACCAGACCTCCCAGACCGTCACCGTCTCCCTAAAAGACCCCCTCCCTGTCTCCACCGCCAGCTACTTTGTCCTGACTGCGGAGGGGTGAGGGGCTAAAACAAGTCTGAGTGAGTGCCAGTACGAGAAAGCTCCAGAATGAGTTCTTCCTCATTTATAGAATAAATCAGAAGCCAGTCTGGCTGAATGTGACATTCCCGATGCTTCGCCCAATTTCCTGTCAACTGATGGTCCTTGTGCCGTGCCGGTAGTGGTTCTTGCCGGAGCAGCTTGTCCAGAACTTCAATAAAAAGACGCTCGTCTCTGCCTCGGCGCAAAGCCAATTTGTAGTCTTTCTTAAATTGCGTGGAATACCGTGGCCTAAGCATGGAGGGAATCCATCAAGTCCGATACGGAGTCAAAGACTGGACTCAGGTTCTTTCCCTCTTCCGTCTCCTTCAAAACCTTTGCCGTAAGCTCATTCGGAGTGCTATACCCTATCTCAAAGGGTATTTTCCTTTCCCGAATGACTTGCTTGAGAAAAACATTTATTGCGCTTGTCATAGAAAGCCCAAAATCCTCAAAAAGACGTTCTGCCTCCCGCTTTGTCTCCAAGCTCGTGCGAATATTTATCGTTGTCATTGACATAAGACACCTCCAGATGCCATTAAATATAATACATTGTAATGCAAAATGCAACATTTTTATGTAATCAATGACCAAATTGGAACAAGCCCTTTAATCTCCAGCCAGCCATTGCCAGCCGTGGTTGTTCCCGCTATACTGGTTGCAGGAGGTGCCCATGACCCTTGTGATACAAAATGCCGACCAGAATTTGTTGGCTATGCTCAATGCAATCAACAAGATGCGGCCGCAACCATACACCTATTTTCAGGACGATGACTTTTCCGACGAGTTCATTGCTTCCATCAGGGAGGGTGAGGCGGAGCTCTCGCAACAAAAAACAAATGGCACCTTAGAAACCTTTTCCTCCGCCAAAGATGCCTTTGCCTGCATTGTATGAAATACAAAATTTTCCTTACTACTCGGTTCAAAAAGGATGCCAAAAAGCTTTCAGAGCAAGACAGACAAGCCACTATCGAAATAATTGACCGCTTGGCAGCCGGGGAAACACTTGAGCCAAAATACAAGGACCACCCATTGACCGGAAAACTAAAAGGCTATCGTGACTGCCACGTCAAACCAGACTTGGTGCTCATCTACAAAATCGAGGATGACATCCTGCTCCTTTCCGCCTATCGAATCAGCTCCCATTCAAATCTGTTCTAAGGCTTTCATCCCCATCCCAGCACCAAGCCCCCGCCATTGCCAGCCGGAGCCGTTCCCGCTATACTGGTTGCAGGAGGATGTACGCCCCGTTCAATCCGAAATATCCAAGGCGATTTATTGACTATGCACAAACAATGCAGTACAATGGCAGTATAAATCAGTGCAAGGATTTGAACTATGGCAACATCGAATATTACCATCAGAATGGATTCGGAGCTCAAAAGACAGGGCGAGGAGCTCTTTGAGGCTTTGGGTCTCTCCATGACGGCCGCCATCACTGCCTTTGTAAAACAGGCAGTTCGAGAGCAGGCCATTCCTTTTAGGCTCTCCAGAAACACGCCCGCCCCCAGCCCCAACCCCTTGACAATCCAGGCGTTCCAAGAGATTGAGGAGATGAAGAAAAGTCCGCAAGACTACAAGTCATATAAGGATGCCCAGGAGCTGTTCCAAGAGATTCTTGCATGAAATATGAGATAAAGGTCTCCAACACCTTCAAAAAAGATGTACGGCTTGCCCAAAAACGGAATCTCGACCTCTCCCAGCTTGGCAAAGTCATCGATTTGCTGGCAGCAGGCCAACCGCTCCCCCGCAAATATAAAGACCACCCACTGACGGGGAACTACAAGGGGTACCGTGAGTGCCACATACAACCAGACTGGCTGCTCATCTATCAATATCACCACGAGGGCCTGTACCTCTATTTGACCCGCACCGGCTCACACTCTGACCTGTTCTAGTCCCCATCCCAGCACCAAGCCCCGCCATTGCCAGCCGGAGCCGTTCCCGCTATACTATTGGAAAGCTTTGGCCCTGTTCTTCAAGAGCCGACTCAAATATCATCAAGATTCATCAAGGAGTTTCCTGTGGAAGTTCGTGTTCGTTACGCTCCCTCCCCAACGGGGATGCAGCATATCGGTGGGGTGCGCACCGCCCTGTTCAACTATCTTTTTGCCCGTGCCAATGGCGGCAAGTTCATCCTGCGGCTGGAGGACACCGACCGCACCCGCTACGGAGAGGAATACGTCCAGAACCTCTACGACACCATGGCCTGGCTGGGCATTGAATGGGACGAGGGCGGCGAAAAGGGCGGCGAATACGGCCCCTACGTCCAGTCCCAGCGCTTCGACCTGTACAAGAAGCACGCCCAGGAGCTGGTGGAAAAGGGCCAGGCCTACTACTGCTTCTGCGATGCCGAGCGGCTGGACAGAATCCGCTCCATCCAGACCATGAACAAGATGCCCCCCGGATACGACCGCAACTGCCGCCACCTTACCCCGGAGGAGATTCAGGCCAACCTTGATGCCGGCAAGCCCTACGTCATCCGTCTGAAGGTGCCCATGGAGGGAGTCACCCGGTTCAAGGATGCCCTCTTGGGGGACATTGAGTGGAAGAACGAGGACATCAACCCCGACCCCGTCCTGTTGAAAAGCGACGGCTTCCCCACCTACCACCTGGCCAACATCGTGGACGACCACTTTATGAAGATTACCCACGTGATGCGGGCCCAGGAATGGATTCCCTCCACCCCCCTCCACGTGCTGCTGTACCAGGCCTTCGGCTGGGAGCCGCCCCAGTTCTGCCACCTCCCCATGGTGATGGGACAGGACGGCCAGAAGCTTTCCAAGCGGCATGGCGCCACCAGCGTCAATGAATTCCGGGCCAGGGGCTACCTTCCCAAGGCCCTCATCAACTACGTGGCCATGCTGGGCTGCTCCTATCAGGACGGCCGTGACATCTACGATCTGGCGGACTTCGAGCAGCTGTTCAAGGTGGAGCACCTGAACAAGGCTCCCGCCGTCTTCGACTACAAGAAGCTGGAGTGGTTCAACGGCCAGTACATGCGCACCATGAGCGACCAGGAGCTCTACCAGGCCACCCTGCCCTTCATCACGGGCACTGGGGATGCCGCCCTGCCGGTGAATGCCAGCGACCAGTTTCCCGCCCCCAAGGTGGGCCCGGCAGTGTCCGGGGTGAGCCTGAACGAGGCCGGGGAGCCTGTGGCGGAAGGCTTGTCTGCGGCACAGACAAGGGAAAAGCTCATGCAGTTGATGCCCCTCATCAAGGAGCGGCTCCACTTCCTCTGCGATGCCGCCGAGATGGTCCGCTTCCTCTTTACAGAACCCGCCGTCTCTCCCGTGGAGCAGATTGTCCCCAAAAAGCTGGACGCCACCAAGACAAAGGAGGTGCTGGAGGCCAGCAAGGAGTTCATCGCCGCCCTTGCCACCATGGAAGAGGAGAAAGCAGACACCCTGGCCCGCCAGATTGCAGAACGGCTGGGAGTCAAGCTGGGGGACTTTATGATGCCCATCCGCATGGCCGTCACCGGCAGCCGGGTAAGTCCCCCGCTGGTAGGCTCCATCAAGATTCTGGGAATAGACAAGGCCCTGGAGCGCACCGACAGAACCCTGGCCACATTCTAGTTTGATGAAAGGAGTTGGTTCCCCACCAGCTCCTTTCATCCCTCGGAGGAAAGCCATGCGCAGAATGGGTGATTTCTCTGAACAGGATACTATTTCTCGGAGCTGGGTTTATAGTGACTCTTCCATTGACAGCTGCCTTTCGGAGTAGTACTATGATAGGGGAGGTTGCTGCATGAGAACACATAGTTTTGAGCAGAACATCACTTTGATGCCCGACGGCCCTACAAAAGCCCTCTACCTTAAAATTATCAACACGCCGCAAACAGATTTCCAGGAGATGACGGCAGCATCAGAAGAATATACAAGGATTCGACTTTCTCACATGACAGAAAAGGAACGAGAGGAATATCTTCTTGCTGCTCAAAATTAACCATCCCTTTTTCACCTACGAACATCTACTGGATTCCCCTGAAAACCTCACAGAAATAAAGAATTTTTTGGTGACAGAGGAAAATGGCCTGGGATTGGAATATTATCTCAAAGAAACGGCCGCCGACGAAGAGCAAGCCCAGATGAACAAGACCTATCTTGTAAAGGACAAGGTGACAAAAGAAATTGTTGGCTACTTTTCTCTACGGACTGGACTCTTTACCCTGACAACAGAAGAAGATGATTCCTTTGACTCCATTCCTGCTATAGAATTGTCAAATTTTGCAATCAATGGGCTGTATCGGAGGAACCATCCTGAAACCATATATCTCGGCCGCACGCTATTCAGCCAATTCATTGTTCCTATTATTATGCACATCAAGTCATTTGTGGCAGTACGAGCATTATATATTTATGCTCTACCAGAAGATAAGCTGATTCAACACTATTCCTCCATGGGGTTTCATCGGCTTTCACCAGAGGAGGAAGCCTTTGTACATAACCATGTGAAACCTCGGTATGATAAGGGCTGCATTTTCATGTATCAAATCATATAATTTCTAGTACAGGAAAGCCATGAGACGGAAGGACAGGGAAATCACCGACAAGCAGAAGATTGACGAAATCATCCGGGGCTGCCACTGCTGCCGCCTGGGATTTTGCGACGGAGACGAGGTCTACATCGTGCCGCTGAACTTTGGCTTTGTAGCCACGGAAACCGGCGGCACCTTCTATTTCCACGGGGCCAAGGCTGGGCGGAAGTACCAGCTGCTGCAAGCCAGTCCCGCCGTCACCTTCCAGCTGGACCGGGAGTACTGGCTCACCGGCGGGCAGGTGGCCTGCGACTACGCCTGCCACTTCCAGTGCGTCATGGGGAGGGGAAGGGCCTCCATCATCACGGAGGAGGCCGAAAAGCAGGCTGCCCTGAAGGCCCTCATGGACCAGGCGGTGGCTCATCACCACGCAAATCCACCCGCCCATCCCAAGCATTCGGAGCAGCCCCCAAGAGAACCCAAGTCCCCCGTCAAGCCCGACTACATCCATCCCGTGGGAACCGGGTGGAGCTTCCAGCCTAAAATGCTGGCTGCCACCTGCGTGTTCAAGGTGGAGATTGAGGAGCTTTCCTGCAAGGAACATGAGTGAGGACAAGCCACTACTATACCAAATCTATGCTATATGGTATATTTAAAAGCAGGAGGTAGAACCTATATGTACTCGGTTGCATTCGTCATTCCCTGCTATAACGAGGAGGAGGTTCTCCCGCTGACAGCAAGAGCGTTGGAACAAAAAATTGAATCCTTGAAGCAAGATGACAAGTTCTCCACCGTAGCATACTATCGGGTGTATTTTGTTGACGATGGTTCCAATGACAGGACATGGGACATCATCCAAAACCTGAACAACCAGAACAAAATCTTTTGCGGAATAAAGCTTGCAGGAAACAGGGGACATCAGAATGCCCTGCTGGCAGGTCTGTTGACTGCAAGGCTTCAGGCAGACGCAGTGATTTCCATGGATGCCGACTTGCAGGATAACATAGACGCTGTTGACGAAATGCTTCTGAAATATCTTGGTTACAATGAGGATGGGGGGGGGGTATATAAAAAGAGCGGACATTGTATTCGGTGTTCGATGCTCCCGAAAAACAGACTCCTTCTTCAAGAAAGTTACTGCCCAAGGGTTCTACAGGTTCCTGCGTTTTTTTTCTGATAATCCAAAGAACATCATCTACAACCACGCTGACTACAGGCTTATGAGCCGCCGTGCATTGGAGGGACTCAACGAGTATTCCGAGGTGAATCTTTTTTTACGGGGACTCATTCCAGAGATTGGCTACAAGCAAGACATCGTTTATTATGAGAGACACGAAAGGGCAGCAGGCCAAAGCAAGTATCCCCTCAAGAAAATGCTGGCCTTTGCCGTACAGGGCATCACCTCCTTTTCCATCAAACCCATGCGTATCATCACCAGCTTGGGATTCCTGCTGTTCTTTGTCAGTATAGTCATGCTTTGCTATTTCCTTGTCAGGCATTTTAGCGGGCATACTGTGGTGGGATGGTCTACCCTCGCAGTCTCCATCTGGGGAATTGGAGGACTTATCCAAATGAGCATTGGCATTTGCGGGGAATACATAGGAAAGATATATCTGGAAACAAAGAGACGCCCCCGATACATCATAGATACAGTCCTTGAGCCAAAGGATAGAGAGCAGGAGTCAATATGAAGCAATTTGGAAAGAAGACGGAGATAATCCTCCTGGTGCTTTCTGCGCTGGGACTCGTGGTAGGGTCAATATTAGTAGGAATGTCCGAAAACCTATTGTATGTAATCGAAGAATTCTTGGAAACCAAGGTCTTTCATATTGAATTCGACCTGAGCGAATTTGCAGATACCATCAACGCACTGATTGCCTTTCCATTGTTCATTGTGATTGGCATCATTGCCCTGCTCTTTCCTAAATTCACAGACAGGGCAAAGATTGTTCTCATCTCATGCTGCGGCATCTTGGTTTTGTTCTTCATCGCTTTCTGCAGCTACACACGGGGCATTTATCTGGTGAACTCCGACACAGCCTCAGAGATTCTCTTGGCAAAGGAGTGCTTTCTGGAGAAATCCTTCTGGCCGCGAAGCTGGAATTACTCCACAGAAATACGACTGCTGAACACTCAGTTGGTGACAGCACCCCTCTTTGCCTTCACCTCCAGCTGGTGGCTGGTAAAGGCAATTTCGGCAGTCTTGCTCTCGCTATTCCTGCCACTAAGCTTGTATTTCCTTTTATTACAATTAAATATCAAGAAACTTTGGGTCAGGCTCCTGTGCTGTCTCATGATTCTTGCACCCTGGTCATCAGGAATGTGGGATATTGTTCAGTTTGGAAACTACTATGTCCCCCACATTATCATAGCATTCATCTACATCGGTTTGTTTTTGTCCCTCGCATACAAAGATTCAACCGTATTACGGAAGCGGATTTACGCAGTGCTGTTCTTCTTCCTAGCCTTTATGTCCGGGCTGGCAGGAATCCGCTACATCCTGTATTTCCTTTTCCCCCTGGCAGCCACAGTTCTCGGTCTGGCCACCCAAAGATTGGTCACACAACAGCAGCCATTTTCCATGAAGACATTCTTCCTCTCGGACAAGCCTGTTTTCTATGGTTTTTGGGGGCTTCTAGCAGGTGGACTTGGCTACATCAGCAACAGCCTCATTCTTTCTAGAATCTTTTCCTTTGCCGAGTACAACACTACGGCCTTCAATTCTATCGGGGATGTCTCCTTGGCAGATATTCTCAATGGCTTGCTGGGCATTCTTGGGTGGAGAAACGGTGTCTCCGTTTTCACTCCCGCAGGAATCATCAATATCTTTGTTTGTGCAGGCATTGTATGCCTTATCCTGTGCCTTCTCCGCATTCTCCGCACCAATACAGAGGGCAGCACCGCTGTCTTTCTCCTGTTTTTTACCGTTGCATTCATTTTCAATGTATTTGTTATAGTGACTACGGAATTTGCCCAACGGTTCTTTATCCTGCCCCTGGTCTTCCTGGTTCCTGTAATTCCTGTACTCTTGCAGGAAGCTCGTGTCTGTGCCATCAAGCGGTACCTGATGACACTGTTCCTTTCTGTTGTATTTGTGGCGGGAGCCTTTCTTACCTTCGGTTCAGTCCTCACCTCAGATAGCAACAAGGACAAGCATGCTGTAGCCCAGTTTCTCCAAAACCAGGACTATAGTTTTGGGTATGCAAGCTTTTGGAATGCCAATGTCTTTAGCTTCCTCTCTGACGGGGAGCTTGAGCTGGCCAATTTTTTCCGGGAAAGGAGGAGTGAGGTTGGCTGGGTTGAATATGTGACCACGTCCATCAGACCAGACCGCTGGATTTCTGACCGATGGCTTACCCCTGATAGATTTTATCAAGACAATGCCGGTGGAGGAGAGAAAGTGTTCTTTCTCGTAACCCAGGAAGAATTCAATGCTGTTCCTGACGCAAATGTATTTGCCAACGCAAGACAGGTATATAGCGATGATTTCTATCGTGTGTTTGAGTATGATGACAACAATGCCTTCAAGCAGTCATTCCTAGCACCCCAAAACTAGGCGACAAAAGAAATGTTGCCGGAAAAATATAGTCAGCCGCTAAGATTCATCATGGTGGGAATAATCAACACCATAGTTGGCTATGGAGCGATGTTTGTTTGCTACAATATCATGGACTGGGATTACTGGATTGCCTCTGCATTGAACTATGTGGTGGGAAGCATCTGTAGCTTTTTCCTGAACAAATACTTTACCTTTCGTTCCCAAACATTTAGGCCAGTGGAACTAGTGAAATTTATCCTCTGTATTTGCCTCTGCTATTTCATATCCTATGGTCTTGCTCGTTCCGCTATACGGTGGATTGCCCGTTCAATGCTCCAAATAGCCCAGGACAACCTTGCCATGGTTATCGGAAGCCTCCTTTTCACCTGCCTGAATTTTTTGGGACAAAAATTCTTTGTGTTCCAAACAATGAACAAAAGAAGGAGCTAGACACACAGCCAGCCCCTGCCACGCTCCGTAGTATTAGGAAAGCTTTTCTCTGTTGAACCAGCCTCCCCCATCCAACCACATCACCGCTCCGTTACAAAATCCATGTAGTTGTCCCGGGTCACCACGGAAAAGGGAACATCGGGATAATTGTTTGAAAAGGTCAGTGGACACTTTGACCGGGCCTTTTTCCCGCTGTATTTAAATTCGTATGCAAAAAGCTGGTTTTCGGCCTCTTCAATGAAGTCAATTTCCTGTCTTTGGGTGGTACGCCAAAAATAATACTTCCTACTTCTGTTGTGATACAAATTGTTCTTGATACGCTGGCTTATCAAGAAATTTTCCCACAGGCTTCCCGTATCGGAGCGCAGCTCCCAAGGAGAGAAATTGGACAAAACCCCGTTCCGCACTCCATTGTCATAGAAATAAATCTTGACACTTTTCTTCAGCTCATTGCGGACATTCCGGCTGTAGGAACGAAGATGAAAAATCACATAGGCCTTTTCAAGCAAGTCCACATACCGCTGCACGGTCTGCACATCAATTCCCAAGAGCTTCCCCAACTCATTGAAGGAGACCTCGCTGCCCACCTGCAGGGCCAGGGCTTGGACAAGCTTTTCTATGACAGCTGGCTTGCGAATATCCTGAAATTCAAAGACATCCTTGTACAGATAGGAATTCACGATGTTCATGAGGATTTCCTTTTCATCCCCGGGATTGTTTACCACGTCGGGATAAAATCCGAACAGGAGCCGATTGTGCAGCTGGCGGCTTTCCTCCAGCAGGGAGGTGTGCTGCACCAGCTCCTGGGTGGAAAACCCAAAAAGATTGTATTCGAATTTACGGCCAGTCAGGGGCTCGTTCATGGAATTAGACAAATCCAAGGAGGAGGAGCCAGTCACTGCCAGCTGCACCTGGGGAAAGGTGTCGTGGAGCAACTTTAAGGTGAGGCCAATATCCTGCACCCGCTGGGCCTCGTCGATGACGATAAAGTCAGCATTTCCCACAAGGGACCGAAGCTTTGCCGAATTCGGCTCCGAAAGGAATTTCCTCACCTCACTTTCGTCGCAATTCCAGAACTGCGTTTTGGCAGGAGGCAGCTTCTCCATCATGCTTTTCAGCAGGGTTGTCTTTCCCACCTGCCGTGGTCCGATGAGCAAAAGCACCTTGCCCCTGCCCACCTTGGACTCCAAAATGGTCTGCAAATCCCGTCGAATTCCACTCATGGTAAAAATAGTATAATAATCTTCGGTTTAAATCAATAAATATTATAACTTTTTTCGATTACAACCGAAAAAAGTTATAATAATCTACTGATTAGTAGTAAAGGGTGGCTATCAACCACCCCCACTCCACCTACCACATCTTGCTGAAGATGTCGTAGTAGCCCTTGATAAAGATGGCAAGGACGATGGCTGGTAGAATCCACTTGATGTAGAGCTTGAGTCTGCGGGGAAAGCCCAGACCATTCCCCGTATCAGCCTCCGCCAAGAAATTCTCCCAGCCCCAGCCCTTCTTGGTACAGCAAAAGGCCAGGAACAGCAGGGAACCCAGGGGCAGCAGGGTGGAGCTGACGATGAAGTCCTCCAAGTCCAGCACGCCTGTACCAGCTCCCAGGGGCTGGAAGCCAGACCACAGGTTGAAGCCAAGGATGCAGGGCAGAGACAGGACAATCAGGGCGATGCAGTTCACCAGGCAAGCCTTCTTCCTGCCCCAGCCGTGGGTGTCAATCCAGTAGCTGACGATGTTCTCAAAGACGGCAATCAGGGTGGACAGGGCGGCAAAGCTCATGAACACAAAGAACAGGCTTGACCAGATGCGGCTCCCCGCCATGTTGTTGAAGATATTGGGCATGGTGATGAACAAGAGCTCAGGCCCCGCACCGGGATTCACGTCGTAGGCAAAGCAGGCGGGAAAGATGATGAGGCCGCTCATGATGGCAACGAAGGTGTCCAGCAGGATGATTCTCACAGCCTCACCAGTCAGGCTGTATTTCTTGTCGATGTAGGAGCCGAAAATCTCCATGCTTCCGATTCCCAGGCTCAGGGTGAAGAAGGCCTGACCCATGGCGGCAAAGACCACCTCACCAAAGCCCGACTCCGTCACCTTGCTGAAATCAGGCAGCAGGTAGAATCTGATTCCCTCCCCGCTGCCCGGCAAGAGGACGGAATTCACCGCCAGCACCACAATCAAGAGAATCAGCAGAATCATCATCACCTTGGTGATTTTCTCCACGCCCTTCTCCAGACCGATTCCAACCACAACAAAGCTCAGCACCACCGCAATGGCCATCCAGACAAACTGTGTGCCGGGACTGGCGGTCAGAGTTCCGAAGAAAGCACCCACGCCGGCGGCATCGAGCCCACCGAATTTTCCCGTGAGGCTGGCAAAGCAATAGTACAAGAGCCAACCGGAGATGGTGGCATAGAACATCATCAGGATGTAGTTCCCCGCAATGGCGATGTGACCATAGGCATGCCACTTCGTTCCCGCAGGCTCCAGTGTTTTGAAGGCCCTTCCCACATTCTGACGGGAGGCTCGACCAACGGAAAATTCCATCACCATGATGGGCAGGCCCAAGGCCACCAAAAAGAAGAGGTAGACCAGCACAAAGAGTGCTCCGCCGTATTTTCCAGTGATATATGGAAAACGCCACACATTTCCCAGACCGATGGCACATCCGGCCGACAAGAGGATAAAGCCCAGTCGGGAGGCCAGGGTTTCTCTTTCTTTCATATAAACTCCAATTCCTTTTTATACGAGGTGGCAGGCAACCCAGTGCCCGCTGGAAATTTCCCGCAGCTGGGGCATAGACTCCTTGCATTCAGGCTTTGCCATAGGACAGCGGGTATGGAAGCGGCAGCCTGATGGCGGATTCATGGGCGAAGGAATGTCTCCCTCCAGCACAATCCGCTGGCGACTGCGAGACAGCTGGGGATCCGGCACCGGCACGGCGGAAATCAGGGTTTTTGTGTACGGGTGCAGGGGATTCTTGTTCAGCTCGTAGCTGGTGGAAAGCTCCACCAGGCAGCCCAGGTACATCACACCGATTCGATTGGAGATGTGGCGCACCACGCTCAGGTCGTGGGCAATGAACAGGTAGGTAAGCCCCAGCTCCTCCTGCATGTCCTCCAGCATGTTCACCACCTGGGACTGGATGGAAACGTCCAGGGCGGAGATGGGCTCGTCACAGACGATGAACTCAGGACGCACCGCCAGGGCACGGGCAATGCCCACCCGCTGCTGCTGTCCACCGGAAAACTCGTGGGGATAACGGTTGGCGTGCTCCGTGTTCAGCCCTACCATGGCCAAAAGCTCCTTGATGCGGTCCGTCCGCTCCGCCTTGGTAGCCCACAGCTTATGGATGTCCAGAGCCTCCCCGATAATCTCTCCCACCGTCATGCGGGGGTCAAGGGAGGCAGATGGGTCCTGAAAGATAATCTGCATTTTCCTGCGGTAGGGCAGCATCTTCACTGCAGAATGCCTCTTGCCGTCTCCCTCGTAGATGGTTTCCCCGTCGTAGACAATGCGGCCGCTGGTGGGCTCGTGGAGACGGATAATCGTGCGTCCCAGGGTTGTCTTTCCACAGCCGGACTCACCAACCAGACCCAAGGTCTCCCCCCGCTTGATGAACAGGGACACATCCTCCACCGCCTGCACGCCGGGGCCCTTCATTCCCTTTACGGGAAAATATTTTCTCAAGTGCTGGACCTCCAGCAAAATATCATTGTCAGCCATTTACCTTTCCTCCTGAGCCCTTGACTCCACCTTTGATGCCACCCTTGATGCTAGATGAGTGGCTCCGCCCTCGGCCCCGAACTCCTCTTTTCGCATCACCTCCTCCACCCGCAACCAGCAGGCTGAACGGTGGCCTTCCTTGATGGTGACATGGGGCGGCATCTTCTTGAGGCAGATTTTCATGCAATGCTCACAGCGGGGAGCAAAGGGACAGCCCTCTGGAGGATTCAGCATATCCACGGGAGAGCCTTCTATAGGAATGAGCCGCTCGTAGTTCTCGGCATCAACACGGGGCATGGAGCGAAGCAGGCCCACGGTGTAGGGATGGGAGGGATTGTAAAAAATATCATCGACAGGCCCCTGCTCCACAATCCTTCCCGCATACATGACGGAAACCTTGTGGCAGATTTCAGCCACCACCCCCAGATTGTGGGTGATGAAGATGATTCCCATATTGGTCTTCTTCTGCAGGGACTTCATCAATTCAAGAATCTGGGCCTGGATGGTCACGTCAAGGGCGGTGGTAGGCTCGTCGGCAATCAAAAGCTTTGGATGGCAAATCAAGCCCATGGCAATCATCACCCGCTGCCGCATTCCGCCGGAAAACTCGTGGGGATACTGCTTCATGCGCTTTTCCACATTGTTGATTCCCACCAGCTCCAGCATCTCCATGGCCCGCTTGGCGGCTTCTTCCTTGGAAACAGTCTTATCGTGGGTCCGCAGGGCCTCAATCAGCTGGTTCCCGATGGTGTATACGGGATTGAGGCAGGTCATGGGATTCTGGAAAATCATGGCCACGTCCTTTCCCCGGAAGGAGGTCATCTCCTCCCTTGTCATGGCAAGCACATCCCGTCCCTCGAAGGTGATGGAGCCGCCCACCACCTTTCCGGGAGACTGGAGCAAGCCCATGATGGAGTATGCCTCCTGGCTCTTTCCTGAGCCGGACTCACCAACGATTCCCATCACCTCCCCATAGTTCAGGTCGTAGGAAATTCCTCCTACAGCCTTTACCTCTCCAGCGGGAGTAAAGAAGGAAATCCGCAAATCCTTTACTTCCAACAATTTATTTTCTGCCATAATTCACTCCTTCTCCTTTGAACGGCATTTTGGCCACACAGCATTCTTCAGCCGCTCGATTATTTCTTGAGCCGGCTCGATTATTTCTTGAGCCGTGGATCCAAAGCATCCCGCAGGCCATCTCCAAACAAATTGAAGGAGAGAATCATGATGCTCAGCACAAAGGCCGGAAACAAAAGTCGGTAGGGATAGGTGTACATTCCCTGGGTAGCCTCCGCCGCCATGGAGCCAAGGCTGGTCATGGGAGCAGAAATTCCCACACCAAGATATGACAGGAAGGACTCCAAGAAAATAGCAGAAGGAATCTGCAGGCAAGTCGTTACTACCAGCTGACCGATGCAGTTGGGCAACAGGTGACGGCGGATAATCCGGGCGTGGGAGGCTCCCAGTGCCTTGGCGGCAGTAACATACTCCTGCTGCTTTACCTGCAAGACCTGTCCACGGATGATGCGGCTCATACCAACCCAATACAGCATACCAAAGGCCATGAACATGGAAATCAGGTTGGCTCCCATCTTGCTCACCAGGTCGGCGCCAAAGCCACCGGAGCTGGCATAGGCCTTCATGGCTTCTCCCAGCATGGCGGACAAAAGCAGGATGACGAGAACCTCCGGCACCGAGTAAATCACCTCCACAATCCGCTGCATCACCACGTCCACCTTGCCGCCGAAATAGCCGGAGATGGAGCCGTACAGTGAGCCAATCACCAGCACCAGCAGGGCGGCGGCCACACCAACAATCATGGAGACACGGGTTCCAATCATCACCCGCACCATGATGTCCCGCCCGAATTTGTCGGTGCCGAACACATGGGGGAACACAGATTCTCCCGCCGCCTTCCGCTCCAGCTCAGCACGGGAATAGCCAAAGGCCCGGTTCCTGATTCCCAGCTCCTTGCGCAGGTGTTTTTCCAAGGCGGCCCCAGAAAGGACATTGCCGTCCTCATCCTCTACCTGGGCTTTGGCACGAGCCTTTGCCCGAATCTGGGCCAATTCCACGGAAGACAGGGCTTTGCCTTGGGCAGCGGCCTCAGCCTGGGCAGCGGCAACCGCTTCTTCGGGACTTTTTACCTCCATGGCCTCCGCCAATTTCAGCTGGTCTTCCAGGGAGGTGTGCCAGGGATGCAGGTTCTCCGCTCCACGGTTGAATTCCTCGTAGCCGTAGGGAACAATCACCGGCCCCAGGAAGGCAAAGAGAGAAATAAAAACAAGCACCCCCAAGGCCACCATGGCCACGGTATTTTTTCTCAGTCGTCGCCAGGCATCGGCCCAATAGGAAACACTGGCACGCAAGGGAATAAAATCTGCTTTTTCAGAATCCTGGGCCTTTTCAAAATCGTTGGGGCTAAATTCATTCCACTTCAGAATATCTTCAATGTCTGGCTGCAAGGAGCCAACAACTATCTTCTTTTCACTCATAATCAACTCGCTCCCTGTGCCAGATTGATGCGGGGGTCAACCACCTTGTACATGATGTCCACCAGCAGGTTCATCACCACGATGAAGGTGGCGAGGAAGATTGCCGTCCCCATAATCATGGGATAGTCCAGGGCGGTGATGGACTGGACAAAGGCCTTTCCCAAGCCGGGAATGCCGAAGACGTTCTCCACCACAAAGCCACCGCAGAGGGTAAAGGCAGTGAGGGGGCCAATGTAGGTGATGACGGGAATCAGGGCGTTCCGCAGGGCATGCTTAAAAATGATGGGCACTACGGAAAGTCCCTTGGCATAGGCTGTCTTGATGTATTCTTGATTGATTGCGTCCAGCATGGAGGAGCGGGTCAGTCGGGCGATGTAGCACATGGGGTAGAGCCCCAGACAGAAGCAGGGCAGCACGTAGCCACGAATCCCATTGGCTGCAGAGAAGGTATTGGGAAAGAAATGGAGGGCGGGGATTCCACCGCAAAACAGCACCATCAGGGTGGTGGCCACGACAAAGCTGGGAAGGGAGACCCCCAAGGTAGTCACCACACGAAGGATGCTGTCCACCAGCTTGCCACGACGGTAGGCCGCAAGACAGCCCAATGGCACTCCCACCAAGGCGGCCCAAGCCACCGCCACGATTCCCAAGCTGGCAGATATGGGAAACTTCTCGGTAATCATCTCCAGCACGGGCCTGTTCTTGGACATCTTGATGGAGGCACCGAAATCCCCCTGCAGCAAATTCCCAATGTACCGAAAATATTGCTCAGGCAGGGGCTTGTCCAGGCCGTACTTGGCGTTCAAGGCATCGATGACGCTTTGGGGTGGCGTCTTGTCGCTGAGCCAGGGATTTCCCGGCACTGCATTCATAAGGAAGAAGGTGACGGTGGCCACTAAAAAAACCGTGAATACAGCCATCAGCACCCGCTTGATCAAGTATTTTCCCATCTTTCTCATCCTGTTGATTTATTATCCGCATAAGTTTATAGGATTTATGTCTTATCTGCAATACAGAAGGTTGGAGGAGAAAGACATTTTTTATTTGAATCCCCAGCCTCCCTGTAGATTCAAAAGAACAGACAGAACTTACCTCTAGACATTTTATTCATATTAGCTATAATAAAAGAATAATTATGAAATAATAATAATTATAACTTGATAACTTATAGTTATAGTTATTATACTTTACATTGTTGTTCATGGAGATTGAATATGATTGAAAAAGAGATGCAGTACACTATGCCATTACTGGAGGACTTAAAAAGCATTCTCCGGGAAAATGGGGTAAATCTTTCCTACCAGCGGCTGAAGGTGCTGGAATATCTGTCTGCCAATGACAGCCATCCCACAGTGGAGCAAATTTACCACAATCTCCAGGAGGAGATTCCCACCCTCTCCAAGTCCACCGTCTACAACACCCTCAAGGTTCTGGTGGAGGCCGGGGTGGTACGGGAGCTGTTGATTGAGAACAACGAGGCCAGATATGACATCATTACGGACTTCCACGGCCACTTCAAGTGCGAGCAGTGCGGCAAAATCTACAACTTTGACGTGAAGCTTGATGACATGGCATATAGTGGCCTGAGAAACTTCCTAATACGGCAGAAGGATGTGTATTTTAAGGGAGTCTGCCCGGACTGCCCTTCAAATAAAAGACTTTCATAGGAGGAAATGTAATTATGGAAGAGAAGAGATGTCCCGTCACGGGAATGAGTGCAAATCCTGCTGTTGGAATCCACCACAACCCGGTAGCAGCAGGAGGCGGAACCACCAACAAGGACTGGTGGCCCAACCAGTTGAACCTGGGAATCCTGCGGCAGAATTCCGAGCTCAGCAACCCCATGGACAAGGACTTTGACTATGCTGCGGAATTCAACAAGCTGGATTTGGCTGCCGTCAAGAAGGACATCTTTGAGCTGATGACCACCTCCCAGGACTGGTGGCCCGCAGACTACGGACACTACGGCCCCCTGTTCATCCGCATGGCCTGGCACAGCGCCGGAACCTACCGGGTGGGAGACGGCCGTGGCGGAGCCTGCGACGGAACCCAGCGGTTCGCCCCCCTCAACAGCTGGCCGGACAACGCCAACCTGGACAAGGCACGTCGCCTGCTGTGGCCCATCAAGAAGAAGTATGGCAAAGCACTTTCCTGGGCCGACCTGATGATTCTGGCCGGAAACTGCGCCCTGGAGTCCATGGGATTCAAGACCTTCGGATTTGCTGGCGGACGTGAGGACGTATGGCAGCCCCAGGAGGACGTGTACTGGGGATCCGAGAAGAAGTGGCTTGATGACAACCGCTACACCGGCGACCGCAAGCTGGACAATCCCCTGGCAGCCGTGCAGATGGGTCTGATTTACGTAAATCCCGAAGGCCCCAACGGTATGCCTGATGCAGTGGCTTCCGGCCGTGACATCCGCACCACCTTTGGAAGAATGGGCATGAATGATGAGGAGACAGTTGCCCTCATTGCTGGTGGACACACCTTTGGCAAGACCCACGGAGCAGGAGATGCCGCCAATGTGGGACCAGAGCCGGAAGGAGCCTCCATCGAGGAAATGGGCTTGGGCTGGAGCAATAAATTCGGCAGCGGAAAGGGTGGCGACACCATTACCAGCGGAATCGAGGGAGCCTGGAAGCCAAACCCCACCAAGTGGGACATGGGCTATCTGGAGACCCTGTTCAAGTACGACTGGAATCTGGTGAAGAGTCCTGCCGGAGCCTACCAGTGGGTTCCCACCGACCCGGAGGCCGCCAAGACCGTGGTGGATGCCCATGACCCCACCAAGACCCACGCCCCCATCATGACCACCGCCGACCTGGCCCTGCGGTACGACCCCATCTACCGCCCCATCGCCGAGGACTATCTCAAGAATCCGGCGAAATTCGAGGATACCTTTGCACGGGCTTGGTTCAAGCTGACCCACCGTGACATGGGCCCCCGCTCCCGCTACCTTGGCCCGGAGGTTCCCGCCGAGGAGCTTATCTGGCAGGACCCCGTTCCCGCCGTAGACCATCCGCTGGTGGAGGAGGCCGACATCGCCGAGCTGAAGGCAAGGATTTTGGCCAGCGGCCTCACTGTTTCCCAGCTGGTGTCCACCGCCTGGGCCTCTGCCTCCACCTTCCGTGGCTCCGACAAGCGGGGTGGTGCCAATGGCGCTCGCATTCGCCTTGCCCCCCAGAAGGATTGGGAGGTAAACCAGCCCGGTCAGCTGGCAAAGGTTTTGGAGACATTGGAAAAGATTCAGTCTGAATTCAATGGTGCTGCTGGTGGCAAGAAGATTTCTTTGGCAGATTTGATTGTACTGGGTGGAGCTACCGGAATCGAAAAGGCCGCCGCTGAGGCAGGCCACAAGGTGACAGTGCCCTTCATCCCCGGTCGCACCGATGCCAGCCAGGAGCAGACCGATGCCCGTTCCTTCGGCTCCCTGGAGCCCAAGGCCGATGCCTTCCGCAACTACCGCAAGGCCGGAACAAACCTGGACTCCGTGGCCGACGAGGAGCTGCTGGTGGACAAGGCCCAGCTTCTGGGACTCACCGCACCTGAGATGACCGTCCTGCTGGGAGGCCTGCGGGTACTGGACGTGAACTACAACCAGGCCAAGGAGGGTGTCTTTACCAACCGCCCTGGCGTTCTCACCAACGACTTCTTTGTGAACGTGCTGGACATCAAGTACGCCTGGAAGCCGACGGCAGGCGACCCCACCCTCTTCCAGGGAAGCGAGCGGGCAACGGGCAAGGCTGTCTGGACCGCCCGCCGTGCCGACCTCATCTTTGGCTCAAACTCCGAGCTACGAGCCCTGGCCGAGGTCTACGCCTGCGACGATGCCCAGGACAAGTTCCTGTCCGACTTCATCGCCGCCTGGAACAAGGTAATGAACGCCGACCGATTTGACGTGAAATAATCGTACCCCGGAGGTCGGCCCCGACAGATTTGACGTGAAAATTGCAAGGAAAAGGTGATGGCTAGCAGCATTTGCTGGCTGTCACCTTTTTTAAGAATCCCACCCAAACCCTTCAGTTATACTTTGCAAAGAAACACCATATCAGTATACTATCTTCATATTTATATTTTGGAGGCATTATAATGCTTAAAAGAACATTGACTATTCTCGCCGCCCTCATGGTGATTTTCCCTGTTGTGGCCGGTGGAGCAAAGGATTCAAAGACTGGATCCTCATTGGAAAAAATCAAGGCGTCAGGAAAAATCATCCTGGGAACCTCTGCCGACTATCCTCCCTACGAATTCCACGCACTGATTGACGGCAAGGACACCATCGTAGGCTTTGACATCGAGCTGGCAAAGGAGATTGCCAAGGATTTGGGTGTGGAGCTGGAAATCAAGGACATGAGCTTTGACGGCCTCCTGGCAGCCCTCGTTTCTGGCAACGTGGATATGGTTATTTCTGGAATGACACCCACAGAAGAGCGCCGCCAGAATGTAGACTTCTCCGACATCTACTATCAGGCTAAGCATGGTGCTGTTATCCGCTTGGCTGACGAGGCTACATATGGTGCAGATCCAGCTTCCCTCAAGGATGCACTTATCGGTGCCCAGCGTGGTGCAATTCAGGTTGGCATTGCCAAGGAGCAAATCAAAGGTGTAACTGGAGCCGCTTTGGATGAAAACCATCCCCAGATTAAGGAATTGGGAGCATTGCCCGACTTGATTATGGAAGTAAAGAACAACAAGATCGAGGCTGTCATCGCCGAGCTTCCTGTAGCCGATGCCTACGTAAAGCGCAACCCCGACTTGCTTCTGGCATCTTACACCTTCCTGGACAACGAGGGTGGTTCCGCTGTTGCTGTCAAGAAGAATAGCCCTGAGCTGATTGCCGCCATCAACGCAACCATCGCCCGCCTGGTAGCAGAGGACAAGATCAACCAGTTTGTAGGTGAAGCAAGCCTTCTCGCCGACTCACAGTAATTAAAAGTCGGCCCTGACTCACAGTAATTGAAAGTCAGCCCTTAACCTACAAAAAATCAAAAGCCAGCATCGTGTGAAATGCACTTCACACGATGCTGGCTTTTCCGTTTTAAAAGGACTTATCTGCTATACTTTGCAGCCTCCTTGGTGGCCAAGGAGTCGCACAAGTCATTGTACTTGTTGCCGGAATGGCCTTTCACCCACTTCCAGCTTACATTCAGCTTGGCATTCAACTCATCCAGCATTTCCCATAAATCACGATTTTTTACCGGCTGCTTCTCGGAATTCTTCCAGCCGTTTTTCTTCCAGGAACGAATCCATGTTGTAATGCCGTTCTTCACATACTGGCTGTCAATGTGAACCGTTATTGACTTCTCCCGCCACTCTTGATTCTGGTCAATGGCAGAAAGGGCAGCAATGGCAGCACTTAATTCCATGCGATTATTGGTGGTCAAGGCTTCTCCACCAGAAACAGTGTATTCCACCTTATCCGCCAAAATCACACAGCCCCAACCACCAGGACCGGGATTTCCGGAGCAACCGCCATCGGTGTAGACGGTAATCTCATTGGGCTTTGATCGTACTCCCTTGCTGGCAATTTCCACAGGACTCTGGGTTTCTTCCTTAATAACGTAGCCGCAATCCTCAAAGGGATACACCAAGCCTATCTTTCCACGAATGGCATCCAGCACTCGGATTACCCGCAGGCTCTGGCTATGGGTGTGCAGAATGGATTCCTTTACCAACAAACCTGCTTCCCGTGTTTTCATACAGTGACAGAATTCCTCAATCTCGTATTCATAGCCGTTCACTGCAAAGGGATGGGAATAACTGTCCATCACCTTCTCCTGATCGGAAATAAGCTGAGCTTCCTGAGCCATCCAGAAATAGGGAAGAATGATGGTTCCCTCTGTTCCCACAATACGGGCCTCCTTCAGCACGGAGCCACATTCAGTGTCAATGGAACAGGTGAGATTCGCTACAACATCACCAATTTTCAGCGAAATGCTATCGAAGGCATCCACTCCAGTTTCTGTCATGCGAGCTACAGCCTCGATTTTATTGGGATACAGTGATTTTTCATCATCAGGATTTTGGGCAGCAGCTTCTACCATAGAAAGAGCTGCGGTAACAGGATAGATTCCCACATCAAGCAGGGCTCCTCCTGCCAGGTTGATATCGTAGAGCCGATTCATGGGATATTCAGGGTCGGAATACACCGCATCAGCAGTTCGTGCGATACAAAAATCAGCGTAAATAGCCTTCAGCTTTCCAATGCGACCAGCGGACACCCATTCCAAGGCCTTGCGAAAGGTGGGATTAAACTTTGTCCACAAGGCCTCAACGTACAGCCCCTTTGTTTCAGATACCACATCGTACACGTTCTGCAATTCACGGGCATTTACTGTAGCCGCCTTCTCACAAAGCACCGCCTTTCCTGCCTTCAGTGCGGCAATGGACAAGGCAGCATGATTCATGTGGGGGGTGGCAATATACACCGCATCCACATTTTCATCAGAAAACAATGCATCATAATCCTTGTATGCCCGTTCAAAGCCCCATCTTTGGGCAAAATCCTTTCCCCTTTGCTCATTGCGAGAAGCCACCGCATAACAAACCGAATCTTGGGAGGTCTTCAAGGCTTCGGCGAAAGAAGCCGCAATCCGACCAGCCCCGACAATGCCCCAGTTTATTTTTTTCACAACTTACTCCACTTTACTTGCCATTCAGCAAAATATTTTATATCTTTAGGTTAAGATAATAACCATAATACCACAAAATCGGTATTATGACTATCAGAAGGAGATTTAGGAAAATGGCAAAACAGTTGCTTTTTAATGAAGAAGCCCGCAAAAAACTGCTGTCCGGTGTAGAGCAGATTTCCCAGGCGGTAAAGGTTACCTTGGGACCCAAGGGACGCAACGTGTTGTTGGACAAGAAATTCGGTGCTCCCACCGTTACAAAGGACGGAGTGTCTGTTGCACGGGAAGTTGAACTGGAAGATCCCTACGAGAATATGGGAGCCCAGCTCCTGAAAGAAGTTGCCACAAAGACAAATGATGTTGCTGGCGACGGAACTACCACTGCCACCGTTTTGGCATACTCCATGGTTCGGGAAGGCTTGAAGGCTGTTGCAGCTGGAATGACTCCCATCGAGTTGAAGAAGGGTATGGACAAGGCTGTCAAGCTGGCCGTAGACGAAATCAAGAAGAATTCCAAGGAAATCAAGGGAACTGACGAGGTTTCTCACGTTGCCTCCGTTTCTGCAAACAACGACGAGGAAATCGGTTCCATCTTGGCCAGTGCCATCGAACGGGTTGGAAAGGACGGTGTAATCACTGTAGAGGAATCCAAGACTATGGAAACCACCACAGACTTTGTGGAGGGAATGCAGTTTGACCGTGGATACATCTCCCCCTACTTTGTCACCGACCGAGACCGAATGGAGACTGTATTCGACAATCCCCTCATCCTGATTCACGACAAGAAGATTTCCAGCATGAAGGATATGCTTCCCCTGTTGGAGAAGGTTGCCCAGGCTGGAAAGCCCCTGGTTATCATCTGCGAAGACATGGACGGAGAGGCTCTTGCTACCCTCATCGTAAACAACCTCCGTGGTGTGCTCAAAACCTGCGCTGTAAAGGCTCCTGGCTTTGGAGACCGCCGCAAGGCCATGCTGGAGGACATTGCAATCCTCACTGGCGGACAGGTTATTACCGAGGACTTGGGACTCAAGCTGGAGACCACCGAGCTGTCTCAGCTGGGACAGGCCAAGAGTGTAAAGATTGACAAGGACAACACCACCATCGTGGACGGTGCTGGCAACGCCAAGGACATCAAGGAGCGTGTTGGTCAAATCAAGCATCAGATTGAGGAGGCTACCAGCGAATACGACAAGGAAAAGCTGAAGGAGCGCCTTGCAAAGATTTCTGGCGGTGTAGCCGTCATCAACATCGGTGCTGTAACTGAAGTTGAAATGAAGGAAAAGAAGCACCGTGTGGAGGATGCCCTGTCCGCTACACGTGCAGCTTTGGAAGAAGGCATTGTAGCTGGAGGTGGCTTGGCATTGATTCAGGCTGCCGAGTGCTTGGAAAAGGCTGATACCTCTGACCTCAGCGACGACGCCAAGGTGGGCTTCAAGATTGTAAAGCGTGCCCTGGAGGAGCCCATCCGCCAGATTGCCGAGAACGCCGGCCTGGACGGGGCGGTCATCGCCGACAAGGCCAAGCACGAGAAGAAGGGCGTCGGATTCGATGCCGCCAAGATGGAGTGGAAGGACATGGTTGGTGCTGGTATCATCGACCCAGCAAAGGTAACCCGCTCCGCCCTGCAGAACGCCGCCTCCGTTGCCAGCCTCCTGCTGACCACCGAGTGCGCCATCACCGACCTGCCTGAGAAGAATCCTCCCATGATGCCTCCTGCTGGTGGTATGGGTGGCATGGACGGAATGTACTAATTCCCGCTTGTTGATTATGTCTGAGCCAGATTCAGCCATAATCAACAGAATACCCCCAACTGGTGTTTACCATCAGTGATATGTACCCCTTTTACTGGACAAAAGTAAAAGGGGTATTTTTTTATCCAGCAGGTTTTGAGAAAAAAAGCTGATTACCAGTACTGATGAGGCACTGATGTACCATTATCAGTATGACACGGCCAAGAAAAAGTACAGGAATTTTGCCGATGACCCCATGGCTCTGGAAGAGGTGGCAAATTTGCCCAAGGATATACAGAGCGCCATTTCCACAAGTCGAAAGGGAAATGGAGCCATGCACGAATTCTCCTAGGAGGGTAAAAGCTCCTATATTTTCAAGAGTCAGGTAGAGGGGACTCCCTTTACTGTTTATCTCATTACTCATAGGAACAATCTCCTTACGGCCACCAATTCCATCAAGCTTATTGCCATTATTATGGCAATAGTCAGTACAATCTTTGTCATTATGGCCTCATTCTTTACCAGTGGACAGTTTACCAAGCCCATTCTGCAGGTAAGCGGAATGTTGAGCCAGCTTGCATCAGGAACAGGAGATTTGGGTATCCGTATGGATGAATCCCGTAAAGACGAGGTGGAAGATCTTGGGAAAAACTTCAACAGCTGCATTGAAACTATGGGAACGGTAGAACAAATCACCAAGAACATTGGTAACCTTGCAAACCAAATCTCCAGCCAGTCAGCAGTGGTGGAGCAGTCCTCCGCCTCAATCCATCAGATGGTGGCCAGTATTGGAACCATAAAACCTCACAGGGAAATATAAGCTTTAATCTACAATTATCTGTAGGCCGGGCTTTATCCGATTCAAAAGAACTGATAGAGTTTTGAGGTGTACCCCAATTAATTGGAGATACCCTTTGGGATACACCTCAATTTTATTTCATTGGATTTTTTTAAAAAAGTGTGTTATACTATTCCCATAGCTTTTCATCAAAGAAATGCCAAGGAGGATCCAGTGATACGCAAATGCATTCGAGGCTTAGTGGTTCTAGCCTTAGTGGTTCTAGCGGGTTGTTCTACCCTTCCCCAAAATGATACGTCCATCATCCAGACAACAGATACTCCCATGTTTTGGGAAATCACTTCCCCTACAGGAACAGTGGTGCAGATATTGGGAACAATTCATGTAGGCGCTCCTTCAGACCAACTAATCAGCCAACAGGTTTTGGCTGACTTCCGTAAGGCCGACCAACGCTACGGAGAGTTGGGAATGGAGGATATGAATGAACTTCCTGCAGCTGTCATGAAGCTTCTGGCCACTACAGTTCTGAAAGACCAGGAAGGTAATCCTGTACCAATCACCTCACTATTAGATGAAGAAACAGGTTCAGTGTTATCTTTGATTCTCCAGCTAGGTATGGCCAATAGTGGAACACCCCAAGAAGAAGTGGAAGCCATGTTGTTTATGCCACCTTGGTATTGGAACACCGTAATGAATACTGCCGTCACAGAAGTTGCCGGATTGAGTGCCGAACTGGGAATAGACACCCAATTGTATAACGATGCTATGAGCCAGAATCTGTCCGTATTGGGTTTGGATTCCGTAAAAACCCAGTTGGATGTTTTAACCTATGGTAGTGTGGAGGACCAACTAATCCTTTTGGAAGACATCATCAACAGCACCTTGGACGGTTCAGCAAACCAAGAACTGCTGAATTTATACAATGCTTATGTGGCCAACGACCATGAAACCATCGCTTCCCTCACCACCAATCCCTTTGAAGGCGTGGAGGGATTGAGTGACGAATACAAGGATAGCTATCTGACTCAACTCCTGTACCAACGGAATCAAGCTTGGGCAGAAACTATCTCCACACTATTACAAGAAGAAAACAAGCATTACTTTATCTTTGCCGGAGCCGCTCATTGGCTTTGTGGTCCCACCGTCTTTGATTACCTAGTGGAAGAAGGTGTGGCCAACTGGCAGTAAAATAGCTGGGTTGACTTTAGCGGGGGATTCTTTGTAGAATATTCATCATGCACAGAGAATCCCTGGCTTTTAAAAGCAAAAAACGACTAGCCCTTGGTGTTACCTTATTGCTGGCAGGTTTCGTCATGGCTCAAAATATTACTACTGCTGCCAGCTTTTTTCAGTCCGTTTCTGAGTATTATGGAACAATTAGAGACTACGAGGCCACTATGAACATTACCGCCGGTCGTAGCCAAATGCAGGGGCAGGTTTCCTTCAAACGACCAAACCTTTTGAGGATTGATTTTTCCAATCCCAAGGAACAGGTTATCCTGTTTAACGGAGACACCTTGACCATCCACTTACCAGGAATTTCCTCCAATCTCAAACAGTCAGTTTCACCTTCCTCTGATCAAGCTGGAATGAATTTAGCTACACCCCAAGGCCTGGCCCTCCTGAATCGCTATTATTCAGTAGCCTATGAGGTGGGACAAGAGCCTGTTCCCCTAAGTGAAAGCAATCCAGAGCAGGTTATCAAGCTCATACTCTATCCCAGAAATTCATCGGAAGGATTCCGTCGTATAAAGCTGGCTATTGTACCAGAGACAAAGCTTATTCGTCAGGTAGAAGCGCTAACTACCCAAGGTCAGACCTTTGTATTCTATTTTTATAATTATAGCTTGAATCAAAATATTCCTGACCAACGATTTGTGTACGACGCTCCATCAGATGCAAATAATTTCAACAACTTTTTATTTTCAGAGTAAAGGACGGCTCAATAAAAAATGGCTATGGAAAGTTTTGGAAAGCTCTTGAGGGAGGCTCGGGAGCGAAAAAATATTGACATAGAGACAGCTGCCAGCGAGACAGTAATTTCAAAAACATATCTTCAAGCACTGGAGCAAGAGCAGCTTGATAAGTTTCCCAGTGAAACCTATTTAACTGGATTTCTTAAAAATTATGCGGAATATCTTGAGGTTGATGTGGGTCGCATTGCATCCTTGTATCGAGCCAAGAAAATTCAAGAATCACCGACGCCACCCTCCCTGCTACAACGGTCACGGCCTAAGTTTGTACTCCCCTTGATTATAGTCTCTATTACCTTGCTTGTGGTGGGAGCAGGAATTGCCGTTTGGCTGCTTTTCTTCAATAAAGAAGAGATAGTTGATGATACCACCGTTTTATCTGGTGAAATTGATAAAAATCGTCACACCCTTACAGACCAACCTTTTACAAAACGAGTCTACAAGGGAGATACTATTGCCGTTCCTTCTCAAGAAGGTGATATTGACTTAATCATTGGACAGACATTGAATGAGCTACAAATCATCACTCCCGCTGGAACACAAACACTGGAGCTCAGCGAGGAGCGAGAGCTAGACATTGACGGTCAAGGTGGAGCAGAAATCATCGTGTACCTTTCTGACATCTCCCGTACTGATGACAGTCGTGGAGCAGAAATTCGTGTTGTACTCAAGGACAAGAGTCTTGTCGCCACTGAACAAACAGATATGGGAAGCATTCCAGAATCCTCCCAAGTGGCAAATCAGCGATACACTATTCATGAGGATAACAGGGCATATCCTTTTACCACCACCATTACTGTCCGTGCGGCCTGTATGATTCGTTATAGAATCGACTCAAAGGAAGAGGTTGAAGATTACTACACCGCCGGAGATATGCTCACCATTCAGTCTAACAATGGTGTTCGATTGTGGTTATCCAACATCAATGCTGCAAAAATTCAGGTGCAAGCAGGTCTAAAGCATTACGACCTTGAAATGGGTAAGGCAGGACAGGTTGTTGCAGAAGATATTAAGTGGGTGCGTGAAGCTCCCGGAGCCTATAAATTGGTGGTGATTGGCCTTGACTAGTTTTTTTCTTGACCAGCACGGTTGTGCTAAAAATCAGATTGACGGTGAATTGATTCTGACTCGGCTTTTGAAAAAGGGGATGAAGCGGGTAAATACACCAGAAGAGGCGGATCTCATCATCGTGAATTCCTGTGGCTTTATTGAAAGTGCCAAGCGGGAGTCCCTGGAAGCGGTAATTGATGCAAAAACAAGCTACCCTAATGCAAAGGTTTTATTGGCAGGCTGCTTGTCTGAGCGGTACGCCGAAAGCCTGGCAGAGGAGCTGCCAGAAGCCGACGGCATCATCGGGAATGGAGATTTATCCGCCATCGACGCCGTTGTAGATTCCATGACGGAGGGCAGCCGTCCCGTGGAAACCTACGAGCAAGAGGGAGTCTGCTGCGGTGAGCGGGAGGAGTTCCTGTCCTTCCCAGGTTCCGCCTACGTAAAAATCAGCGAGGGCTGTGACAGCCGCTGCTCCTTCTGCGCAATTCCAGGAATTCGTGGCAATATGCGAAGCCGTCCCGTCCAGGACATCATCAACGAGATACAATCCTTGGTGGCACGGGGGATTGTGGAGATAAATCTGGTGGGGCAGGACTCAGCCTCTTACGGTATGGACGGCTCAAATCCTGTCAAAAAGGAAATCTGGAGCCAGTTTGACGGAAGCGGAGCCACCCTCAGCCCCCTGGCCCAGCTCCTGCAAGGCATTTCCCGGCTTGAGGGAAAATTCTGGCTGCGGCTCTTGTACATCCATCCCGACCACTTTCCGCTGGACATCCTGCCGGTGATGGTCGCCGACCCACGCCTGCTGCCCTACTTCGACATTCCCTTCCAGAGCGGCTGCGACCCCATCATCCGGGCCATGAACCGAATCGGCACCGGAGCCGAATACACGGAGCTGATTCAAAGAATCAAGGCCCAGCCGTGGAATCCCGGCCTGGGGGCGGCGGCGGTACGCTCCACCTTTTTGGTGGGCTTTCCCGGTGAGACCGATGACCACGCCGCCCAGACACTGGATTTTATCAGGGCCATTGAGCCCGATTGGGCCGGCAGCTTTACCTACAGCCGGGAGGAGGACACGCCCGCCGGAAAAATGGAAAATCAGGTGCCCAAAAAGACGGCAGAACGTCGGAACAAGGTTCTCCAGCAGCTGCAGGAAAAAGTGACCGCGAAGTGTCTGGCCCAACGAACAGGCCGCACCTACGATGTGCTTATTGAAGAGGTTATCGAAGGTGGTGACGGAGAAGAAAACGGCTTGGCCATCGGCCGCTGCTGGTTCCAGGCCCCGGAGGTGGACGGTGCCGTGGTGGTGAGCTACGACCTGGAGGAACAATCCCATCTGGTAGCCAGCGGCAGGATGGTTTCCGTGCTGGTGACCGGTACCAGCGGCGTTGACCTGACCGGGGCAGTGGTATGAGCGGGAGCGGGGGAGCAGGTTCCGGAGAGCCAGATGCCGGCCGCACTGGGGAGGCAGGAAACCGTACCCATCCCACCTCGGAGGAATACCTCTCCGTTTTGAACGAGGAGCAGCGGCAGGCTGTTGTTCACCAAGGAAAATCCCTGCTGATTTTGGCGGGGGCAGGTTCTGGAAAAACCCGTGTCATCACCACAAAAATCGCCTATCTCATCGGCGAGAAGGGAGTGGATCCCTACGCAATCCTTGCCGTCACCTTCACCAAGAAGGCCGCCCAGGAAATGTCTGAACGAGCCCACTTTTTGGAGCCACGTTCCGTTCACGCCAGCATAAGAACATTCCATTCCTTTGGCTCCTGGTTCCTTCGTCAGTATACGGACAAGGCTGGAATCCACAAGAATTTTACGGTGTACGACGAGGAGGATTCCGCCACCCTGATGCACAAGGCCATGCCCCAATTAAATCGGCAGGAGGCAAAGTCCCTGGCGGCAAAGATTGCCCGTGCCAAGGACTACTGCTGGGAGCCGGACTCCCCGGAGCTCTTCCACATCGATTCCTCGGAGCTTTTCCCAAAAGCCTACCACGCCTACCAGCAGCGGCTGCGGGAGACGGGCAACATCGACTTTGGCGACCTCATCATGCTGCCGGTAAAGCTGATGGAGGAGGACGAACTGATTCGCCAGCACATGCACCGCCGCTTCCGGGTTGTCATGGTGGACGAGTACCAAGACTCCAACGTGGCCCAGTTCAGGCTGCTGCGCCAGCTGGTGGGGCCAGAGACCTATGTCTGTGTGGTGGGTGACGACGACCAGTCAATCTACAGCTTCCGGGGGGCGGAGGTGCAGAACATCCTGCAATTTCCCAAGGAATTTCCCGGCACCGACATCATCAAGCTGGAAAAGAACTACCGCTCCACACCGCAAATCCTCGCCACCGCCAACGACTCCATCCGCAACAACACCGACCGCTTTGACAAGAGCCTCCAGCCCACCCGCCCTGCAGGAGCCTTGCCCGCCCTCACCTTTCTGGACAATTCCCAGGACGAAACGGCCTTTTGCGCCGATGTGATTCAGAAAGCCCACGAAAAGGGCATTCCCTACAGCGACTGGGCGGTGCTGTATCGAACAAACGCCCAGTCCCTTGGCTTTGAAACCGAATTCCTCCATCGAAAGCTTCCCTACACCATCGTGGGTGCGCTGAAATTCTACGACCGGGAGGAAATCAAGGATGCCCTGGCCATTCTCTCGCTGGTGGCAAATCCTCGTGATGAGATTGCCTTCCGCCGCATCGTCAACAAGCCCTCCCGTGGCATTGGAGAGAAGACCCAGGAGCGGATTGTGGAGCTGGTAAAGTCTAGCCCGGAAGCTGAAGGCGGTGGAAGCTACGTGGCGGCCTGCAAGACCGACCTTCCCGGCACCACCAAGAAGGCGAGGACGGGCCTTGGTGAATTTGCCGCATTGATGGAAAAGCTTGCCAACCTGCTGGAGGAGGATGCCGAGACGAGGCAGCCCCTGCCGGTGGAGGAGCTGGCAAACCAGGTGGACAGTCTCTTCTATCAGGGCACGACCGAAGCGGAGTCCCCCCTAGAGGAGAAGCTTCTGCCGGAGACTACTCAGGCAGAAGGGACTGCTCCTGACCAGACGGATTTCCCCGCACAGGCTTCCACAGGTACCCAGGATTCCCCGGACGGCCAGCCGGAGCAAAACCAGCCGCCACCACGAAGGAAGCCCCCAAAAAAGAAGCTGTCCTACTTTGTGGAGCAGCTGAACGAGCTCAGTGGGCTTATGGAATACCACACAGCCCAGGACGAGGTGGCGGGAACCCAGCGGGTGGCAAACCTTCAGGAGCTGGCAAACAGCGCCGTCCTCTATCCCATGACCATGGCTGGCCTGCTGGACTTTTTGGACCACATCCAGCTGGACCGCAATCTGGAAAACAACAGCGACGGCGGCACAACCGACTCCGTTACCCTCATCACCGTCCACAACACCAAGGGGCTGGAGTTCCCCAGGGTCATCCTGACGGGACTGGAATACGGTGTCTTTCCCCGGCAGGACAAAAAGGACGAAGGTCTGGAGGAGGAGCGACGACTGTTTTACGTGGGCGTTACCCGTGCACAGAACCAGCTTTTGCTCACCTCCTGCCGCAAGCGGGCTCGTTACGGCCGCATAGAGGAAATGCTGCCCAGCCCCTTCCTGCTGGAGATTGAGGAGGGCCACCTGCGCCACCTGGGGGAGATTCCCTACGTCTACCGCTCCATGCGGAGGGAGCAGGCGGGACAGGCAGCCGCCTCAGCCGCCCCCGCAGTCCATCCCCTTGCGGCAAAGTGGCGGGTGGGGCGCACCGTCTACCACGACGACTACGGCTACGGCGGCATAATCCGCACCCGGGTGGAGGAGGATGAGCTCGTGGTGGTGGTGAAATTCGAGACCGGGGCGGAAAAGCAGTTCATGCCGGAATACCAGAGCCAGCTGATGCTGGTGGAGGGCTAGCCATGTACGAAGTGGAATTGGAGGAGAAGTCTCCTGCCGGTCGAAAATCCAGATGTGGCTCAGCGTGACCACATCCACAAGAGGCATTCTAGATGCCTTTGTCAGGATATGTGGACAGCTATCAGAATGAGCGCCACGTGGCATTAATTTTTAGGAAACTTCATGACAGTATGAAACACCAAGTCCTAAAATATTTATTTGACTAGAGAAGTTTGAATGGCTTGACAGTATGCAATACACTGTATACAATGTATTACAAGGAGACAGTACTTATGGCACTGACAGCAACGGCAACATTCAGAACAACTCCGGAACTAAAAAGCAGGGTTGAGTTTTTGGCAAAAGAGACTCGTAGACCTTTAAGCTTTTATTTCAATTTATTGCTTGAGGAACATCTTGATGACTTGGAAGATATTTATCTTTCAGAAAAAGTTCTACAAGACATCAGAAGTGGCAAGGAAAAAACCCATACTGCAGAGGAAGTCTTTGCAGAGGCTGGTTTATGACCGTTGTTTTTTCAAACAAGGCAAGAAAAGCCTTCTTGAAACTTGACAAGCCAATTCAAAAACAAATACAAGCATTTGTTTTGAGACTCAAAGACTTGGAGAATCCACGTTCTTGCGGGAAGGCGCTTGCAGGAAATTTAGGAGGGCGTTGGCGTTATAGAGTTGGTGATTATCGGCTTGTATGCGAGATTGAGGACGACAAGATTTTAATTACTATTTTGAGAATTGGCCATAGAAAAGATATTTACGATAATTGAAGATTTTCTTCCCCTGACTTTGGCCGCTGACCTAAATATCTAGGTTGGCAGCATAACCTGACGTTGACTTTAACCATGGAGAACCTGAAAGAAAGCGATAACATGACCCACAGCACCACAATCCTACGGATGTTTAAGACAATCTCTGCCATGGCCACCCATCCCCTGGCGGAAAAGCAGTTCATGCCGGAATACCAGAGCCAGCTGATGCTGGTGGAGGGCTAGCCATGTACGAAGTGGAAGAAGAAGCCAAGAAAAAGGTTCGTTGTCTTTTAGTTCTTCCCCAGTGGGTACATCCCCAGGAGCTGAAAAACCTTGTAAAAACCTTGGACATGGAGGTGGCGGACATTGTAACCCTTCCTGAAAAGAGCTCCTCCGCCTCCATTGCCCGCTTTGGCATTGGAAGCGGCAAGGCACAGGAGATAGCGGAGCTGGCGGAAGCACAGGAAGCGGATTGCATTATCTTTGACACGGAAATCACTCCCACCCGCCAGCGGAACTGGGAAAAACTGGCGGACATCCCCGTCTTTGACCGGCAGGAGGTGATTCTGCGCATCTTTGCCCAGCGTGCCAGGACAAAGGAAGCCGTGCTGCAGGTGGAGCTTGCCCAGCTCACCTACTCATTGCCACGGCTGGCCCATTCCTACGGGGACATGGCCCGCCAGCGGGGAGGAAGCTACGGCTCCAAGGGAGCGGGCGAGACAAAGCTGGAGCTGGACAGACGAAGCATTCAAAGTCGTATCGTGCAGGTGAGGCGGGAGCTGGAAAAGGTGGTGCAGGAACGGCAAACCCAGCGGAAGCGGCGGGAGAAAATCCCCCTGCCTGCCTGTGCCTTGGTGGGCTACACCAATGCGGGAAAATCAAGCCTGCTGAATGCCCTCACCGGCTCTCAAGTGCTGGCCCAAGACAAGCTCTTCGCCACCCTGGATCCCACCACCCGCCGCCTTTCCCTGGCAGGCGGTACCGGGCTGCTTTTAACAGATACCGTGGGCTTTATCAGCAACCTGCCCCACAGCCTCGTAGACGCCTTCACGTCAACACTGGAGGAGGCGGTGCAGGCCCAGCTCTTGCTGGTGGTGGTGGACGCCTCGGATCCCGCCGCCTTGGAGCAATACGAAACCGTCTGTCAGGTGCTGGAGGAAATCGGAGCCACCGGCAACAAGCGGCTGGTGGTGCTGAATAAAATCGACCAGCTGGAAAAGCTTGATTTCCGTCGGGCCACCCTCCAGAGCAGCTTTCCCGATGCCATAGAGGTGAGTGCCATCACAGGGGCAGGCCTGCCCCAGCTGATGGAGGCCATTGCCCAGGAGCTGGCGGGACCAGTTGCCACCTACCGGCTTCCCTTGGACCAGGCCGCCCTGCTGAACCAAATCCGCCAGCAGGGAGTGATTCTGGAGGAGCAGTGGCTGGATGATTGCATCCTCCTCACCGCCCGCATCGGTTCCTCCAAAGGCCTCCAAGCACAACTGGAAAACTACTTGTGGGATGATATTTAGGGAGAAGAAATCCCTCTACTGGTCAGCGAGGTTTTCCTCCCCTACCCCCTCCCCCTGGGCGTAGCGAAGTGTAAGACGGCAGTGGGTTCTCCCGCCATTCCTGCCCCTTTCACTTTCAATTTACCTATGCTATACTGCATCCCATGAAAATATCCCTCAACAAAATCCTTGGTGGAATTTGCATCCTTATCGTTTTAGTCATTATCATGGGAACAGCATTAGCTTTAAGACCTGCAAAGCCACTGGAACAAGCTGCATTTCGGCCTGCACAGTCAATACCCACTCCAGAGGAACAAATTCAGCAGGCACAAAAAGCCCAACAAGAAAATAAACCAACGCAAAAAATAGAAGAGACAGAAGCTAGTGAGAATTTTGGTTCCTACCTTAATCTTGGAGAACTGCGAATAGCAACAAAGGTAGATGAAGAAAATAAAACTACAGCATTAATCCTTTTGGAGCCTTGGGTTTCCTACGACAGCACCGCCCCTGCTTTTCAGGAAGAGCTATTCACGAAAAAAGCCCAATTCAAAACTATTGTCATGGATTTTTTCTCACATCGCACTGCACGTCAAGTTAAGGCCATGGGAGAAGACCTGCTGAAAAGCCAGTTATTGGACTTATTGAATCAGGAATTGGTGCTTGGAAGCATTTCTGGGATTTTTTTTGATAATTATCTTTTCTTTGAATAAGATTGCAACTTTTTAAAAATTTACGTGTCGAATAACAAGCAGACACATGGAGGTATAATGGAATCTGCCGTAGTTTCACCTGCAGCACAATTAATTATTGCTGCTATCATTCCCATTGTAGGAATTGTTATTGGTGGAGTTCTTATCTTTTTTTATCTTTTGTGGCGACACAGAGAAATTTCTTTGCAGATAAAACTAGGTTCCTATCGACCAAGACAATTCAATTTGAAACTATTTTCTCTTTTGACAGGGCTTTTGCTCACAGGAATTGGCCTCGTATTAACCCTTTTGTTTTGGATTGTACAAGGTTTTTCCTATCCCCTTTTGGGAGGCTTGTTGCCCCTCATCATCGGAGTAAGTTTCCTGGTATTCTTCAAGTTCTGCCCCACAAACAATAAAACTGATGGAGAGGCGTAGCGGTTTTAGCCTGTCAGAAACCATTGCTGAAAAAGCACAGAAATTCATCCTGCGTTCGACGGAAGAAAAGGCAGAAACCATTCTTGTTCGTTCTGCGGCAGGAGGGAATGCCACAGCCTTTGAGGAGTTGGTCAGGCGATATCACCGACGGATAACAGCCTTGGGAATGAGTTTTTTCAGGAATACAGCTGACACGGAGGACTTTGTTCAGGATGTATTCATCAAGGTCTACACAAAGCTCAAGGATTTTCGTGGTGAATCACGATTTTCCACCTGGTTATTTCGTATTGCCTACACTACAGCAGTGAATTCCATCAAGCGACGAAAGGAGTATTTGCCTTTGGCAGATGAAAACCTTTTGTGGGATCGAGATTACACACCAGAGGAATTGCAAATTCGCCGTCTCACCATAGAAACGGTGCGGGATTCCATCAAAGAATTGCCCCAGCGATTTGCCCTCTGTCTTGATATGTATTTTTTTTACGATATGGCCTACGGAGAAATCTGTGAGGTTACGGGCTTGCCATTAAATACGGTCAAGTCCCACATATTTAGAGCAAAGAAGCTGCTGAAAGAAAAGCTGGAACGGCGTCTATAAGTCTAGCAAAGGAGCAAGAATGAGCAAAACCTGTACCACCATCATGAACCAATTTTTGGAGCTGGATAAAAATCAACAGCTTCCCCTCAAAACCACCTTGCATCTTTTGACCTGCAGGCAATGCCGTACCCAAGTCCGACTTATGACCATGGCTGAGAAATACTGCAAGGAGCCACTGGCAGTACCAACAGAGGATAGCACCCAAGCCATCATCACACTAATGCAAAAAATAGATCCCAACTATTTGGCAGAAACTCCTGTTGCCCCCATTTCCATGCGACGATGGATTGTTTGCGGAATTTCCATGATTTTGGGAATGCTCTTTTTTATCTTCCACTCTATTTATATAGATAGCATAGCATTAAATGTTACCTTCTATTGCTTTTTTGCCTGTGCCATCTCCGCCTACTGTGCCATCTTTGTAGGCAGCAACATGGATTTCTTCGTAAAGAAAATTGAGACCCTCAACGAACATAATCTTGCCATGAAAAATCTTTAAAACCCCCTTGATTCAAAGGCATTTTCACCTTATCATGAGGGTATAACTCACTTTTAATTTAGGACGATGACATGCACGCTTTGGCCAAAACATCTTTTATGCCCTCTTTCAATCCTATTCGAGGGATTTCTTCCGACATCCTTCCTGGCCAAAAAACCGGACGTCCCTTTAGCTTTACCTTTTTTAATACCCCGGCTCCCGTAGTTACCATGGTTGAATCCGCCCGAGTTATTGTGGAGCGGAATGGTATTTTTTGCATTGCTGATAGCTTTGAGCCTACACCTGTTGCCCTGGACATGGAATTCAAGTGTCTTGTGGATTCTGTAATGAAAAGATAAGGATACAGCAAATCAAGGTGCCCGAGCAATTTTGCTGGGGCTTTTTTTGTACTTGCTACGACAAAATCAATCCCCTGTGATAATATTTGCCTAGAAAATACGAGGAGGACACAATGAATTTGCAACAAGTTATGGAGCAAAAATCCTTTGTGGTGGTGGGAGATACCTTAAATCCAGAAAAATTTGCCTGCAAGATTAAGCTGGCCATGATGGAAGCGGGATACAAGGTGCAGAGCGTGGGAAAGGAGCTGGAGTCAATCAATGATGCAACGGGCGACATTGACATAATTGACCTGTGCATCAATCCCAAAAAAGGCTTGGAGCTGCTAAAGGAATGCAGGAAAACCTTCAAGTGCGTGGTGCTGCAGCCAGGTGCCTTTGATGATGAATTGGTGGCGTATTTGCAGGAAAATAAAATTCCTCACCTTGAAGGCTGCCTTTTGGTGGGACTACGCCTGTACAAGTCAAAATGACAGTAAATTTAACATTACACTTGTAAATTTTAATTGACTTCTATAAGCTTTCGTGATAGACTGGTTCTAGGAGCCAGTCATGAAAGAATCACTACGATATTTGCGGGAAAGGGCAAATCTGTCCCAAAGCCAAGTGGCCGCAGAGCTGGGCATCTCCCGCCAAACCTACATCAAATTTGAGTCCGGCGACACGGAGCCTTCCCTAGCATTGTTGCGGCACCTGGCCGCCTTGTATCAGGTGGAGCTGCAATCAATCATAGAAAACAGATATTCTGTCCGGGAGCCAGTGGCAGAAGCTTCAGGCTTCTCACCAACGGAAGGGGACGGTGGCCACCATGCTCCTCCCAGAAAAAGCTGCCCCGAAGACATTTATGCCGCAAAACCCATGGAGCCCTGTGTTGTCTCCTCCCCGTCCCCCGTCTACGAGGGTGTCTTTGACGGCACCTGCGTGAGACCCCTAGATCTGGACTTTCCTGCCCGCATCAACCAGAAGGTCACCATCACCCTGCAGGATGAGTATCTGGTGGACAAGGCTACCTTGATAGAGCAAGTGCGGGGAATACTCCACCATGGAGCAGCCCCCTCAAAATGGCCCTTGGAGGAAAAGGCCTGGGACCTGTACTGCATGGAAAAATATGGCCCCGCAAAGAAAGAATCAGATATTCAGGAGGAAGAAAAATGAGATATGTAGACACCAATATTCTGTTGCGGGTCATTCTCGATGACAATAAGGAGTTGGCAGATATGGCAGAAAGCATCCTCAAGGCAGACGAATGCCACCTGCTGCCGGAGGTGATTCCAGAGATGATTCACGTGCTTCACTCCGTATATAAATTCCAACGGTCAGATATTGTGGAGGCAATCCAGCAACTGCTGCCACTGGTGGTGGTAAAGGAGCTGCGTCTCACCAACCTGGCCCTCACCTACTTTGCCCAGTTCAAGCTGGACTATATGGACTGTATTCTTTTGGCTCAAAACAAGCTCCAGGGCAGGGATGTGGCCACCTTTGACAAGGAATTGGAGAGGAAGCTGGCCACAATACCACCAGTTTCCTTGTACTAGGATTAGTCCAGGAACTTCACCAGCTGGGAAGCCCACCGCTCATAGCCAGCCTCACTGAGGTGGAGCCGGGCAGCATCCCATTCACCCTTGTTATACAGCTCTGGAATGGTGGAGCCATCGGGCCTAGTCATGTGTTCACCCATATCCAAGAAGCTAAAGCCCAGCTTTTCAGCCTGAAGCGCCACCAGATAATTGGTGTATTCCAGCTTGCTGCGGCTAAGATCGTAGGGAATGCGGGTGGGAAGAACACCTGTTACCACAATCTTTGCATCAGGACAATAACGCTGTACCTCCAGCACCACCTGAAGGATACCCTGAGCCAGCTGCCGGGAATTGTCTGGACCACCAAACTGGTTCTGGAGGTTTGGATTGCCGATGTTGTTTGTGCCGATGAGAATGGAAACCATTTTTGGACTGAAGGTTCCAGGATTTGCTCCCAAGGCTCCCTCTCGGATACGCAGCAAAACATCGGCGGTGGTGTCGCTGGCTTGTCCCAGATTCAAGGTGGTGTTCTCATAGGCACCAAAGAACTTGTGGAAGGCATCCTTTCCAGCGGCAGTGTAGGTGTCATCAATGTGGGATTGATTTGTCCACCAGTGGGTAATGCTGTCTCCCACAAAAACAAGCTGACAGTCCTTGCCCAGCTTTGTGCCAGTGTCCAGCTGGGTTTTCCACCAGCCCTCGGGCAGGTCACGAATCAGGCCTTGGTTCGGGTCGCAGGAAGGAGGCAATCCCTGACTCTTGGATTTTGGACTCACTGCAATCACGGTTCCTGGACTGGAAGGAGCCTTGTCGGGGAAAATCAGCTGCTCGGCATCCTCAAAGAAACCAAAGAGCAGCCCTTGCGCCAGCTTCCACTGGCAGCTTCCCAGATTTGGATTGGTTTCAGCTGGAACTGTAGTTCCAGACAAAAGGGTCTTCCAAGAAACCTCATCCAAGACTGCCAACAAATCGATGTAGCTCAATTTTGGACCAACAGCTTTTTCCACAGCCTTCTTCAAGGCCAGATTAAAGCTGGCTGCCATTTCACAGCTTCGTTCCACTATCGGGCCACATTTTGGGGAGCCAGCTGGCAAGGGACTGATTAAGTACAAGCTGCACCCTGGAAGCTTCTGCTGGATATTACAAACTACCTGTAGCACTAGTTGGGCGTAGGCTTCTGGTTGGGAATCCAAATGGGGATTCAGCTGCAAAAGAAGGATGCCGGGCTTCCATTCCAGAACGGAAGCAAGAGCCTTCATTGTTGTATCTGGATTTCCGTCGGGGGCTGTGGTCAATCCTTCTACAGAAAAATCCTGAAAGCAAAAGCCATCAGAAGGCTCCCAGTTTTCGTTGTACAAGGCACCACCTAAAAATCCCCGCTGGCTGTAGTTTCCTGCAGCATCAGCCACCTTGTTGCAGAATCGAGAACCATCAGTGAGCTGGTTGTAGGTGCCAGAACCTGCATACCCAATACGAATCTTTTCTTTCGTGTTCATTCATTTATCTCCTATGGTAATTCATTTTCCCGTAGCAATCAGTCTACTGGAATTGAAAGCTTTTTTCCGTCATATATTTGTGGTGCTGCTTGAGCCACTGCCTGCAACACAAAGTTTGCAATGGAGGTCATGCCACCCACCGGAGGATGAAGATGAGCCGCAGTCAAGCCCTGCCCCAACCAATTCCCATTCTCCTCGGTAACACCCTGCTCTGCCCAATGGAGGTTTTCCACTCCCGCTGCCACCAGCTCCAGGTAGGCTTTCAGCAAGAGAAATCCTTCCCGTGAGTACAAGTAGCCTTCAGAATTTTTCCAGTCAGCAGGCAAGGAAATCGTCTTTGGAGGAACCGCCGACTTGCCGCCATTGGCATCACCATCTCCCTCCTTCAAAAATTTAGGGCAGATAACAATGGGAGTGGCGGGATGATGCTGACGATAGACTTGCACCATGTATTTTATGCGGGCCACCACCTCATCGTTGGAAATGCTGGCAGGGGCTCCGTTGGCAGTACAGCTCACGGCATCGAAGGAGGTAGCCGTAAGATTCCATCCCGGATCGAGGATAAAGACCTCGCTTTCGATTTGGGCCAAAAAGTCCGCCATCTTGTACTCAAGCTGGGCACTGCCCGCCACACCAAGATTTATCACCTCCCGCTGGGTAGCCCACATGATTTGGGCGGCGTAGGTGGCTCCAGGCCGAAGACCATTGTCGCCATCTCCTTGGGTGATGCTGGTGCCGTAAATCAAGATTGGTTTTCGGGAGGACTCGGCAAAGGGCTCAAATTCCGTGGTGGTGGAGCTTGGACTGAATTCCAAGGTAAAGCCTGAAGGATTTTTTCTTGACTCAAAAATTTCGCCCTCAGACTTTTCCAGCTTTTCCAGAGGCTGGAATCCATTGTAGGTGGGCAGCATCACCACAAATCGACCTGATGCAACACCTTCTAGCAAGCCAGTCTCATAGCACCAGCTGCCCTCCATCACCCCTGCTGGAGAACGGAGATTTTTCTTGAATACAGGAACACCATCTTCCAGCTGGTAAATGTCGATGCCGGAAAAGCTCCTGTTGTCTAGGCCCTTCAAGGCGGGGCGGCCGTCCTGGGCAGGATTACTGCGATTCAGATAGCGAAAGTGAAAGGTGATGGTGGGACTATCAGTTTCTAGTGCAAGATAGATTCCCGCAGTGCAGCAGCGCATATTGTTTTCCTGCCGCACCTCCAGATTTTTCTGGCTGAGGGGAAAGATAAGGGAGGTTCCCATGGCATGAATGGAGTACAAGCCCCGCCGCTGGTCACGGTTGTTTGGCTGGATGGAAAGGGGCAAGCGGCTCCAAAAGGTGGGATACTCAATTCCATCCCGTACCACACCTTCTGGCAGGGGCAACTGGGTAGAGCCAGCTTCTCCGTCGCTTTCCACATCTCCAAGACTGTAGTGAGTTAGGCTATCTCCCTTGGCCACATCCACCTGATAGCGTCGAAATTTTCCGTGGAGCTTCAGCTCATGCCATCCCACACAACAAGGAAGGAGCTTTCTTGCCTGGGGATTTTTCTCTGTTGTCATTCCAGCCTGCGATTCCATATTTCCTCCGTTAAAATCTAGTATACTACTTTCGCCCCTTTTTGTCAGTACAATTTTTCTTTCGTCCTGCAATCTCACTGAACGGCTAGTTTCATCAAGCTTGACAGCAAGAGAAAGATTGGTTACACTATATTTAACAATTAGGTTAAATGTTAAAAGGAGCTGGCCGTGGGATTACAGCAAACCTTAAAGGCACTTGCCGACCCAATCCGTCGGGAGATTTTACTCATGCTGAAAAAAGGCAGGATGTCCGCGGGAGAGATTACCGAGCAGTTCCCGGTAACCGGGGCTTCCATCTCCCGGCATCTTTCCGTCTTGAAGGAGGCGGACCTGGTGCGGGACACACGGGAGGGACAGTTCATCTTTTATGAATTGAATGCCTCTGTATTGGAGGAAATCATGCTCTGGATTAGCCATTTGCAGGGAGGGAGTTCCCAAGAAGAAGCCTTACGAGGAGACACCAATGAAACACACTAAACTGAAGATTATTTTGTCATGCATCGTCCTGCTTTCACCCATGATTTTTGGCATGATTGTCTGGAACAAGCTTCCTGATGCCATGCCCCTCCACTGGGGACTGAATGGGGAGGTGAACGGCTGGGGCAGCAAGGCCTTTGCCGTCTTTGTCCTGCCCCTGATTATCCTGGCCATTCACGGAATTTGCATCCTTGCCTCACGAAAGGACTTTCGGAACAAAAAGCAAAGTTCCAAGGTGATGGGGCTTGTGCTGTGGATTTGCCCGCTGCTGTCTGTGATGGCAAATAGCCTGAGCTACGCCGTTGCCTTGGGCAAGGAAATCAAGGTGCTTTTTGTGGTGTCCTTGACCATGGGAGCCTTGTTCGTGCTGATTGGGAACTACCTGCCAAAATGCCAGCAGAACCGTGTGGTGGGCATCAGGATAAAGTGGACCTTGGAAAATGAGGCCAACTGGAACGCCACCCACCGCTTTGCCGGCAAGGTCTGGGTGATTGGGGGCTTGCTGCTCATGGCCTCATCCCTGTTGCCCTACTCCCTCCTTCCCTGGGCAATGATTGCCCTGCTGCTGGTGTTTGCCGGCCTGCCTGTGCTGTATTCCTACAGGTTTTACCGGAAGGGCAGATAAAAAAAGCCATGGAAGGACGGAAACCTTCCATGGCCGCATTGACTCTAATTTATTATATCACTAGAAGTTGATGCCGACACCGATGTAGGGACTCATGCCGAACCGGAAATACTTATCGATTGCATCTGAAGGGATCTCTTTAAACTCACTTCCACTCTTGGTACCATCCGCAGTCTGTCTGTTTTTGTACTTGTAACCAAACATTGTGGAAGTCTTGCCACGACCAAAGTCAAAGAGGAAGTCACAGCCGAGGATGAAGGAGGCCTTCTTTGAAGGGGAGAACCGCAGCTGAGGAGTCAAGGCAATTCCGAAGGAGTGGAGAGAAATTGACGGAATCTCCTCACCCTCTGAAGCTATATCCATCATACTTTCCAACAGGCTTTTCTCAAACAGATAGTGGAAGCCCAGCCCTGTCTGTAAACGCAGGTTGTCGTTTATGTCAATGCCAAAGGCGGGTCCAACCATGAATTCCAGCCCCAAGAAGGCATCGGAGAAGCTTCCAACGACTCCTGCACCCTTGGTTTCATTACCACCAGCAATCATCTTGTCTCCAAACTGCAATCCTGCAGATATGTTTGCAGAGGCAAAAACACCCAACATATTATCCAGCAGGAAGAAATTATAGGAACTCACCCGCACGATGGGAAGTGCGAGGTCTGTTCTTTTCAATTTGCCTTCAACACCAGAATCTACCATTCCCATATTCTGAAATCCCAGGTTGAGTCCCCAGCTGAAATCCAGCCCGAACCTTCCATCTACAGCAAAGCTTGTGGCTCCCACTGCAAGGACACACAGTACACCATGTCCGAGATATTGTTGCTTCTAATATCAAACGATTACGAAAAGAACGGGGTATAACCCAAGCGCAGCTTGCTGAGATGACAGATTTGTCCAACACCTACATTGCCAATATTGAGTGCGGCAAGACTTGGATAAGCGATACAACATTGGAAAAACTCAGCAATGCATTGAAAGTAGAATTCCACGTTCTTTTTCTGGAAAAGACCGACAATTTGTCCAAGATAAACGAAGAACTAACTGAAAATTTAAAAAATTATCTTCTCCAATTACAAGACAACAATGCCAAACTTCTTTCTGCATTGGAAAAAGAGTTGGTACATTTCGTATAACTCCTTTTTCTAATCCCAACCTTGCAAGACTGTCTCCAAATACATCAAGAAATAAAACTATTTTCTAACAAAAACGCAGTTTTTTTTACCTCCAAGTCTATAATATATATGTAAAAAAAAACTTGGAGGAAAAATGCTCACAGAAGAAGAATTACAAAAAAAATGGGAAAGTCTTACCTTTACCGATGACTTTATCTTTTCTCGGGTGATG
>JAZNAS010000105.1:0-1989 GCA_045586625.1 Treponema sp.
CTTATGAACTTGAAAGCCTTCAGGACTTCCGTTCGTCACAGACGTGATGGGCCAGGGCTGTCCCGTGGAATCATGGAATACGAGGGACGTGGCGATATGCGCCGAGGTGAAAACTTGGCTGGGACTGCGGCCTGGCTCAAGGGTGACGCGCTCCGTGCGGGTATGAAGAACAGGAACCACAGGCTGAATAGCTTTTTCCCTCTTGTCAGAACGCTTGAGGAATTCCTGTATCTGGACGTCATCAAGGGGAAGAATCTGGTTCAGCGCGTTTTCAAAGCTGTCGGCAGAAGTGGCAGGAGCGGAAGTGTTATTGTCATCCTTTGCGGCCCAGACAGTTGAGGCATGGAAAAACGTAAGAAGCATAAGCGGATAGAGTATAGTCAGACGTTTCATAGTGTTCCTATTGAGTTTAGGCGACCGCTCTCTGAGGAGGCGTGAAGAGAGTTCCACAGATGGGAAAATTGCGGGAATAATCGGGAATATTTCGGGAAAAAATCGGGAACGGCACCGGTCTGCTGTTTTCGTGCTTCGCCTTGAAATGATTCATGAAGTCCACGATATTCAACGTGTTATCGCTGGGAACATCATCGGCTGTAGGAGCAAGTCCTTTCTTGTGCAGATTGCTCCACCTGCCAAAGTTTAGGGGATGGTCTGAACCGGTAGGGAACTTGGCGGCAAAGGCTTCAAACTCAGGGCGAATCCGAGCGAGTTCTTGTTTTCTTTCTTCGCTTTCGCGCTTTTCCTGCTGGACTCTGGCATCAAACGACTGCTGGAAAACGACATCCTTCGGCTGTTCAGGAGCTTGGAAAACTATTGGCGCAGTCGGATTGTCCTGCCAGCAATGGCCATTGAGCCACTTGGCCAGACGCGGAATGAACTGCCCTGCGGCCTTATTCCATTGAAATGAAACGAGGAATTTTCGGAGAGCAGCGCATAGCACTTCAAGGCTGGGAAGAAGTCCGCTTTTCTTGAGCTTTCTCCAGGCGGACTGGGCAAGGCCTTTGGCTTCCTTCTTGGGGTACATTTCCCAGAGCTTTTCAAATTCACTGGAAGAAGAATCCCTCACTTCCACACTGGTCCCAGACGAAGATGTGGGGTGAACTCGTGAGGGGGGAAGGGGGGAGTTCTTCTTTTCTTGATTCTTAACTTTTTTTATGTGGGCAAAATTTGCCTGGGGGGAGGCAAATTCTGCCTGGTCGGACGTTTGCTGTTCTACAAGCTCAACCGGTCGCAAAAGAAAGTAGACATTCGAGTGAGAAAAATTATTACGAATATGTATCAGCTTCTCCCTGACGAGTTCGGCAATATAATTCTTCACACTGCGTTCACTGCATTTGATACGCCTTGCTATTTTGTTATGAGAAGGCCAACAATGATCTTTCTCACGGGCGTAGTCACAGAGCACACTGTAAACGACCATCGCTCCAAGGGAGATGTTTCTCTCAAGGATGAAATGGGGAATAATAAGGCCAAAGATATTTCCTTTTGGGGAGTAGGTATCCATCTTCTTTCTCTGTCGTCTTGCATCCTCTGAGCGAATGTCGAGGATGAGTGAAGGCGAACGACTTTCGTCGACTTCAGAACAAGGCAATGGTGGAGCGCGGCCTGACCTGTTCAGAAGGTCAGACTCAAGATCACTCAGTAGTGTGAGCGTTGCGCTTATTGCCGTTTGGATTGGGATAGTGGAGGCTTCATAGGCAGGCCTCCTCCATCAGCAGATGCGGAAGAATCAGAAACCGCTTCAGGCGTGACAGGAGACCTCGGCAAGCCCTTTTCAGAGGCAGAGAGGGAAGAGGATGCTTTCGGAAAAGCTCACTCGTCTTGGCAGGAAAATGGGGTTCATGTCGTCGGCTAAAAAAGCCGTTCACATGAGATGAGAATGCCGAAAAACGGCTATTGGCAAGAGCCTTCACCCGCGAAAATTGTGACACGGCCAAAAATGGCGGGTTACATTTCTGGGTTACACTCACAATGGACTTTAAAGGCATT
>JAZNAS010000106.1:0-35973 GCA_045586625.1 Treponema sp.
CACAACATGATTCTCCGCCACTTCTTTGCGAAGGACTGAGACTTCTCAAAGGTTGCCAAGGACGAGCTGCTGCGGGGAGAGCACTGGATGAACAGCTCTCCAAGAAGGCTTCATGGTGGAAAAACTCCCGCCATGATATTCGCTTCTTGTTGTGGTTCCTGACAGAAAAGTGGGGATTTATTCTTTACAGGTTACAAATATTTCCAAATATGCAATTGATTTAACCACCAAGGACCTACGGCGGGAACCTGGCTATATCATTATTAAAGAAGGAAACAGACCGTTTCCTTCTCCGGATATGCTAACGAACCAAAACCTTCTCCACCTCGCAGACGTACATGAAGTGATAGTCCTTGTCGGGGTAGACCTTTGGCTCGATGGTTGTGTCCACAAAGCCCTTGGGGTCAAGCTGCTGGACAAAGAGCTTTCGGCAGACCAACACAATCTTCGACTGGTCGAAATACGGTACGTCACCCTCATGGCGAACTGAGAGGCCAGCCCTCTCTATTTTTGGCTCATCCCGGCCGGAAACGGTTCCAAGATAGCCTAGCTCCTTGCGGAACCCATCCTCCAGCACGCCAGAGGGACAGATGGCTTGAGCTCTCCACAAACCTCCTGGTGTAGCGTTGGGGACGGATGAAGATGAAGGCGGCATTCTTGTGCCACATCACTCCAAGTCCACCCCAGGAAGCGGTCATGGTATTTACCTTGCCATCGACTTCGGCGGTAATCAGCAGCCAGTCCTTTCCGATGGTGGAAAAGGCATTTGCAGCCAAATCTTCTGGCTTGATTGTCTTGAATGTATTCATACCTATAATGATACTCCTTGGGGTACCTTACCGCAACATCAGCCGCAGCAGGGATGATGGGACAGGGGAATCTCCTCAGGAACCCCATTTTTCATGCACAGATGCACCGCCGCTGTCTTGAATGCCCTTGGCAAGGCCAAAATATTGGGGTTATCTCCCACATATTTTTTCTTGGCATCCTCTAAAGCCTCTTCAAAGGTGGCTCGTGTTTTAAGCCCCATTCCTCTGGCAATTCCAGGCTCCTGGGCACCTACAATGTAAATTGCAGAGGTATTCATCTCTGCAATATGACCGCAGGAAATCATGGAGAAGCCATGGAAGGGATGGAATGCATTACAGTAACGATATTGACGAATGTACTCCTGATTAGTGGCAAAGTACTCACCATAACGATTCATGTCCGGCAGGGTGTTCATGTAGTCCTTTTGGAACATGTCGTACATCTGGCGGGTATAGGGCCACAGCTCGTCGTGGAAGTAGCCGTTGCAGATGGAGGAGCAGATGATGACGCAGCGGTCGCTCATGATGCGCTTGTGGCGGATAACCTGGGCAGAAAGGGCCTGCATCAGCATGATGGGGTTTGTTCCCATTCCCTCGCCGTAGTGGAAGAACTGGGGCATACCGAAAACCATCACGTCGTATTTCTTCTCTGCAAAGTGAACATAGGTTCGCTTGTCGGCAACCTTCCAGGAAAGGGCCTGCATCTCTCCTGCATAGCCAGAGAAAATTTCAATCTGGCGGGACTTGGTGTCCAGCACCGCATCGCAGCAAAAGAATTTCTTGCCCATGGCCTTTTCCATGTGCTGACCAATCTCGTCGAATTTGGTGCGCATGAGGGAGCTGCTGCTGACAGGGGTGAAATCCTTGCGGTGCATGACGCTGGGAACGTGGTGGGAGGCTATGGAGCGCCAGTGGGTGATTCCTGTGGCACAGTGCTTGTAGCCGCCAGAGTAGCCACCGTAGGGATTCCCCTGGACGTGACCAATCAAAATCGCCACGTCGCTGTCATACACATACCTGTTCATGAGAACCGGGTCTCCCCGCTCGGTGGTTCCCAAATCCACCAAATGGTCATAGTCCTCGCTGTCGTGATTGATGATTTGTCCGCAGTGCCAGAACTCGTCAAACAATTCTTTACCCAGGACACCGAGAATCTCTTGTTCAGTATTTTTGCGATGGAGGCCGTTGGAGCAAATCAGCAGGATATCCTTCTTCTCCACACCGGCGGCATACAATTCCTGCAGCACCAGCCTGATGGAAATTTTTCTATGGGAAGTAGCCTGCTCACCACCCTTCACTCGATCTGGGAATACGATAGTGACCCTAGAGCCTTTTTTTGCCAGCTTGGAAAGGGGCTCCATGCCAATGGGATTCCGCAGGGAATGTAGAGTTCTCTCCTCCAATTCAGCCTCAGGAATACAGGGAGGATCCGCCACTGTCTCGCCGGGAATGAACACATCGGTGTTGTCTGGCAGCTGGGCATCCATCATGCCGTGGCCGTATTCAAAAGAAAGTTTCATATTCAGCTCCTTTATTTGCGTCCATTAATCCGGTAAACAATGAGGGGAATAAAAGCCCACTGCAGCAAAAGGCCGGGAAGTCCAGCTATTACGGAGGGAATGATTGAGGAAACGGAAAAATTTGTCTTGCCCAAAAGGTTCACCGCCACGAGAATCGCCACGGCATACACAAGGCGACCACCAATCTGGGCGATCACTACCTTCACAATACAAGGAAGCCTTGCATTGCACAGAAGCCCCGCCACAACGCCGTAGCCAGCCAGCTCTGCCATCATCAAGGAAACCATCATGGCACCTGGCATTCCGCTGATAAAATGACTTACTACAGGAGAAAAGAGTCCAGCCAAGCCTCCAGCCAAAGGACCAGCCAAAAGGCCCACCAAAATTACAGGCAAGTGCATGGGTGAAAACACACTGCCAGGTACGGTACCAGAACCGGAAATCGCTCCAATAAAGTGGAAAATCTGGGGCAAGGCTACTGCCGCTACAATAGCCAAAGCCGCGGCGATTACCTGCCGGCTCAGGGGCAGCCCCTTCGCTGCAACTGCTGCTGTTCTTTCTTGTTTCATCAACTTACACTCCTCTCATCAAACAAAAGATTTCTTGCAAAATATAGCACCCCTCAAGGGGAACTAACAATCACCAACACCCTTGACATAGGTGGACACAATCTCCAGGTATTCCTCTGGATAAAAGCCAATGTCGCCAGCGAAACGGGTCAGGGCAATGAGGCCGCCGTCCAGCTCCTTGATGGCGCCGATTGATTCTGCATTTTCCTTTTTAAGACCTCCACCATACACCACTGGGCAGGGGCACAGGGATTTCACCTCTGCCGTTACTTGGGCAATTTGCTCTGCAGTGGGAGGGGTCTTGCCTGGACCAATGGCCCACAAGGGCTCGTAGCCTAAAACTACATTAGTGATGTCCACCCCAGCCAAGCCTTCTTCCAGCTGACGCTGCAAAACCTCCCGTCGGCGTGGAAGCTCCTCCGCAGATTCACCAATACAATACAACACCTTCAATCCAGCCTTTTGGGCACAAAGAATCTCCTGATTCAAAAGCTGATGCTGTACGGAAATAATTTTATCTGGTTCTGCACCAGCCAAGGTCATAACACCAGCCTTGGCCCGACGCTCCTCGCTATGCCCAATAATCACCCACCGACAGTTCAGCTGCTGCATGGCAGAAGCGGTACGAAGGGAGGTAAAGGCACCAAAATTGCCACCAATCTCCACATCCTGACTATAAATACTTTGGCAACCAAGCTGAAGATGAGCCACAGCAGAGGCATCGGCCCTTGACTCCAATGCGTTACCTGCAGGAATCAGATGGGCCTCTGGGAAAAATACTGGAAATTGGTAGTCTCCAAGAGGCAGCCCATCCTTTTCTACCAAGGAACAAAGCCCTTCCTTAAGCTCTCCTGCAATATAACTGCCCCATTCAGCAGGCGAAACCAAGGAATTTACACCGCCTAAATTCCTTTGGATATCAAAGCGCTTCAAATTCAGAAAAATATACTTCATAGCCGCTCCAAATATGAAAAAATTGCATATTTTATGCAAAAATTTTCTAATATTTTTCACATAAAATCTATCATTTTCAGTGTATACCGTGATATTTCCTTTGTAAAGAAAAAATTTGCAATTTTATAACCTTTTTTTTCACTTTTTCCTTTACAAAAATAAATTCTAGGGTGATAATCATAATGATGAAGGAATATACTTCATCAATACTATAAAAGAAATTATCCTGCGAAATTGACGGTTGGAGGTTCATTCAAATGGAAAAAACTAGTGCTCCCGCACCAAAAAAAATGCGGAAACTAAAGGACTTTAGCGATGGCAACAAAAAAACCAGGCTTACCCTGATGACGATTTCCATTATCGGTGGATTTATCCTCTGGTATCTCATCACCTTGATTCCCACCATCAATACCTTCCTGGCAAGCCCCAAGCAGGTATGGCGGGCCATGCTCTCTGAAATTGCGGCTGATGGCCGTTACTTTAAGGATATTAGTATTTCACTGCAGCGAGTGCTTATTGGATTTGGATTGGCCTTTGTCTGCTCCATTCCTGTAGCCTTTTTGATGGGTTGGTATCCTAAGGTACGCAACCTGGTGGAGCCTTGGATTCAGTTCTTCCGTACCATTCCACCAATTGCCCTGATTCCCCTGGTAATCTTGGCCATGGGCTTGGGTGAAGCACCAAAATATACAATTATTTTTATTGCAGCCTTCCTTATCATGGTAGTAACCATCTATCAGGGAATCAAGGAGGTGGACAAGACCTTGGTAAAGGCAGCCTACACCTTTGGCGCTACTGACAAGGATCTCTTTTTGGACATTATGATTCCTGCCTCCTTCCCCTTCATTTTGGTTGGAGCCCGACAGGGAATCGCAGCCTCATTGACCACCCTGATTGCAGCGGAATTGACCGGTACTATCTTTGGGCTTGGCGCACGAATTCAAGGTGCCCAGCAGTTTATGGATACTGCCATCGTTCTTTTGGGAATCATTACTATTGGAATCATCGGCTTTGTTCTGGACAAGATTCTTCTTCTCATTGAAAAGAAGCTTACCAAGTGGAAGTAATAGCAAATCCAGATCTTTGAACCACACTGAGGAGGAAAAAAATGGCAGAAACACTGATTAAGATAGATGGTGTACGGAAAGAATACAAGGTAGACGCTGGTCCCAATGTAGTGGCCTTGAACGGAGTGAATTTAGACATAAAGGAAAATGAATTCATCTGCGTGGTCGGACCTTCCGGCTGTGGAAAGACCACCTTGCTGAACATTATTGCAGGCTTGGAGCCCTTTGATTCAGGCTCCGTTACCATCCACGGAGAGGATATTATTGGACCGGGCCCCGACCGAGGGGTCATCTTCCAGCAATATGCCCTCTTTCCTTGGATGACCGTCCGCAAAAACATTGAGTACGGATTGAAATTCCAGAAGAAGGCCGACGGAAGCGCCTACACCCCGGAAGAAAAGCGGGAGTTGGCAGAACGCTACATCAAGATGGTTAATTTGACCGGCTTTGAGGACAGCTATCCCAAGGCTCTTTCTGGAGGAATGAAGCAGCGTGTGGCCATCGCCCGCGGCTATGCCTTGAATCCAGAGGTGCTGCTGATGGACGAGCCCTTTGGAGCCTTGGATGCCCAGACCCGTGCCCAGCTCCAGGAGGATCTGCTGCAAACCTGGCAAAATGAAAAGAAAACAGCCTTCTTCATTACCCACGATGTGGACGAGGCCGTTCTTTTGGCCACGAGAGTCGTTATCATGAGTGCAAGACCAGGACAAATCAAGGAGATTATTGACATTGATTTGCCCTATCCCCGCACCCAGGCATCAAAGATGGACAGCGAATTCATTCGCCTGAAAAATTACATTTGGGATACGGTTTACAAGATGTATCTGGAGATTCCTAAATAAGGTGCATAAACAAATTTTATGACAAACCTGTTTTTGTAACAAGCTTGTCATAAAATTGATATAATGAATATATGCAAGGAGGAGTAAATGAAAAGATTTACCTTGGTAGCACTGGCTTTACTTTGTGCTGTTTCAGTAGTATTTGCTGGTGGTGGAAAAGAGAGCGGAACAACCTTGACAAGGGTTCGCATCGGTATCCACGGAAATGAAGGAGGAGCCCCGCTGGCCGCCGTTGCTAAAGAGCAGGGTTTCTTTGCAAAGTATGGCATTGACCCCATTTTCACCATCGTAGAAAGTGGTCCTGCAGAAATGACTGCTATGCGTGCCGACAACCGCACTCTTGATGTTGGTTACATTGGTGCTGGTGTTGCCTGGAATCCCATCGACGGGGCTGGAAACTCCCTGTCCTTCGTTTTCCTTGATGTTTTGAGCAATGCCGAGATGCTTTTGGCAAAAAAGGGCATTTTCACCGATGCAAACAAGAACGGCAAGTACGACAACAACGAGATTTTTGATGGCTTGAAGGGTCGCACTGTATACATCGAGGTTGGCACAACTCCCGGCGGTTGGTTCAAGAACCTGATTGACTTGGTAAACGAGGGAAAGGCTGATGCCGACAAGCTGTGGATTTCCAGCGAAACCTCTTCTTATTTGGCCGGCTACACTGCTCCTAATTCCAATCCTGCCAACAAGGTTGACGTAATCAACACATTGAATTCCAACCTTCCTGCTGGTATGGCTACAGGACAGATGGACATCATCGCCGCCTACTCCCCTGCAACAGTAACCATCCTGAACACAAACAAGAATGTAGAAAAGGTTGCTACAACTGTTGGAAACTTCCCTCCCCACCTGTCCTTCCCCTCAACCTGGGTAGCCAGCGACAAGTGGATTGCTGAGAATCCTGCCGTTGCCCAGAATTTTATCAACGCTCTGTACGAAGCAGCTATTTGGCGGGCCACCAACCTGGACGAAGCAATGAGAGCTGGCGAAAGATTGTCCCAGAAGCCCGCCGGAACCTTTGACCCCACCAACCTGGTTGCTCCTACAAAGGCTGAGTATCAGGAATGGTTTGGTGCAAAGACTGGCCGTGGTTATCAGTACATGAAGGCCCTCTACGATTCCAAGACAGGAAACGTGCCAGAAGGCAATCCTGTAAAGCCCTTTGAAAAGGCTTTCAATGACAGCTTGATTACAACTGCAATCAAGACTGTAAAATAAGCGCCGTTAATCGGAGTAAGAAGGGGGGATGTTCTTAAAGTCCTGAAGGTTTCAGTGGCTTGGGACATCCCTTTTTTATAACTATTTTGCAACAAGAAGGATTTGGGATGCTGGAACTAAAAATTGATTCTCTACCGCTTTCCTCAGATGAAATTCAAACAGAAATTCGCAAAAGACAGGTTGATATCTTACAGGTACAGCAGGGAGAAATTGGAGACACCAGCAGGCTTGGTTGGTTCACGCTGCCACATCAATTAGATGAATATCTAGCCCCTATACACGAAGCGGCACATAAAATCAAAAATATGGCAACCCACCTGATTGTTGTAGGTATTGGAGGCTCCAATCGGGGAGCCATGGCTGCCATACAAGCCCTCCGCCATCAAATTTCATCACCAGTTACCATTAGCTATGCTGGAGACAGCTTGAGCCAGATGAGAATGCAAGAAGCCCTGGAGCTGGTGGAAAAGGAAAATGTTGCCATCAACGTCATTGCCAAGGATTTTAACACCTTGGAGCCAGGCATAGCCTTTCGACTTTTGCGTGATGCCTTGAAAAAGAAATACGGGGCAGATTATCACCAGCGTGTCTTTGTAACAGGAAGCAGAGGCTCTGGCCAGCTCTTTGATTTGGCCCAGCTCCAAGGCTATCATTTCCTAGATTTTCCAGAGAACCTTGGCGGCCGTTTTTCCGTGCTGTCGGCGGTGGGACTTTTACCCATGGCGGTGGCTGGAATCCACTTGCATAGGATTTTTAAGGGAGCAAGGGCAGCGGAAAGCTATCTAAAATCAACAGAGCCAGAGAAAAATCAGGGAGTTATCTACGCAGTAACAAGAAATCTCCTTTTCCAAAAGGGATTTACCCTGGAAAGCCTTGTGCTTTTTGAGCCAGACCTGCTTCATTTGGGACGCTGGTGGGTGCAGCTTTTTGCAGAGTCTGAAGGAAAAACAGAAAGGGCAATTTTTCCTGTAAGCTTTATGTATTCAGAAGATTTACACGCTGTAGGACAATACGTACAGGCGGGCCGTCGCTGCATTGCAGAAACATATCTCAAGCTTTTTCATCCAAACAAGTCCCTGGCAATTCCTGAGTCACCAGAGGTTTCTGACGGCTTTGACTATCTTTCCCGCAAGGAATTCCAAGCCCTGAACGAGACGGTTTATCAGGCGGCATTGGAGGCCCACAAAAACGATGGCATTCCCTGCACCCAATTCATTGCAGAATCAACAATTTGTCCAGAAATAATCGGCTATTTTTTCTATTATTCTTTCTTTGTCTGCTACCTTTCCTGCATCCTGATTGAAGTGAATCCCTTTGACCAGGAGGGGGTGGAAGGATATAAACGCAATATGTATACATTACTGGGAAAAAACAAGCAGGAAGGATAAGATGAAGGTACGACTCAAGGATATAGCACAAGAAACAGGAGTATCAATCTCCACCGTGTCTCGTATTCTCAGGGGGAATGGCCATCGCAAGGAGGGAGACAAAAACGCTCAGCTGGTCATTGACGCGGCAAAGCGAATGGGTTTTTTTTCCAAGGATGCCAACCATAAAATCATAGTGCATGGAGACAAGCTACAGAAAAATTATTCCATCGGCTGCATTCTCACCTCCGCCCACGAAACCTTCGTTTCACCCTTCTTTTCTTCCATGCTGGCAGCTATTCAGCATGAGCTCAGTGCCTGGCAACAGCTCATTCAATACAATCTCATCGTCACCAGCCTGACCGACCCAGGGTTTTCCCATATCCTGGAATCAGAAAACCTTGATTGCGCCATTATCCTTGGACGTACCAGCCAAGAAAATATTGTAAGACTGAAGGCAAGGATTCCCCGCTTGGTGTACGCTGGGGCAAATAAGATGAATTGCTCCATCGATGAGGTCATTTGCGACGGTTATGCAGGCGTCCAGCGGGCTGTAGAATATTTTATAGACTTGGGCCATAAGAAAATCGGTTTTATTGGCCCCACCAATCAGCAGCCACCTATTTTTAACGAGCATCGTTACACAGGCTTTGTAGATGCCCTAGGGAGTGCGGGCCTTTGTGTACATCCAGCCCATGTTGCAGATTCCATCCTTACCTCCACCGCAGCCTATGAAGCAGCAGAAAAGATGATTCAAGGGGAAGATTTACCCACAGCCATTTTCTGTGCCAACGACACCGTAGCGCTGGGAGCCATGCGGGCCTTTGAAGATGCTGGTCTCCACATTCCAGACGACATTTCCATCATGGGATTCGACAATATTGATATGACTCAGTTTGTAAAGCCTGCATTAACCACCATTTCTGTACCCACCTGGGAATTGGGCCGGTTAGCGGTAAAGGTGCTTATGGATAGAATTGAAACAGGTCGCTGTTACCCCCTGCAGGTAAACCTTCCCTTTCAACTCATAGAACGGGAAAGCTGCAAACGACTCTAACACAACCATCAATGGAGGATATATGAAACGAACAATCATTAAGGATGCAAACATTCTCACCCCCCAAGGATTTCAGAGGGGAAACTTGATCATTGAAAATGGCAAGATTCTTGAGGTAGCCTCACCTTTAATACCAGAAAATTCCCAGATAATCCAAGGCAAGGGTCGAAAGATTGTTCCTGGCTTTATTGACATTCATACCCACGGTGCAGTGGGAGTGGATTTTAACCATGCAGAGGCAGAGGATGTGGTAAAGGTGGCAGATTTTTTTGCCTCCCAAGGTGTTACCAGCTTTTATCCAGCAATCTTAACGGATGAAATACCTGTCATGTGCCAGCGTTTGGCAGCTGTAGCAAAGGCAAAAAATGAGCTGGGCTGTTCCGCTGTGGCAGGAATTCACTTGGAGGGGCCCTTTCTTTCACCAGACTACAAGGGAGCCATGCCGGAGCATTTGCTGCAAAAGCCCGACTACAACCTCTTTTGCCAATTTCAAGAGGCAGCCCGAGGGCTTATCAAGGTTATCACCATTGCCCCGGAGCTGGAGGGAGCACTAGAGCTGATTCAAAAACTGAGCCAGGAGGGAGTGCGGGTATCCTTGGGCCACAGTGGAGCCAGCTATGAACAAGCTATGGCAGCCATCAAAGCAGGAGCAGCCAGCACCACCCACACCATGAACGGCATGAAGCTTCTCCATATGCATGATCCTGCCATCCTCACTGCAGTGCTGGAATCGGACATCTACTGCGAAATGATTTGCGATGGCTTCCATCTTCATCCACCCATCGTTCGGCTTTTGCTGAAGATAAAGGGGCTGAATCGCATGGTTCCCGTTACCGACAGCATTATGGCAGCAGGCTGTCCCGATGGAGAATATGTGCTTGGGGTAAATCCAGTGATTGTGGAGGGTGGAGATGCCAGGCTGAAAACCACAGGAGTTCGGGCAGGCAGCACCCTTACCATGAAGCGGGCCTTTGACAACCTGCGCCAGTTTACCACCCTGCCAGAAGAAGAGCTGTATCGACTAGTTTCTGAAAATGCAGCCCGGCTGATGGGAATTTTCGACTACACAGGCTCCATTCAGCAGGGAAAACAGGCGGACTTGGTGCTTTTGAATCAAAACAACGAAATTGACCTGGTATTTACCCAAGGACAAATAACTTACTATCCAGCAGAAGCATAGGAGATTAGGATGAAAGGAAATGTGCTGATTGTTCATGGTGGAGCTCCCACTGCTGTCATTAACGCTTCTCTCTACGGAGTCATAACTGAGGCAAAAAAATACCCGGAAGTCGAAAAAATCTATGGAGCACGAGGTGGCAGTGGTGCCATTGCCTCTGGAGACTTTATCGATCTGACCCACATTTCCCAAGAGCAGCTGGAGCGGCTCCCCTTTACCCCTGGCTCTGCTATTGGCACCTCCCGAACCCCCTTGGTGGAGGCAGACTACAAGGCCATTGCTGAGTCATTGAAAAAGCATAATATCAAGTGGCTTCTGTTCAACGGTGGCAACGGTTCTATGGATGCCTGCGGAAAGGTTGCAACCCAAGTCAAGGACACGGATATTCATGTGGTGGGCATTCCCAAAACCATAGACAACGACATCGCCATTACCGACCATGCCCCAGGCTTTGGAAGTGCCGCCCGTTATCTTGCCGCCTCTGTCCGAGAATTGTGCTATGACGTGGCAAGCCTTCCCATTCACGTGGCAGTAATAGAAGCCATGGGACGGAACGCAGGCTGGCTCACCGCTGCCTCAGCCCTAGCAGGCACCCCAGAAAATGGCGGCCCCCACCTGATTTACGTTCCAGAAAAACCCTTCAACCAGGAGGAATTTCTAGATAAGGCCAGTGCTTTGTACAAAAAACACGGCGGCGTGGTGGTGGTGGCCAGCGAGGGCTTAAAGGATGCCACCGGAACGCCTATTGTTCCCCCCATCTTCCAGGTGGGACGGGCCGTGTATTACGGCGATGTCTCCGCCCACCTGGCAAACCTGATTATTCAGAAGCTGGGAATCAAGGCCCGCAGCGAAAAGCCCGGCATCCTTGGCCGAACCTCCACCGCTTGGCAGTCAGAAATAGACCGACAAGAAGCCATTGTGGCTGGACAAGAAGCCATGCGTGCAGCCCTGGCAGGAGAAACAGCCGTGATGGTGGGCTTCCGCCGTCTGCCCCCAACTCCACATCAGGACTACCACTGCGAGAGCTTCCTGATTCCCGTGGAAGAAGTTATGCTCAAGGAGCGAACCCTGGAGGAACAGTACATCACTCCATCAGCTGACGGTATTACCCAGAAATTTATCCAATGGTGTACACCCTTGATTGGTGGAGCGTTACCAGAGTTTCCCCGGTTTCAATGAATTTGCTGCTCCAACTGCTTTTCTCCAAAATTCCTTAAGATTTTGAGGCTGAGGATAAAAAATCAATTGACATAATAATTACAAATTTGTATTATATAAAAAGTAATTGCATGAGGCTAACTCATGCTATAGATTTTTTAGGAGTGTATTACTATGTCATTGATTAACAAAGAAATTGCTGATTTTACTGTAGAAGCATACCAGAGCGGTGCTTTCAAGACTGTTTCCAAGAAGGATGTTTTGGGAAAGTGGTCTGTATTCTTCTTCTATCCTGCTGACTTCACCTTCGTATGTCCCACCGAGTTGGAGGATCTGCAGAACAAGTATGCTGAGTTCCAGAAGATTGGCTGCGAGGTTTACTCTGTTTCTACAGACACCCACTTCGTACACAAGGCTTGGGCAGATACCTCCAAGACAATCAAGGCCATCCAGTACACCATGCTTGCTGACCCCACCCACGTTCTTGCAAAGGACTTTGAGGTTTACATCGAGGGAAATGGTTTGGCAGAGCGTGGAACCTTTGTATTGAATCCTGAAGGAAAAATTGTTGCTTACGAAGTGAACGCTGGTAACGTGGGACGCAACGCCGAGGAGCTGCTGCGCAAGGTACAGGCCAGCCAGTTCGTAGCAAAGAATGGCGATCAGGTTTGTCCTGCAAAGTGGCAGCCCGGTGCCGAAACCCTCAAGCCCAGCCTGGACTTGGTAGGAGCCCTGTAATAATGAGTGACCGCAACGATACTGTCTACGATGTAGTTGTTATCGGTGGCGGTCCAGCTGGTCTCACAACAGCCCTGTATTTGGCCCGTGCCAGGTACAGGGTTCTTGTTATTGAGAAGGACAACTTTGGCGGGCAGATTACCATCACATCCGAAGTGGTAAACTACCCCGGAGTGGAACATACCAGCGGTGCTGCCCTAACTGAAACAATGAGAAAGCAGGCACAGAATTTTGGTGCCGAATTTATGTTGGCTGAAGTAGAAAGAATTTCCGTGGAGGGAGACTTAAAAAGCGTCTCTACTACCAAGGGAGAGCTTAAGTGCTTCGGCATTCTTTTGGCCACTGGCGCCCGCCCCCGTATGATTGGATTCAAGGGGGAAGCCGAATTCAAGGGACACGGTGTAGCCTATTGTGCAACCTGTGACGGTGAATTCTTTACTGGAAAGGAAGTATTTGTTGTTGGTGGTGGATTTGCCGCCGCAGAAGAAAGCGTCTTCCTGACAAAATATGCCCGTCACATAAACATCCTTATCCGAAAAGACGACTTTGGTTGCGCAAAGTCTGTTGCCGACGAGGCAAAATCCCACGAAAAAATTACTGTTCTCACCAACACAGAAGTGGAAGAGGTTATGGGAGATTCCGTCCTTCGTGCCATTCGTTATCGCAACAACAAAACTGGTGAAGTGACCGAATACAAGGCCGACGCTGGAGACAATATCGGTGTCTTTGTATTTGCAGGATACGAGCCTGCCACCGAGCTGGTAAAGGGTATCGCAGAGCTGAATGAGCAAGGCTATGTGATTACCGACGAAAATATGCAGACTAATGTGGCAGGTCTCTATGCCGCAGGTGACGTTCGCATTAAAAACCTTCGTCAGGTAGTCACTGCTGTTGGTGACGGAGCCCTGGCCGCAACAGAGCTTGAAAAATATGCCGCAACCATGCAGCGGAAGACCGGCATCAAGCCACAGCAGCCACAGTCAACCCCTGCTCCAAGCCACACTGCACCAGAAGTTGAATCAGTGACAGCTGAAGCCAGCGGCCACAAAAGCGACCTGTTCACACCAGAAATGCTGAGCCAGTTGAACACCGTGTTCTCCCGCATGGAAAACAACTTGATTCTGGAATTGCATTTGGACGACAGACCTGTTTCCCAGGAGCTGGAAAACTACATGGAGGAATTGGCAAAGCTTACTGCCAAGCTTGAAGTACGAACAACCTCCAGCCACCTGCAGCACAAGCCCTGTGTTCGCATCTGCCGAGAAGACGGCAGCTGGACAGGCTTGGCATTCCATGGAGTTCCTGGTGGCCACGAGTTCACCTCCTTTGTGTTGGGCTTGTACAATGCCGCAGGGCCTGGACAGCAGCTTGATCCCGACGTGATGACAGAGGCTCAGGCCATTGCAAGGCCAGTGGACATCAAGATTCTTATCTCCTTGTCATGCACCATGTGTCCAGATCTGGTAACAGCAGCCCAGCGTCTGGCTACCCTGAACGACAACATTTCAGCGGAAATCTACGACCTGAACCACTTCCCCGATCTTCGGGACAAGTATCAGGTAATGAGTGTGCCCTGCATGATTATCAACGATGGAGAGTCATCCTTCGGCAAGAAGAATGCCCGCCAGATTTTGGACTTGATTCAGGCAAGCTTGTAAGAATGTGGTGGAAAATGTACGAAAAATTTTAATATTTCGTGAATTTCCACCGTTTTATTTCATCTTTATTGTCGAATTTTAATAATTTATATACATTATAACCGATGGTCTTTCTGTTCAGAATACAGGCCGTCGGTTATTTTTTATCCCAAATCTATAGCTAGGAGAATGCCTCATTGAACCTATTGAGTAAGGCTATGAAAGAAGCCATCAGCTCGGTGTTGCCAATTTTTGCCATCGTTCTAGTATTGAGCGTATCCATCGCTCCCTTGGAAACTGGAGTCTTGGTATTGTTTCTCTTTGGAACCCTCACCCTTATTTTTGGGATGAGCCTCTTTACCATTGGCTCAGAAATTTCCATGCAACCCCTTGGAGATGGAATTGGAGCTCGAATCGGTAAATCAAAACACATTCTCATCCCTATGCTTATTTGCTTTGTATTGGGTGTGATGATTACCATTGCCGAGCCAGATCTCACCGTATTGGCCGAGCAGGTACCCTCTGTACCCAACATGACCTTGATTATGTCAGTAGGTATCGGGGTGGGGCTCTTTTTGACCATCTCCATGGTACGAACCCGCACAGGCATTCCCCTCTCCCGATTATTGCTTGTCTTTTATATCATCGTTATTGGTTTAGCCTTCTTTGCCCCCGATGACTTCATCCCCGCCGCCTTTGACTCTGGAGGTGTTACCACAGGCCCCATCACCGTCCCCTTCATCATGGCATTGGGTGCAGGTATGGCCATGATGAGTCACGCAAAGAATGCCCACGAAAACAGCTTTGGTTTGGTTGCCCTGTGCAGCGTCGGACCAATCCTCTCCGTTTTGATTCTCAGCATTACCTTTCAACCAGCAGCCACCACTACAGAAACCCAGCTGGTTATTGCTCAGGACACCAAGGGGGCATTTCTGCTTTTTGCACAAGCCTTCCCTCATTATGCAGAAGAAGTTTTGATTGCTTTAGCCCCAATTTTTGGCTGCCTCCTGCTCTTTCAGCTTGTTACCCGTAACTTTAGCAAGCACCAGATGATCCGAATTGCCATAGGCTGTCTCTACACCTACCTGGGGTTGGTGCTGTTCTTGGCTGGAGCAAACGTAGGCTTTATGCCTGCTGGTCGCCTTATTGGGGCGGGAATTGCTGCCTCCAGCACAAAATTTCTTTTGATTCCAGCTGGAGCCTTGATGGGATACTTTGTTGTTTCCGCTGAGCCTGCCGTTCACTCCTTGAAAAAGCAGGTTGCAGAGGTTACCAACGGTGCTATCGGGCAAGGTGCCATCGGCATAGCCCTGTCTATCGGTGTGGCCTGCTCCGTAGGAATTTCCATGCTGCGAGTTTTGACAGGAATCCCCATTCTCCCCATCCTGATTGCAGGCTATGCCATCTCATTGGTCATCACCTTCTTTGTGCCACCCATTTACACCGGTATCGCCTTTGACTCAGGTGGAGTTGCCAGCGGTCCCATGACCTCCACCTTTATCCTGCCCTTTGCCATTGGAGCCTGCGAGGTAGCTGGCGGCAATGTCATGACCGATGCATTTGGAATCGTGGCCATGGTTGCCATGACCCCCCTTATCACCATTCAGGTAATGGGATTGCTCGGCAGAATGAAGCAGAAAAAACTCCAGCAGCAAGCCCACAGCCAGCTACTGCAGATTGAAGATGACATGATTTATTACAAGGCGGTGACAAAATGAGTGCAACAGAAGAAAATCCCATGGTACTGATTCTTTCCATCTTGGAACGGGGGAAGGGAAAATCCTACATGGAGATGATGCGGACTCGCGACATCCACTTCCACAGTCAGACCATGGGTTTTGGGACGGCCCCCTCTGAGATGATGGACATCCTGGGACTGGGCAGCAACGACAAGGACATCATCCTCAGCATTGCGCCGCAGCAGACCATCAATGCGCTGGCGGTAAACCTGCGGGAAAGCCTTGGCTCTAGCCGCTATCGAGGATTGATGATGGAGCTAAAGCTTTCCGCCGTCAACCGACTTGCCGCAGAGATGATTTCCCGTACCACGACCCAACCAACACAAACCAAAGGAGAGGAAGAGATGAGAAACGAATACAACCACCAGCTAATATTGATTTCCGTAAACCAGGGCTGTACCGATGAAGTTATGCACACCGCTCGTGGAGCAGGAGCCATGGGTGGCACCATCATCCGTTCCCGCTTGGCAGACGGTGGCATGATGGGACACTTTGGCATTCAGGATGCGATGGAAGAGCGGGAAATCATCATGATTTTGGCTGCATCAAACATTGCAACAAAGATTATGGATGCGGTCAACAAGGCCCATGGCGTGCGAAGTGAGGCAAACGGAATCGTCTGTGCCCTTCCTGTGGAGCGGGCCTTCAAGGTATAGGGCAGGAAAGGCAATGCCAAGCACTTGCATCAAGATAATTGGCAGGGGTGTCCTGTGTCTCTTCAGTGTGGTGGTGGCCCTGTATCTTGCTGTGGAACTATTCCTCCATTTCAATGCGGTGGAGATTTCCCACTCCGACCTTATGCCCCAGAGCAACCTGGAGCTCTCGCAGATGCAGCTGGACTTAGCCGGCCATATCCTGCACAAAAGCAAGGAGCCTCGCTTTTCTCCCACCCTCTGGGTGCAGGACTTGGTTCAATGCAACAATGAAATTGCCAGCTTTGTGGCGGCCAGCTTTTTGAACCAGACGCTGCCGCTCTCAACCAGAAGCCTAAAGCGACAGGTTGTACAGCTAGCCACGGCAAGACGACTGGCAGGCAGGGCTGCCTACAAGGACTGCTGCAACTATTTCTTTTCTGTAGCGTACTTTGGCAACGGTGTCTATGGCCTTGCCGAAGCGTCTCTGTTGTATTTTGACAAGGAGTATACGGCATTGGAGCAGAGGGAATTCATCATCCTTTGCCTGACCCTGCGGAATCCCATCTTGTACAACCCGCTGGAGGAAAGGCGGCAGCCTCGCATCCAGCAGGTGGCGGATACAATCCAGCAGGAATTTGAGTCCTCCTCCGCAGAATGAAGCGGTTTCGACGCAACCAAGAATTGTGTCCTCTGAGTGAGTCATCTCAAAGCCCAGCCCTTCACGCATAAAAAAGGCAGCTCCATTCCTCATAGGGCTGCCTTTGTCATAATTTATATCGGCTTATTCCGGGATGTTGGCAACAATCTGGCCATTTGCATAGTCAATGATTGTAACACTCAGATCTGCGTTGAGCACATAGGCCTGTCCCGGTGTTGCGCTATAGGAGATAGCCTGTCGGGGCTCATTCAGTCCGGTGATAACCCGCAGCACCGGCAGCGGAATCCTTTTTTCCAACTGCGCTGACACCCGCCAACACGAAGATTGACAGAGCAGCAATCACGCAAATCTTCTTCATAAAAACTCCTTATCAATATGCAATATCCTGTTTCACATGGATATAATAATGCATTAAGCTACATTCCAGCAAAGGTTTTGTCAATACTATAATCCAGGCGGTTCAGTTCCGCCTCAGCCAGTAACAGCCAATGGCGCTTCACAGCAATCGGTTGAGCTCCCGTACCGTCCGGAGGCCTGCAAGGTAACAGGCACACCAGACAAACAGATAGATTGCTAGAAATATGCCCAGCCACAACAAGAAGGCCGCAGCGCTTTCTATCCAACCGCAGACAAAGAAGGCTGGCAACAGGGTACAGAGACTCAATCCTGAGTGCACCATTGTTTGCCGCAAGAGACTCCAGCATTCCTTTTCCCAAATGAGGCTTTCTAGCCCCATCAGAAAACCTGCCAAACAAAAAACTCCCGATTGAAACAAAACTGCCTGGAGTTCATTACCTAAATCCTGCAATAAGCTGGGCGAAACGGGCTGGAACACCCCCTCTGCTGCCAGCAGAGACATAAACAATGGAATCAGATGGGAGGCGAGAACACCAATTGCACTGCCCCACGCTCCCCTTCGTATACTATTTCCTAACATGCTCATCTTACTCTCCCCCACTTGGGACGCTGGCAGATAATTCATTGTACAGCCTTAGCTTCTTTCTGATTTTTGGTGTATACCTCCTGGATACGACGGATTCCCCTCCATGCCGCAGGTGAATCTTGATGATACCGGTAAAACTCAAGTCAAACTTCTGGACATACTTTAAATTGACAATCTCACTATTCGAAATGCGAACGAACTGATGCAGCCCGAATTCATCCAGCAACGTCTCAATCTGATACAACCTGCTTCTCAGCAAGAGGGTCTCCGTTTTCGTCTCCACAAAGACCCTCTTGTCCATGGCAAAAACCCGAACTATTTCAGACAATTCCAATGGCACACAAAAATTGCCGTCCCAAGCATGTAGTGAAGGAAGCTCCTTTTTCATGTCAAGACAACGAATTCGGTCTGCCAGTTGGCAAGCAGTGTCAGTCAGTTGTGCCACACGCAACACGCAGTAAGGAGCCTGACAAGGCACAACCTCAATTTCACACCTCAAAAATAATTCCTCCATCCAATAGAAAGAGCTGGACTTCCTCCTTTTAAGGCAGAGAAGGACTTCGCCTCGTTCCCCACGATGAGATTCAAGGCTCCACCACATTCCATGAAAAACACAACACGCCTGGCGAACTGGAATTCGAAGCCGCCTCCCATTCCTATTCCCACCATGAAGGGTGCGGCGTGAATGAATTTGGTGTCAGCGGCAAACATTCCAAATTCCCCGGAAAGATACCCGTATGAACGAACTGCATAGTCCGCTCGCTGAATCTTGCCGCCCCCGATAATCTTTGCATCCAAGGCCAGCCCTCCCCAATGAGCTGCTGTCTGACTTGGACTACCACCATATCCTCCCAAACCAAAGCTTGACCGTAGCAGCCATCCACTTTCCCCATCAACAATGGGTAGCCCCACCTCCAACCTACCGCCATACCTTTCCTTCTGAGCATTCCAGCTTGCACCGACAGAAAGCCCCCGCTGAAGCTTTCCAGACTCGTCACCAAAAACATTCCCGACCAACAACACCAGCATACCGAATGAAATCATAATCCTTTTCATGGCTCCATTATACCTGAAGCAAGACTATGGGGATTGATTTGCATGACAAGTGGTGGATTTCACGAGACAACTGGAAAATTGGCGGAAAATCGATGCTGATCGGATGATACCCTACAGCTCCTTCCTGAAAATGTAGGTCAGGAAGTCCCGCTGGGGGGTAGAAAAGGCTTCATTCTTGTCCTCCTCCACCAGCTCAAAGCCATGGCGGGGATACCACTGGTGGGTACAGTCGCTGTCGGTCCACAAGTACAGGGACGCAAAGCCTGCCGCCCGCAGCCTTCCCTCCAGCTCCTCCAAAATCAAGCTTCCACATCCCTGCTGACTGCTGGCAAAGAGGGTGAGCCTGATGTCCTCCTCCTTCATGTAGGTGCAAGTCTTGGCGTCCATTTCCTCCAGGTAGTCCACCACCAGCTGCAAACTGTCCTGTTCCTGCTGGCCCAAGCCTGCCAGTCTGGGGGCAAGCCATTCCACCGCATCATTTTCCTCATGCTTTCCAGCGGCAAGGGCCACCGCCAGCAGCTCCTCCCCGCCTGCTTCCCTTTCCTCAGTCAACTGAAGGGCGAATTCGTTGCGGAAGATATTATGCCGCAGGATGAACTCCACGTCCAAGTCCCTGAACTCGTCCCGCCAGCCCACGGTGGGCACCTGCCCTTCCCAGTCCACCATGCTCCACAGAGGACGCACCCACTCCACAAGCTTGGGCAAATACCTTTCATCAAAGGGAGAGATTTTCAAACCAGCTCTCATCGTTCCATACATTGCAGCCACTCCAAGAGTATTTCATTGACAAATGAATTACAGAGTATTACATTATATACAAGGAGTAATATCATGGCAACACTGAGTATTAGAATGAATGACGAGACAAAGATGGCCTTTGAGGGATTCTGCGAGTCGGTGGGACTGACGGTATCTGCGGCGGTGAATATGTTTGCAAAAATCACGCTGCGACAAAACCGCATTCCCTTCGAGGTGGAGGGAGACCCCTTCTGGAGCGAGGAGAACCTCGATCGGCTACGAGAATCAATACAACATGCACGGGAGGGAAAACTCACCAAACATGAAATTTCGGAGGTAGATTGATGGATAAGCTTTGGACCGATGAAGCTTGGGCTGATTTTCTAGTTCTCCACAAAGACAAGCGGTTGATGAAAAAGCTCAATGAAATCCTCAAGGACATCGACCGCAACGGGTACAGCGGCATCGGCAAGCCGGAGCCATTGAAGGGTGAGTTTTCCGGCTACTGGAGCCGCCGCATTGACGATTATCATCGCTTAGTCTACAAGCTTGTGGAATCAGAAAACATACAGTATGTAGAAATCATCCAGTGCGGCACCCACTACCATAAATGAACCCCGACACAGGGCGGGAGGCAAGAATCAGGGCAGGCATCCGCACCACCAATCAATAGCCGTAACGACGGCGGAGTCGCACCAAGAACATCACCGTCACCACGGCGGCCAGCAGGTCGGCAGACACCATGGCAAACCAGATGCCCGTCAGACCAAAAATCAGGGGTAGCACCAAAATTGCCGCCACCTGGAACACCAAGGTCCGCAGGAAGGAGATGAGGGCGGAGACCAGGCCATTGTTCAGGGCGGTAAAAAAGCTGGAGCCCCAAATATTGATGCCCGCAAAGATAAAGCTAAAAAGGCAGATACGGCTCCCCCACAAAGTCATCTCCATAAGCTGGGCGTCATAGCTGGTAAACAGGGCCACCAGCGGCACGGCAAAAATCTGGCCCAGAGAAACCAAAACCACGCCGCCAGCAACCATCAGCACAAGTCCTTTTCTGAACATATTGTGCAGTTCGGGATTGTTTCCGGCCCCATAGTGATAGCTGACGATGGGACTTGAACCAATGGCATAGCCAATGAAGATGGCCACAAAGATAAAGCCTGCATACATCAGCACACCGTAGGCGGCCACGCCGTCCTCCCCCGCATACCGCATCAACTGGAGATTGTACAGGAATCCCACCACCGAGGCGGAAAGATTGCTCACCATCTCCGAGGAGCCATTGGTGCAGGTCTTGACGAAAATCCGGCCATACCAGCCAGTGGCTCCCAGCCGCAGGGGGCTTGAGTTGTGCTGGCGGAAAAAATATATCAGCGGCACCACCGAGCCCACCAGATAGCTGACGGCGGTGGCCCAGGCCGCTCCCTGAATCCCCCAGCCCAGCACCTTGATGAGCACATAGTCCAGCACAATATTGGTGAGACCCGCCGCCACCGTAACCTTCAGATTGTACTTAGGCTTTTCCGCCACCACAAAGAAGCTCTGGAACATTGTCTGCATCATGTAGAAGGGGATGGCGGCAAAGAGAATTCTTCCATAAGTGACGGAGAATTCCAGCAGCTCTCCGGTAGCGCCAAGACTCCGGGCAACAATAGGACACAGGGTAAAGCCAGCGGCGGCGAACAGGCAGCCCAGCACAAAGGTGGCATACACAATCATGGAAAAGTAACGGTTGGCCATGTCCTTCTTTCCCTGGCCCAAGGTCATGGAGACAATGGCGCTGCCGCCCGTTCCCAGCATAAAGCCCACGGAGCTGACACCCAGCAGCAGGGGCATAATCAGATTCACCGCTGCAAAGGCGGTCTTTCCCACAAAGTTGGACACAAAGAAGCCGTCCACAATGCTGTAGGTGGAGGTGAATAGCATCATCAGGATGGAGGGCAGCACGTAGCGGAACAATTTTTTGTAGGTAAAGTGGTCTGAAAGCTGGATCTGCATACATTCTCCTTGTTCGGGGAAGCCACTATATATAATCAGAAAACAAATGTCAAGAAAATTTACAAAGGCAATTTCCTGTGTTATACTGTAGCCATCAGCTTATTTTAGGAGGATATTATGAAAAGAATCAGCGTTGGACTCATTGTCTTGTCCCTCATCATTGCTTGTGGACAAGCCTTTTCCCAGACTGCCGCCTCGCCTCAGAAATTGGGTGTGACCGATGGCGATGTCAAGGCTGTGGCCACCAATTTTGACAAGATTCAGGAGGATTTTGACAAGTACGACCTGGACTTCGTCACTGCAGACCCCGCAGACTACGAAAAGGTGGCCAATGATTTGGAGAACATCCTGAAAAAGTATGGAGTTTCTGGTCCCAACCGCTTGCAAAAAACAGCCTCCATCTTAAGCGGCGCGGCCTATGAAGAAACGGCAGCCCAGATTGAGCGTGAGATGGATGCTGCCACCTTGGCCTACATGAAGAGCATGGGAATCGACCCCTATGCCGCCATCCAGCAGCTGAAGCAAAACATCCATCCCGACGACATGAAGGTCATTTCCCGCAATTCCCACCTGTTCCGCAATCTTTTTGATGATGACTGAAAAATCAAATTTGACAGATTTGATTTATGGGGGTACAATATAAGGAAGCAGCCTAAGACGATTAACTTGCTTTACACATTACAGTTAATGCGCCTTGACCTGCAATTCAGAGTTAAGGAGTCAAGATATGAAAGAAACACATGGAACGCAGACGGTTGAAGTTGTAGCTGGAAGAAAAGTTATACTTTCCGCAGGAAAGGGGCAGACAAATGTTGATGACCTGAAGTGGCTCATGTCTACCGTCTTGCGTCATGCAGCAGCATGGAAGACTACAGGTTGGGGCTACATCGCAGACTGTACCGAAATGGGACCGGTTGGCCCCAATGAGGGTGGACAGCTGGTGGAAATGACCAAGGCCTTTGTGGAGGCAGGCTGCAAGGCGTTCGGCTTTGCGGAAGGCTCTTCAGTGATGCTGAAGATTCAGGCCCAGAAGAACACACAGATGTCACATACTGGTGTCATGGAAGGCCATTTCGCCACTGTACAGGAAGCTCTGGACTGGATGCAGAAGGATATCCATGTTTAACCATAAAACCTCCAATTAGATTCAGGACAGCTCTTAAGCTTTGTCAGCCTTGGGAGCTGTCCTTTTTCATTTTGAAGCCTTGTGCAGCAAATCCCCTGCAAAAATCAGCAATGACTTTTTTTAGAGTCACTTGTTCCTTCCAAGAAAAATTTGTATCATGACTCCATGGAAAAAGACTCCCAGCTACAAATCTTTCAGCCCATTATCTTTCCATCCCCAGAAGATGCCCGCCAAGGTGTCGTCGCCATTACCCACGAGCTTTCTCCCATCCTGTTGTATTCAGCCTATTTGCAGGGGATTTTCCCCTGGTATAATGAGGCCGAAGACGAGCCAGTAGTCTGGTGGTCCCCAAACCCACGGTTCGTGCTGTTTCCCCAGGAGCTTCATGTGCCACGGCGACTCAAACGATTCCTTTCTCACAGCCCCTACACCTACACCATGAACAGAGCCTTCCCACAGGTGATTACCAGTTGCGCCAAGGTAAAGCGGCCAGACCAAAAAGGCACCTGGATTGGCCCTGCCATGATTGATGTGTACTGCCAGCTTTTTGACTGTGGAGTGGCCCATTCGGTGGAGGTGTGGCGGGAAGAGCGGCTGGTGGGCGGTTTGTACGGTGTCCTTGTGGGACAGGTGTTTTTCGGTGAGTCCATGTTTTCGCTGGAGCCAGACACCTCAAAGTCAGCCTTCGTGCTTTTTGTGGAAGCCTTCCGCAGCTGCGGCGGCCAACTGATAGACTCCCAGGTATACACCTCCAATTTGGCTCGATTCGGGGCAAGAAACATTAGCCGCACCTCCTTTCTCCGGCTGGAGAAGGAATTGTTGGTAGGCAAGCTGACAAAGGACTTGGAGGAAGCCTTTCATCAGCTTGTGGCACCATTCAGCGAAAATCACTGAATACGAACAGCGAATTTCACTGAATGGATTGACAAAATCCCTGAGTGCATCTTCACCCCTTTAGATTTCTATTTGAAAGTCTGTGTCAGCATGACTTGAAGATATACGCAGAATACAACGGAGCAAGCTTATATCATTTCCGGGATGAGCAACATGGCGTACAGGCCGGAGGATGGAGTCTTTGTGGTTCCCATCACTGTCCTAAAACCCTGAAATTTCTTTCCCCGATAAAATTTGATTTTCACAGCTTCAATGGCCTACACTTTAGAGTAACGGAGAAATCATGAATTCAAAATATTCCCAGGATCAAAAGCTTGCAGCGGTACAGGCATATATAAAAGGCGAAGGAGGCATCCGACAAATTGCCCGGGATTATCAGGTTTCCCGTGGAGCCCTGATTCAGTGGGTTGCCTACTACAAGCAAAACGGCTGTCTCCCTGATACCTCCCCAAAAAGTGAGCCAAGACCTCACCCGCTCCAATTCAAGCTGGAGGTCTTGTATTGGCAGCAGCTTCACGATGCCTCCGACTTGAAGACCGCCGTCACCTTCAAGCTGCGGGGAATGGAAATTGTCTCCAAGTGGCGAAAACACTATTTGCAGGGCGGGAAATTTCGGCTCATTCGTGACCGAGACGGCAGGGTAAAGCTGGTGGAAAAGAAAAAGCTAGTGGTTCGTCCTGAACCACTGGTGCGGGTCAAGAAAGAGGAAAATCAGCCACGAGAGACATAAGGGGGAAGCAATTTCCACTCCCCTTGATGGTGAGGCTCTACCCTACTTCAGCCTCATGGTATTTACACCATACAAATAACAAGGTATAATCATCCATAGGAAATGCCTAAGTTCAGGCGGCGACTCCCGAACTCTACCAACGGAAGCTGGAATACGAGATTGAAGTGGGCCTGCGCATGACAAATGATAGTGCCACAGGTTTTTGGGATTCCCGCTGGAAGTTGCACTCTGGGAAACGGAAGCTCTGGAAAATGCAAGGAGGAACCATGGAATCCACTGGAAGCTTGAAAAATCAGCGGCGGGCGGTAATCATCGGGGCGGCGGCGATACATACCTACGAAAGGCTGGCTTCCTGCTTGCAGCCAGATAGGGATTTTTACATTTACTGCGACGGCGGGCTGCATCACCAGCAGAAGCTGGAGCTCCATTGTGGCCGCCCCTTGGCTCCGAATTTGGTGGTGGGGGACTTTGACTCCTACCAGCCGCCAAAAGACCTTTCATCTTTAGATTTCTCCTGCCAAGTAATCCGGCTGCCACGGGAAAAGGATGATACCGACACCTGGTTTGCGGTGAAGGAAGCCCTGCGCCGTGGTTTTACCGATTTTTTGCTCCTTGGTGTGGTGGGACAGCGGCTGGATCACAGCCTGGGAAACCTGTCCATTTTGCTGCACCTCCACGGGTTGGGAATGCAGGCTCAGCTCCTGGACGATTTTTCCCAGATGGAAATTGTGGGCAATACGCCAGTTTCCGTTACAACAGATTTCAGCTATTTTTCCCTGCTGAATATCTGCGGCCTTGCAAAGGAAGTAACCATCAAAAATGCCCGGTATCCTCTGGACAAGGCTGAAATCAGCTGCGCCTACCAGTATGCCATCAGCAATCAGGTGCTGCCGGGAAAGGTGGCGGAAATCACCGTGGGACAAGGCTCCCTGCTGCTGGTAAAGGTTTGGTGAGGTAAGATTTATAAAAAAATCCCCGCAAGCCAGATAAAGCTTTGCGGGGATGATATACTACTTCGATTTAGGTGTGAAACGTCAATTTTACTTCAGCAAGACCTCCTCCAAATCCTGCAGCATGATGTCCAAGGCGGTAATTCCACCTTCTGCAGTGTACCAAACCGCAGGATTGTTCAAGTACACAATATTTCCATTCTTGTAGGCATCGGTCTTCATGACCAGCTGGTTTTCGATGATTTCTTGAGCCAGCTTTGCACCCTGAGCCTGAATTGCAGCGTCACGATCCAGCACGAACAGGTACTGGGGATTCAGCTTGACCAAAAGCTCAAAGGAGCTTTCGTTGCCGTGGGTAGAAGTCAGATCACTGGCTCCAATGTTTTCAAAGCCGATTTCAGTTCCGATGATGGAGCAGCGGCCATCATTTCCCAACACGTTAAATCCGCCGCTGGTACAAAGGCCAATGACAGCATTCTTGTCCTTGGCAAAATCTGCCAAAGCTGCAATCCGCTGGTCAAAGGTGGCCATAAGATTTTCCACCTCACCTTCTTTTCCAAAGATAGAAGCAATAGTGGTGGCATTTTGGCGAACACTTTCCACAACACCCAGATTTCGGTCAACTGCCAGCTGCACCACGGGAGCAATCTCGCTTAAAATATCGTAGGAAGCACTCAGACGGCCACCAATAAAGATAATATCAGGCTCACTGGCCATAACAGCTTCTAAGTCAGCTTCCTTAATGGTGCCCAAATTAGCCAAGCTCTTATTGGAAGAATAGGCACTCAAATATGGTAGGGTGGTACCAGCCATACCAATTACTCTATCTCCAAGGTTCAAGGCATCAAGAATGTCCAAGGCAGCCATATCCAAAATAGCAATCCGCTGGGGATTAAAAGGAACTTCAACCTGGGTGGGAGCACGATTACCATCTAAACCAGTTACCGTCACCGTTTTCCCAGAAAGAGCTGGAGCAGAATCCTTTCCCCCCAAGGCACAAACACTGGCAGCCAAGGCCAGAACAAGTACAAAGCTACAAAGCTTTTTCATATATAACTCCTCTATTAACCACCGCTTGGGTGGAAATGTCCAAAATAATTAGCACAAGCTAACTTTATGCTGAAAGAAAAACCTGATTTTTCCTCATCAGGTTTCCCCTCCCCCTAGTAATAAATGCACAGGGGCTTTTCGTTGATATTCATAATCTCAAAATCCACATCGTAGATTTGAGACAAGACTTCCTTTGTCATCACCTCTTCCACAGTGCCAAATTTGGCAATCTGTCCGTTTTTGAAAGCACAGATGTAGTCGGAATAACAGGCCGCATAATTGATTTCGTGAAGAACAAGAATCACGGTCTTTCCCAGCTCGTCGCAGAGACGACGCACCATCTTCATCAAGTTGGTGGCGTGGTAAATGTCCAGATTGTTGGTGGGCTCGTCCAAGAGCACGTATTTTGTGTCCTGGGCAATCACCATGGCGATGAGGGCACGCTGCCGCTGACCGCCAGAAAGCTCGTCCAAGAAGCAGTCCCGGAAATCCTCCAGCTCCATGTAGGCTATGGCTTGGTTCACCAGCTCCATGTCCTTCTGGCTCAGCCGATTGCCGGAATGGGGAAAGCGGCCAAAGCACACCAGCTCCTCCACCGTCAGCTTCATCTGGATATTGTTCTGCTGGGTCAGGATTGCCAGCTCCTTGGCCAGCTCCTTGTCCTGCCACTTGCTAATATCCTTTCCCTTGAATTCCACCATACCAGAATCACGGGCAATCAGGCGGGAAATCATTCCCATGACGGTGGACTTGCCCGCTCCGTTGGGCCCAATGAAGGAAACCACCTTTCCCTGGGGAATCTCAAGACTGACGGAATCCACCACCGTCTTTTCGTCATATTTCTTTGTTATGTTAAAAATCTTCATATTTGCTCCACAAATCGCCATTAACCACGCTTCTTCTTCATCAAGAGATACAGGAAGTACAAGCCGCCACCAAAGGTGATGAACACACTGATGGGCACTGCATAGGAAAATACCTGTTCTACCACCACTTGTCCTCCCACCAGCACAATGACCCCCAGCAAGGCGGCGGCCAAAATCAAGTGGCTGTGACGGAAGGTTTTCATCATCTGGCGGGCAAGGTTCGCAATAATCAAGCCCAAGAAGGAAATGGGGCCCACCATGGCGGTGGCAGTGGCAATACACAGGGAAACTCCCACCAAAAGCCGCCGCACACTGGCATCGTAATCAATTCCCAAGCTGGTGGCCTGATGCTTTCCCAAGGTCAAGACATCCAGCAAGGCCAACTCCTTTCGCAAGAAGAAGGCCACGGCTCCCAAAACCACCACGGAAAAGAGAATGATTTCACCGTTTACATTGCTAAAGCTTGCCACCAAGGAAGCCAACAAGGCGTCGTATTCGTTGGGATCCATCACTCGAATCATAGTGCTTTGGATGCTGCCAAAAAATGAGGTCAGCACCGTTCCAATCAGCAGCACGTACAGCACGTTGTGACCAGTTTTCTTGAACAGGTAGCTGTACAGGGTTGTGGCCACCACCGCCATCAGCACCAAGTCCACGGCAAATGAAAGGTTTGCAGTGGTGGCAAGAAGGCTTGCAGAACCAGCTACAAAAACCGTGGCGGTATGAATCAAGGTGTACAAGGAATTCATGCCCAAAAGACAGGGGGTGACGATGGTATTGTTTACGATGGACTGAAACACGATGGAAGAGCCGCCCACCGCCACGGCGGCAATAATCATGGCCAGCACCTTGGGAGTGCGAATCTTCATGGCAAAGTTAAAAAGCCGAGGATTGCTAAAATTTACTCCCGCAAAGAAATAGACCAGAACTGCAACGACAGCCACAGCAGCCAGAATCAAAAGCCTTTTTCTTCCGGCCAAAAGTCTTCGCTGAGAAAAGGACACGTGCTGCACCTTTGTTTTGGAGCCTGCATCCTCTGCGAGCCATTCCTTTCTGCCACGCTTTTGCGGAAGCACTTCCACCACAGGAGCAAAGTCTTCCAAAGAAGCCGTTGCATTTTGGCTGTATATTTCCGTTGCCTTTCCCAAATTAAGCATTCTATTTTGAAAGGTTAGCTTTTGCTTACTCTTTAAATCCTCTTGGCGAGGGGAAGTTGTTCGTTCTTCGCTCATTAGCTACTCCTTAAATTAATCTAGATTTCCAGCTTGACCAAGCCCTGCTGCTCAAGCTCCAGCCTGCGCAGATTTACGCTGCAGCTTGGACTTAAATCGAAGGGCCTTGCGGCCATTTTTCAGCCTGTAGAACAAAAGCCCCACAAAGAGAATGCTTCCGATAACACCGATAACAAGCTCAATGGGAAGCTCGTAGGGAGCAATCACCACGCGAGCAAGAATATCGCAGCCCAGAACAAAGACGGCTCCAAAGAGGGCGGTATCCACCAGGGTTCCACGAATCTTGTCTCCCTTGAACATGGCCACCAAGTTTGGCACAATCAGGCCGATGTAGGAAATTGAGCCTACCACCACCACAATGCTGGCAGTAATCAGGGCCGCAATGGACAAGCCCATAAAGAGCACCAAATTGTAGTTCACACCGAGATTCTTGGAAAAATCCTTTCCCATACCCACAATGTTGAAATGGTTGGCAAAAACAAAGGCTACAATCACCAGCGGCACCACCATGTACACCAGCTCATAGCGGCCCTGAAGCACCATGGAAAAATGACCCACCAGCCAAGAGGAAAGGGATTGGGTCATCTCAAACTTATGGGCAAGAAAGCTGGTGATTCCACCAATCACATTGCTGAACATGATGCCGATGAGGGGAACCATAATCACGTCTTTAAATTGAATCCGCTGGATAAACCACACAAAAATCCAGGTTCCAGCAACAGCACAAATAAAAGCGAACAGAGCCCGGCTCCACAAGGTTGATTGTGGCATGAACAGCAGGGCAATGAGGATTCCCAGCTGGGCCGAGGTGATGGTGGCTCCCGTAGTGGGAGATACAAACTTGTTCATGCACAGCTGCTGCATAATCAAGCCGGAAACACTCATGCCAATGCCTGTACAAAGAATGGCCAAAAGCCGTGGCAAACGGGAAACCACAAAGATACCTAGCTGATGGCCATCTCCTTGAATCAAATCAAAAAGATTGATGTCCAAAACTCCTACAAAAAGTGATGCTCCAGACAAAATCACCAGCAAGGCAAAAAGTATAATTGTAGGAGCATTTTCTTTAATTCGCACTCTTTTCCCCAAAATATTTAGAATAACTTCTCTAAAAGTTAATCACTGCTAACTCCAGGAAGAAAAAAATCAGTCAGCAAGGATTTTAGTTACTTCCTGCTAACTGATTCTAAAAGTATCGAACCAAAAGGATTTTGTCAAGAGTTAGTAGTAACTAACTTCTACCTTTTCACCCAATTCCAGCTCGATATTCTTGGAGCGAACCTCCTCCATTATCGCACGAGCCTGCTCTAACGATGACACTTTTACATCAATTTGGTGGCACTTCCACATCAGGCTTGAGCCCGACACACCAGCGGCTCAACAAAAAAAGCCCCAACATTGCTGTTGGGGCAAGGAATCAAGTAGAAGATCTAGGAGGACCCTATACTACTATAACCAACTAAAGCTCGATGAAAATCGAAACAGGCACTGCCACACTCTGGCTTACAGTAGACTCGACAGCCTGTCCTGCAGCATCTGTTCCCGATCCAAGCTGAACATAATAGGTGAGACCACCCTGGGCATAAATCTTGTCGGTAAGATTATACCGTATGGCGGGCTTGACCTCAAAGCGGAATGCCTCAGCCTTTTCCTTGTCCTTCCATCCGTTTGTGTAGCGTCCGTCCAGCACCAGGCGAAGGCTCATGTCATCGGTGAGCTGGTAGCCACCACCAATGGCACCCCAGAACCCACCAAAGGAGTAGGCTGTGGCTGTGCTGCCGGGCTGCCTGCCAAGGTCATGGCCGAAGGTTCCCTTGAGATGGGCTTCCAGGGTGAGCTTGTCCAAGCCAGTGTAGCGGCCCCGCACATCCAAGGCCCAGTAGACATCAGAGAGGGTTGTGTCGCCAGTCTCGCTGCCATCTGCCACCCATTCACGCTTGGTGGAGGTGTGGGTACCGGAGAACATAAGGGCAAGCTCTGTGTCGGGCAGAAGGTAGAGCTCTGCACCGGCGGCAAAAATATCCTTGTAGGTGAGGTTTTTGGGACGAGCGGCAGTGGGATCGCCCTCAAAAACACCTGCATTGCTGGAGATGGTAGGAGCGTAGCTCAGCTGCACCTTCAGCTGGTCATCCAGGAGGGGGGCGGAAAGACGGAAGCCGCCAGCAAAGCTCCATACATCAGGATTCTGCATAACATCATTTACTGTTCCTGTATTGCTTCCACCAATCGCAACAGAGTTAATGGCAAGGGGGGAGAATTCCAGGGTCAGGGGAATGGGGCCGGCAGGAATGTAGAATTCCGCAATGAGATTCTGGAACAGGTCCACCTCTGTCAAGGTTCCCGTGTCTCCCGAGCTACTTCCTTTGGAAATATAGCCATAGTTAAAGTTGCCCACATAGTCGTTCAGGCCGCTCATACGGCGGTACTCATACCAGCCACCCTGCACCTTTACATAGTCCCCAAGCCTTACCCAGGCATAGGAGTCAGAAAAAATCTGGGAGGCAGAAAAGGCTGCGTTGGGCCGCCAGTTGGAGGGTCCCCGCACCGTAACCTTGCCGCCAGCCACATCCGAGTCGTAGCCCACCATCACCTTGAAGTCGGAAAGCCCCAGATCTGTAAACCAGCTGTAGGCATGGGGATAGGAATCCTGAGTCTGGCTCCCCTTCATCTCGTGATTCATCTGGAAGAGATTGGAGCTTACTCCCATGGTGGCTCCAAGCCAGGCGGTTCCCTCCCCCACAGGAAAGGTTATGCTCTGGGCTGCCAGAGCGGAAGCCACAACACCTAAAAATGCACCTATAATAAACTGCTTAATCTTCATTTAAATTGTTCCCTTTACAAGGGGCTGTCCTAGATTAAAACCTCATCAAAGGACAGTCCCCTTTGCTTTATTTTACTGTCACCACAAACTCAAGCCAGCCGTTGGAACGTGCTGTTACCGTCTTGTCACTAACACTAACAGTGGAATTAGGCTGTCCATCCACCCGCCGGCACTCTACAGAAGTGAGTGAACCCTCAAAATAGAACTTTGTATCCCGTTCCCAACGTGCTTTATTTTGATCAGTGTGACTACCTCCAATACACAGGTTCTGGGCAATCCAATAGTCCATACCAACACGACCATTGGTCCACTGTGTGCCAGTTGCAGGAGCATTGTCACCGAAGCCTGGACAGGAAGAGGTATCCACACGAGCGTTGCACATCCAGATGCGGAGAGTGTCGTTTGCCTCCCGCTTTACAATCACGGCGGTGTGGGGTGTCAGTCCCACCTCCATAAACTTGTTGGCGGTACAGCTATCGTTCTCTATGTCGCACTCAATCTCAGTACCTATGGGGATACGGGCATACTGTACGTGACTATCATCAGTCATGCTCTTTCCACCAATATGGGTGTTATAGAAGTAGTAGGTGTCGGAGCCACCGATGCTCCGTATGGCGGCAAAGGGCTCCCCATCTCCACCCTTAGTCTTGGGCAGAGAAGGATCTTCATAGTAGCCATCATCTGGATCGTCCCAATCCTGACTGAATCTTTGGCTGGAATCGAAAACAAGGTCTCCCATAGCCTCGTTAAAGCCACCCAATTTCTTCAGCTGAGCCTTTGTTCCATCTACTCCATCGAACAGGTTTTGGGATACAAAGGGCACCAAGCCATAGCGACCGGTTTTATAAGTGGCATCATTGTTGCCGGGGTCAAAGGTTGAAGGATAGATATTTCCGGGATTTACACTGCTTCCCGTAAAGTAATACTTGGTCATGCTCCGCATCTCGGCCTCATTGGGTGCAGGGTTCTTTACCATCCAGTCAAAGAAGGGGGCAATGACATCCACCATGTGGGTGCTGGCCTTGCCCTCGCTGGCACAGATAACCCAGGGAGCCTCAAAGTTGAACACTGTAGCACCGTTCAGGTACATCTGCATCATAAAGGATGCCAGCACGCCTCCAGGATACTGGGTAACACCATTGGAAACATAACGCCCACTACCACTGTCATTAGAGTTGGTCATGGGCTCGCCGTATCCCCGCTCCGCCCAGCTCCAGGTGTCAATAAGCCCACCGTAGGCATGGCTCACTCCGGTAAGCCATGCACCCTGGGCATAGCTATGGGCCTCGTGCTGCTCTCCAGCGGAGGTATATTTGGTGGCAAGAATGAGGTGGTCGTCACCATGCTGCAAGGCATAGCTCTTGAATTGGCTGTCAGAGAAATAATTGGCGGAGTCAAAAACCTTGTCATGAATCAGGAGGGTCTTATCCAGGGCAGCAGCCGCACGCAGCCACTTTCCATGGTGTTTGTCGTCTCCACCCCCACTATAGCCAGTCCAGTAATGCTCGCTGGTAATAAAGCCCTTGAGACTGGGATGCTTGGCAACCATCTCCTTTATCCACTGTTTATCATCATTATTTTCAGGGTCAATACCGTTAAATGAATAATACTGAGTACCAGAAGCACCTCGCGCCGCCATAATCACAATCATGGCAGGTGCCTGAATCTCGTCACAGATGGTCAGCTGCTCGTCATAGAATCTTTTCGTTCCAGCCTTATCCATCTTATTGGTGCCGCCACTACCAGACTCATTGGTATTAGCGTGGATTCCAATAACAGAGTATGTCTTTAAATTTTCTGGAATAAGGCCCCACATAACTCTGGGGGAAATATCATTTTCAAACCAATGGAGCGCTTCTGGATCATTGCCAGCAACATACGCACCAAGAGCACCAGTACCATTGTTGCCATATACTGTAGCAACAAAAACGGGTCTTGTATTGGACGCAATTATTCTGGGATTATCCCAGTGGAGGGAGCGGCCGCCAGTAGCACCTGTCGATACCCCCCCCCACCTACATTCGTGCCAGAGGAGGTACCACCCCCAATAAGGCTGTTTGAATCTCTAAAAATATTAGTAGCAACACCAGCGTCCAACAGGCCGCTGCATCCAGCAATCAGTGCCGCAACAAACATGAGTCCGCATACGGCAAAGAAAGTACATAATTTCTTCATTCCTTTCCTCCAAAAATAATTTCTTTGATTGAATTTTACCACAGTATAGAAATTTGATTTTTAATTTTTTTACCTTTTTTTGTACTTTTTTTACTTTTACGCAAAATAATGGGAAAAAATCTGGTGGATGTGGAGCCCTCAAACCAGGGCAAGATACAGGGCCAAGGGAAGGATGAGGGCAGCAGCAATCCCCCGCACCGTGACGCTCCCTTCTGCCGGCCGGGAGTCCGGAGCGACTCCCTCTTGTCCTGCACTCCAGTACACCCGATACAGGCGGGCATCAAGGGCTGCCGCCAGCTCCTTTAGGCCAACAAGGCCCTTCCTTTTGTTGAGCAGGAGCCGCTCCCTTGTGAGGCTGTCCAAAAGAGTGAACATATCCACCACAAAGCTCCCGAGCTTTCCCGGCAAATGGAGCTGGGGAGACAGGGCCAGCTGGGATAAAAAAACCATTCCCGCCAAGGTAAGGCCGCGGGTCAAGCCTGCTTCCAGCGCCCCGGCTGTAATGGTGAATTTTCCCCAACGGGCCAGTACCTGCCCATGGGGGGAAAAGAGGGCAAAGAGGGTGATTCCGGCAATCATCAGGACAGAGGGCAAAAGCCGAAGCCTTCCACGGCGGCTCAGGGCCAGCAGGAGGAAGGCCGCAGCCTCCACCGCCAGCACCACCAGCTTCTTCTGGAACAGGAAGGCGGGAAAGCTGAGCATCGCCGAGGCAAAGAGCAGGGAGGGGGAAATGAGCCAGCTCCAAAAACGGCTGCAGGCTCCAGCAAGGGATGGGGGGAGCTTCATGCCACAGCCTCCAAGCTCTTGTACCAGCGTGAAAGGGCGACAAACCTCTGGGCAAAAATCCCCAGCAGCAGTCCCGTTACAAGGCCGCTGCACAAAAGCACCGGGGCAATATACCGTGCCGCCTCACCAAAAATCAGGTAGCGGGCCACCAGCAGCTGGGCTCCATTGTTGCCCAAGGCTCCGGCCACACTCATTCCCACCAGGCTCACCTGGGGACGCTTTCGGTGTCTGACACAGCAATAGTACAAAATCCCCATGGACAGGGCTGCGGCACTGGAGCCAGCAGCGGAAAAAAGGAATATGTAGGAAAAGAGGGTGCCGGAAATCAGGCCCTGAACGAGGGTTTTTATCGCCACCAAAAGGGCCACATTCTTAAGCTTCAGCCTGGAAAAGGCCAGCAGCACAGGCAGGTTCGCCAAGCCAAGCCGCAAAAAGGGCAGGGGCTTGGGAATGGCATATTCCACCATGGACAAAAAGAGGCACAATGCGGAAAAGAACAGGAGGCGAAACCGCCCCTCGTCAGGTCTTGGATTGGAAGGCCGTGGTTCCATAGCCTAAGTATAGCCCGCAAAGTCCATCCTGTACAGAGCCACCCCAAGGACAGGGCGGCCCCACCACCAACAGCCACCACGGACAGCCTTGCCACACGCCTTGTGGCTCCACAAAAAAAGGCGGCTCCAGTGAGTGTTCTGAAGCCGCTAAATCTAGGAAGAAAAAGATATATGTTATTTTTTAATTAACTTATCCAGGATGGGCTTTAAGTTATCCCACCATATCTTGTAGCCAGCATTGCTCGGATGAACAGTGTCGGCAAACAATGTAGTACAAGAAGCTACACCAGAGAGACATTCTAAACCGACACCAGTAATTTCAGTTCCATCTGATGTTACAAACTCATCATAATTATAACAATGAGCGCATTCAACAAAATCTTGTGTGGAAAACTCCAAACGAAATGGCTGCTTAAACTGTCCTAAAACTTGAGGCCAGCTCAACTTTCTGTTTTCCACTCATCTCCATCCCCTAAATATGGTTATATTATCTTGTATACAACTTCTTGCATACAAGATAATATTCTCATGGAATTTTCAATTTGTCAAATGAATTTTTCTGTTTTTTGCTATTTTTTTTCACTTTTTTATATTTTCTCTGAACGAATTTCTACTTATTTGCTAGATTTCTTTATTATTTTTTGAAAAAAACTTGACAAAATGGAATTTCTGCATGATCATACTTGTATACCAGTTGTCATTACTTGGAATGGCCAGATGGACGTAACCGCTGGCGGAAAGAGCCTCAGCTTGAGTATAGCCCGCAAAATCCACCTATATAGAGCCACCCAAAGCCAGGACAGCCTTACCACACGCCTTGTGGCTCCACAAAAAAGGCGGCTCCAGTGAATGTTCCGAAGCCGCCAAATCTAGGAAGAAAAAGATATATGTTATTTTTTAATTAACTTA
>JAZNAS010000107.1:0-33398 GCA_045586625.1 Treponema sp.
AAGGAAAAAAGTTTTGTTGTTCCCCATTTGGCATAAAAAGTCTTCAAGAATTAATTCAAATTAATCCAGATTACATAAAAATTGCTTCTCCAGAATTAAATCATTATCCTTTATTACAAGAACTTGCAGACATTCGCAAAACTAATAATATTCCTGTAATACTTTCTAGTGGAGTTTCTACTTTAGCCGACATTGAAAAAGCAATTCAAATTTTGGGAACAGAAAATGTTAGTTTGTTGCATTGTGTTACAAGTTATCCAGCTCCAGAAGAAGAATACAATTTGCACTTAATAGAAAATCTTTCAAAAATTTTTGGAATTTCTTGTGGTGTTAGTGATCACAGTTTAGATCCAATTTTAGTTCCTGCTCTTTCTGTTTTGTGTAATGGAAAAATCATAGAAAAACACATTACTTTAAGCCGTCAAACTGCGGGGCTTGATGATCCTGTTGCTTTGGAACCAGAGCAATTTGCCCTTATGGTTCACGTTGTTCATCAAACAGAAACTTGTCTTAATCATTACGGCCCAGAAATTGGAAAACAAAAAGCAATTCAGCAACTAAGCGAACAATTTGGCATAGAAAAAATAAACAAAGTTTTTGGTGATGGAATAAAACGCCTTGCTCCTGCGGAAGCTCAAAATTATGGTCGCACAAACCGAAGCCTTCATTACATGGCAGATTTTTCCGCCGGCACAATTATTCAACCTCAACATATTGGCGTTCTTCGCACCGAAAAAATTCTTACACCAGGAATTACCCCAGATTTTTTGCCAACCATAATCGGGAAAAAACTAAAAAAAGATGTGCAAAATGGAGCAGGGGTTTTGCTCCAAGATTTTTTAGAATAACTTTTTTATATTGAGGGGAAAAGCCTTTCCCCTAGGTTCAGTAAAAATACTCATATACATTCGTATTTTTTCTTCACCATACCCCTTTCTCCTAGGGAATAAATTAAAGAAAATCCTAAAGTAATACTAAACGTATTACTTTTTAACGGATTTCTTATTTTATTCCCTAAAACCCTATTTAAAAAAAAGGGGATGTCTAATAAGTAATTTTTATGTCATTTTCGGGCTTGACCCGAAAATCTAAATCTATATATAGCAAGGATTTAGAGATTGTCGTATCAAGTACGACAATGACATATTAAACTTTTTAGACATCCCCTTTTAATCTATCGGGCAGACAGGATTGAACTACAATGAGGGCGGAAGCAAGGAATTTAAATGGCAATGGTTTTTTCCACAAAAAAATAGATGGCCCTCTGGATAAAATGTAAAACTTACCAGTATCCGTGTAAAAATCTAGATACATTCGTGAATGTGTTGTATACTAAGGAATAAGTAAAATGATGCAAGAATTTACACTGACACTTTTTGCAGTGTAAACTTCTTACAACTGATACGGAGAAATTATGTTAGGTGGACGCCCGCACTGGGGCGGAAGGAGAAATTAAATGTCTTTAAAATTCAGAAAAAGAATTCGAGTTTTTCCGGGCTTTACATTAAATTTAAGTAAAACAGGAATGAGTGCAACTTTAGGCGTTAGAGGATGTAGTGTTAATTTTGGTAGAAATGGTACATACTTAAATACTGGAATTCCCGGAACAGGAATCTATGACAGAATAAGGCTCGATAATCCTAATAATACTAATGACAATGGAAATAATCCACAAATTCCTGTAGAAACACCATATAATACATATACAGTTGAAACAGAAATAAAAAGCTATAATCCAGAATTACTAACCTCTGATTCCTTGTCTTCATTAAAGCAAAGTATTTTGGATGCTGAAAAAGTAAAAAAAGAAATGTATCAAGAATGGATGGATGCAAATTCTTCAAAGAATGGAACACTTTTTTTATTGATTCTTCTTCATTTTATTATTGTTGGTTTCTTCTTAAAAGGATTGAAACAAAAATATAAGGAAAAAAAACATTTTGCGGAAGAGTTGAAAAATGATTATGAGAATTTTTCACTTGAACTGGATTTTAATTTTGATAAAGATACATTAAATGATTACATTTCAATAAGAAACTATTTTGAACAAATGTCCCTCGCAGAAAAAAATATGGGATATAACAGCATATAGAGAAACTGACCGCTACAGAGAACGAACGGTTGCAACACGTTCTTTAACAAGACAACCAGTCAGATTTTATAATGAATCGTTGGATTTTATAAAAACATCATATGATGCTCTAGTCATGGGAAATGGGAATGGTGGAAATCTCTATATATATCCAGGATTTGTAATTATAAAAGAAACATCGTCCAAAGATTTTGGAATAGTTGATTTAAAAAATATAAGATTCAATTATTCAGATTCAAATTTTATTGAAGAAGAATCTGTTCCATCTGATTCAAAAAATGTTGGATATACGTGGAAATACTGTAATAAGAATGGTTCACCAGATAGAAGGTATGCAAATAATTACCAGATTCCAATTCAGCGATATGGTATAATTGCTATCTCTTCATCAGAAGGATTAAATGAAGAATTTATGATAAGCAATTCCGAATCAACAGATTTATTTACTACAAGTTTAGACAATTTTGTAAAACTATTAAATAAGATGAATTGGGATGCAAAGATGATTGAAAATAAGGCATAACAAAGTTTCTTAGCCGACATCGGGTCAAGCCCGGTGCGGTACAACCAGTTGTTATGCTGACACCCACATTGGGGTGCTTATGAAGGAAAAATGAAAAAAAATATTTTATTATTATTTATGCTATTGGAGGTAAGTTGTATGCTTTTTGGAAAAGAAACAGGCAATTGGAAAAAATATGAATCCTTAAAGAAGGATGATTATTCTGTAAATGAAAAGTATTGGAAAAAATATAAAGGAATATCGAAAGAACTTGCAAATGAAATTCCTTCTGAAAAATTATATGAAATAATAGATAATTATGTTTGTTGGATTATAGGAAATTCATATGATGAAGAACTGGATGCAAAATTAAAAAAATTACCGCTTGCTATAAAGTATACATATTTAATTTATACATATGAATGCGAAATCAACAATGGAGGATTTGACCAGTTTTATTTTAATTCCATCGGATATGAAGTATTCGAAATACAGAAAGGGTTAGATTTTTTTGGCTTAAATAAGAATAAGGCTTTACTTGATAAATCAATTGAATTATTAAAACAAAAAATAGATATTTCAAAGTATTATGAATTATCTTCAAAACGTGAACTACCAACAGAAGATTTTGAAAATGAATTTAGTGAACTTGATAGTCAATTTTATGATTATCCAGAAAATATTAAAGATATTATAAATGAATATCTAGATAAGCGTAGAGAAGATTTAATTACAGTAAAATAATTTTTGTATATTTTATAATCGAGTCAAGCTCGATTATAAAATGAAATTGAACTTTAGGGCTAAGGCGAAGAAGCGGTTGAAAAAATTGGAAACTAATATAAAGCAAGTCGAGCTTGCTTTATATTAGTTATTTTACTTTCGGGCGAAACAAAGTAGCGATAGTACGCGACATTCGTCGCTTAGAATTGTTAATAAAAAAATAGAAGCGTTGCTTTTGAAAAATATAAATCTCTTTTTTATAAAGAGAATATGAGGAATAATATTTCGATAAGAAATATTTTCGTGTAACAAAGGTTCGTAGCCGACACGCGGTCAAGCCCGCTGCGGTACAACCAATTGTTATACGGACGGGCCACTGGCCCGCTGGTTTGTATGGTAATAGTCTAAAAAGCTAAAAAATGCTATAGTAATGTGTAGAAATTCTTTTTTGGGTGGGAAAATGCAAGTTACTAAGATAAATAACCGTCGTTATCTAGGTAATAAATACCGTCTTTTGCCTTTTATCAATGATGTTATTGCAAAAGAATGTGGAAATTTTGATACATTTGCAGACATTTTTGCTGATACAGGGGCAGTTTCCTCTTCTTATACAGATAAAATCCTTTATACAAACGATATTCTTTACAGTAACTACCTATGCCATTTAACTTGGTTTTCAGATGAGGCGGAAAATTTGTTTTAATGGAACTGTTGAAGAATTTATTTTGGAAAAACAGTTCTCATTCTCAGATGCATACACAGCCTTATTACAAGGTGAAAGAATGAAAACATTGAATGGTATGTATGATGAATTGGAAATACTATTACAGCTTCCAAACTATTTCGGTAGGAATTGGAATGCCCTTGATGAGTGCTTGACGGATTTCAGTTGGTTGCCACAAGAACGAATCATTGTGGTTATTAGTGAATTTGAAAAAGTGCTGACCAACTTTGAATTTGACCCACAATACCGTGAAAGTGAATTGGAGAATTTGTTGGAGAGTTTCCAGAGTGCAGTAGAAGAATCTGAGGGAAAACTTCTTGTCTATATTCAAGAAGATGGAGATCTTTTTCAGTTGGAAACTGATTAAAAAGAAGCCGGCCTTGTTCCCGGTGTGGGAGAAATTGCCGACGGAGTAAACGCCCTTATCAGCCTTGGCCGTGGAGATGTAGCCGGAGCAACCCTTTCTGCTACTTCCATGCTACCAATTGTAGGGATGCCATTGGTAAAGGCGGTAAGGTGGTACGGGCTGCCATTAAGCATGGGGAAGAGATTGTTGAGGCGGCGAGTGGGGCTGTGCGAGCAGGTTTGGTTCATGAAAAATCTGCTAGTAAAACTCCTCTAGGAGCCGGCAGGAGAGGAGCCTTGAGAGAAGCCAAAAGGAATAACAGGATACCAACATCTCAATCACCAGAAGAGCAGACTCCAAATTATGATAAAAGAGGTCATAAACAACCTGGTAGGCAATATAAATACAGAGATAGTGAAGGAAATCCTGTAACTATTAGAGATGATTCGAAAAGGCATACTTATTCTGATAATTCAAGTCAGAATAGAGGCCCACATTTTAATGATGAGGCAGGTAATCATTATGATTATTAATTTCAAGAAAGAAGATATACATGAATATAAATATCATTTTCCAGAAGATGAATGCATTGTCAATATTTCTGTCAAGAAAACAGAATCTTGGGAAAAGTCTCTATCTGCAGTTTCAAGTTTTCTAAAAACTAATGTTGGTTTATTTGAGAAAGGTGGAAACGTATTTTTATGGGTAAAAACAGAAAATTATACCTGCCCGTCGCAGTTGAAGCGAAAGAAAAATATTTGGAATGACTCAAGGTTATGGTGGCTTGCAAAAGAGCAATGTATTTTATTTTCTCATACAAATGAGGAGGCAGAAATGTATTCTGCAATAGCAAAGATAGATGCAAATCAGTTGGATTATTGCCTAAATTATATTAGGATAAGCAATAGCGCTTTTCTATTTGCCACTAGTAGAAAGGATGTAAATTGGAATGACATAGACTTTTTTTTGAGTTCCTTTTATTTTGACTTCGAGAAAGTGATCAATTTCTTTTATAATCAAAATTTCTTGTTTATAAGAGCATTTGGAAATTTTGATGACCAAAATTTGTCTGTCGATTTTTTTGGTAAAGAAGAAATAATTTCAACTCTTTTCCCCACTTCCGAAGATGACTTGGCCGTGGAGATGTAGCCGGAGCAGCCCTTTCTGCAGCCTCCATGGTGCCAGTTTGGGGAGATGCCATTGGTAAAGGCGGCAAGGTGGTACGGGCTGCCATTAAGCATGGGGATGAGGTTCTTGAGGCTGGGACTAAGCTTCTTGATGATGCGAATATTACTAAGAAAATATTCGGTAATGCTCCACCTGCAAATAATGGAGTAGCCCCTAGGCATGGCAGCATTGAACATGATGCAAGAATACAACAGAAACTAGATGAACTTATAAAAAACAATGAAAAAGATATACGAAAAAATCAACAACAGGTGGATGCAAATGGAAACAAAGTGGGAGCAAATAGACCAGATTTGCAATGGACAGATAGCGATGGAAAGAGACATTACTGGGAAATTGACAGAAGCAAGTCATCATCTAAAAACATGGGGAGACTATTCAAAGAAATGATCCAAGTGGAATTATGCATCTGGAGATACTTGAATAAAGAACAGAGGGGTTAGGTATGAGATTAGTATTTAGCGTTTTTTTTGACATAGAGAACTATGAGGATTTTTTTTACAGGATAATACAGAGTAGATTAAAGTGTGTTGAATCAGAAAAATATTTAATTAATATAGAAACTTTGGAGCAAATATGCAACACTCAAATTGAACCAAGTTATAGTACACATCCTTGGGAAGGATATGTTTTCTTGCAAAAAGATTCGTTTGTTATTTTTAGAAATAACGATTCGGATGGATACTTTTCTTTTGTCCACAATATAGCAATGCTTTATAACATTAGAACAGCACATATCAGAATATACGATGAGAAACCGTATCCAGGATATTATTTAGCTTATTACGAAAATCAAAAAGAACGGGTTGTCTACAACATTAAAGAGAAACGTTGGAAATTCTATCATACAGGTGAGCCAGCCTTTTTTGAAGAGGGCGATACCTATGGAGAGAAACGTATTCCAGACAAATTCAACAAAGAGAAGATACTGTTGTTTTGTAAGAGAATGGGCATAAACCTTGAAGATGAGGATTTCTTCAAACCAGCTAGTTCAGTTTTTTGTATTCGCCGTATGCCTAAATAACCTGCACCTACGACGCTGCGGGCAACCTTGCCGCCGTCACGGACGGCCACGGCAGGGAGACGGCCTACACATACAACGCCCTGGGGCTGGTGGAGAGCATGAGCCACCCGGACGGAACCACCACCTGCTACGAGTACGACCACTGTGGGCAAGGTGATGGTGTCATCGGTCATGCTTATTCTCCTATCAATGATAATCCGTGATTTTCACATCACAGTCTTCTCCATCGTGAAATTTAAATTGTATTCTCCACTGATTATTTATTCGTATGGAGCAATAGCCTGAAAGATTGCCAATGAGATGTTCAAATTCATTCCCCGGAGGAAGCTTTAGGTCATCCTCATTTTCCGCAGAATGAATGAGAAGCAGCTTTGCAAATGCCCGTCTTTGAATTTCTGGTGGGATTTTAGCGGATTTTTTTTCCTGCCAGATTTTTTCTGTTTCGGAATCTGCAAAGCTCACAATCATGCTTAAAGTAAACCGATATATCTGTCAAAAAGATAGGTGGTAAAGGGAGTTCCGGCAACTCTCACTCCAGCCACACTGCGGGGCAACCGTGAATTGGGTGGGTAAAAATCTGGAAGCTGCGGTTGTACACTTGTTGCAGGTTTGCCGGGGTCATCACCTGCTGGGGACTGCCGAGAAGGAGCTGGGGGGCACGATCCTGGTTTTCGCTAAAGCTGCTCCAAGGCCGCAGCAATGCTAGGGTTTGGGCAAAGGCGGCGGCTAGGTTGATGTCGTGGATGGACATGAGGACGGCAGTTCCCTGCTGTTGTGCTAGCTCCTTGGTGGCTTGCAAAAGGTCGTGACGCAGGGCAAGATCCAGGTTGGCGGCTGGTTCGTCCAGCAGCAGGACTTTTGGCTGCTGACAAAAGGAGCGGGCAATGCGGACTCGCTGGAATTCCCCTCCAGAAAGACTGTGAATCCTTCTATTTAATAGAGGTTTTAGCTGGAGTTGATTCGCCGCTTGGTGGGCAATGTCCCTGTCCTGCTGGGAATAGCTGCCGGTAAATCCAGTGTGGCAGTAGCGGCCGGTGAGAATCACATCCTGTACCGTAAAATTCCACAGGCTTGCTTCTGTCTGGCTCATGTAGGAAATGAGCTTTGCCCGCTGCTTTGATTTCAACTGATTCAGATTGCAGCCTTCCAGTTGGATCGAGCCTGTGGTGGTGAGTCTGTGGCGACCAAGTCCTGCCAGCAAGCTCATGAGGGTGGACTTTCCGCAGCCGTTGGGCCCGCTCAGGCAGATAAAATCCCCCGCCTTCATGGAAAAGCTGATGTTGCCCAGAACCTGATGCTTTCCGTACCAGGCAGAAAGCTCTTTTACCTGCACCAGTGGCATTGCCTGATTTTGGGCGGTGGCCGAAGCTTGGTGGAAGAAAATCTTCTCATTCATAGCTTTCTCCCTTGGCTGCAAGCAGGAGGAAAACAAAAAAAGGAGCCCCCGCCAGTGAGGTCACCAGTCCCACAGGAATTTCTGCCGGTGGAATGGCTGTTCGTGCAATGAGGTCTGCAAGAATCACAAAGCTGGCTCCAAAAAGAATGCTGGCAGGAATCAGCAGCTGGTGGCGGGGACTGTACAGTCGCCGCAAAAGATGGGGCACAATCAATCCCACAAAGCCTATGGTTCCTCCGGTGCAGACTGCAGAGGCTGCAGCAAGCGAGCCTGCCCCTAGCACCAAAAGCTTTGTGGTGGCAAGGTTCAGTCCCAGGGCTTGGGCAGAGGTTTCCCCGCCTCCCAAAAGATCCAGACTACGGGGGCAAAGGCACAGCAGGATAAGGGCAACAATTGTTACTGGCAGGATGAACTGCAATTCATTCCAGCCCTTGCCGTTAAAGCTGCCAAGGGTCCACACGAAAATCTTGTACAATTCCCTGTCCTTCAGCAATACCAGCAAGGAGGTGAGGGCAGAGAAAAAGGCGGAGGCGGCAGTGCCAGTGAGGATGATGATGGTGGTGCCAGTGTATTTTCCATGAAGACGAGAGGCTCCAAAGACGATGAAAGCTGCCGCCAAGGCGCCAGCAAAGGCAAAGAGAGGCGTTGCAAGGCTGGCGGACAAGAGGGCGGAAAAAACTGCTCCCAAGGCTGCCCCAGAAGAAATCCCCATAATGCCTGAATCTGCCAGTGGATTTCGGAAAAAGCCCTGGAACACCGCTCCTGCTCCCGCCAGCAAACCGCCGCACAGAGCCGCCAGCAGGGTTCGGGGCAGGCGGATTTGTTGAATGATGGTGGCAGAAAAGGAGGTGGGAGCTTGCTCATTGTAATTGAACAAGGCGGCTATAACCTCTTGCACAGAAAAAGCTTCCGTACCAAAGGCCACTCCCAGAAAAAGGCTTGCTATCAGCACTAAGCTGCCCAATCCAAAGGCAAGAAAATTTTTCACCGGGCTGTCTCAGAAGCAGGTGGTTGGCTGGTAATCAAAAGAGCCAGCTCCAGTGCCATGGTGCCAACTCGTGGGCCGGGGCGGGAGAAAAGGTCGCTATCCACAGGGAAAATTCTGCCATGAACTACAGCAGGAAGCTTTTGCCAGCCAGCTCTGCTGGCGATAGCCCGTGCTCCAGCTTCACCTTGGAAATTATAGTCAGGAAAGAAGATACAATCTGGCTGGCCTGCGATAATTCCCTCCTCGTTTACCTGGGGATAGGCTTGGGCTACGGTTCCAAAGATATTTTCCAATCCCATGGATACCAACAAGTCGGTGATAAAGGAATCTTTGCCAGGAGAAAAGTAAGGGGCAGCAGCCACTTCCCAGTACACCCTTGTTCCAAGATTTTGCTGAGATGACTGGGCTTTTGCCACGAGCTGCTGGGCTTCTGCTAGCTGGGATTCAATCTGGGTTACAAGGCTTTGGGCTTCTTTCTGGTGGCCAGTGAGCTCTCCCAGCTGAACAATTTCCTCGTAAATCTGGTCTAGCTTCTGGGCGGTTGATAAAAATACCTTGATTCCCAGAGCCTCCAGTGGCTGAATCAAGTGATTGTGCATTACGTCTGCAATACAGACCAAATCAGGTTGAAAGGCCACAATCCGCTCTAGACTGATGGTTTTTCCGTCAAAGCCTCCCACAGAAGGGATTGCTTGCGCTTCTGGCGGCCAGTTGCAAAAATCGGTGCGGGCCACAATCTTGTCCTGGGCCTGGAGGGCAAAGAGGGTTTCGGTGACGGAGGGAACCAGAGACACAATCCGCTGGCTGAACAGGGATTCCTGGTCTTGGGGGGAATGGGGTGATGGATTGAGGGAGCTGGGGTGCTCCTCCTTGGAGCCAAAGGCAAGGATACAATCAAGACCAAGCAGGATGGTCAGAAGCAGGACAAGTATTCTTTTCATGGAAGGAATTGTAGCATATTTCTTGCTCCGTTACACTATAGGCAAATTTAATATTTTGGATAAAATTGCGATTTTGTTTTTCTTGCAACTTGTTGATTGTGGTGGTACAATGGAATTTGAACTTGTTGCATTTCGGAGAGTTGAGAGAATGAAGAGCCTTCGGTTGAAAATCAGTCTTGTTGTTCTGGCCATCATGGTGTTGTCCTTTGTTTCCATTGCGTTCATTTCGATTCGCAGTGCAAAGACCAGTCTGGAGGAGGAGATGACAAAGGCGCTGGTGGAGACGGTTCATGCCACTGCGGAGACAATCAAGGCAAAGAACGAGCGGGAATTCAAGATGATTGAGACCCTTGCCTCCCTGTCATCCATCAGGGATGTGGAGGTGGATTTGCTGGAGAAGACCCACATCATCTACGAGGCCATGTACAACAACAAGGATTACATCGATGTGTGTATCCTTGATACAGAGGGATTCGCCTGGATTAACAACGGTGTGACAAGAATTCCATTCACCGAGCGAAAATACTTCCAGTATCCCTATTCCACGGGAAAGCGGTTTGTCAGCGACCCCTTCATCAACAAGGTCACCAACGCTCCGGCGCTCTTTTATGCTGTCCCCGTTTTTGACAAGGACAACAATATCATCAATGTGATTTTCTGTGTGATAGACGGCCTGCAGCTGAGCCAGCTGACAGTAGATCACAGGGCTGGAAACGAGCGATCCGCTTTTTTGATAACATTGCAGGATGGTGCCGGGGGAGAAAATGAGTCCTTTTCCGAGCTTCATTCCGAGGGAACCATCATTGCGGATGAAAAATATCTTGGTGCAACCAGCAGCTACGATGGATTTTATGTGGAGAATTTTTTCCAGAATGCTCGGTCAACAGGAAATCAGGAATATATCAGGGAGATTGAGCGAATCAAGTCCGAGAATCAGGGAACCATAAAATATACCCAGGACGGAAACACCTACATTCTGGCCTTTGAGCATGTTCCTGACACGGAATGGATTGCCATGGACATTGTTCCCTACAGCGACTTCCAGGCTGGAATGAACCGGGTCAGAAGCATCATTATCATTTACGTTGCCATCATCACCATTGTCTCCATGCTGGTGGTCTCGTTGGTAATCTCCCGCTCTATCAAGCCCCTAAAGGTGGTGCAGTCTGCCATCAACGAGATAGCCACAGGAAATGCGGACCTGACACGGCGCATCTCAATTTCATCTGAAGATGAGATTGGTGGAGTGGTGCAGAGCTTCAACCTGTTCGAGGAAAAGCTCCAGACCATCGTCACGGACATCAAGGAGTCCAAGGACAATCTGGCCAAGGTGGGTAGTGTCATGGAGGACAATGCCTCTGTCACCGCCCACTCAATATCGTCGCTTTTCTCCAGCATCGAGGATATGCGGGGGCAGATTGCAGCCCAGGGCAACAGTATGGACTTGACCGCCCAGTCCGTAAACGAGATTTCCAGCAACATCAACAGCCTGGAGGGTATGATTGAGCGTCAGGCGGTGGGTGTTTCCCAGGCCTCCTCCGCCATTGAGCAGATGATGGGCAACATTGGCTCCGTGGACAGGTCGGTGGACATCATGGCGGACTCCTTCGGGGAGCTGTTCGAGAATACCAATGTGGGAATCCAGCGGCAGGAGGTGGTGAGCCAAAAAATCAAGGACATTGAAAAGCAGTCGGAAAACCTGCAGAATGCCAACGAGATTATTTCAGCAATCGCCGGCCAGACAAACCTCTTGGCCATCAATGCCGCTATTGAGGCTGCCCATGCAGGAGACTCAGGAAAGGGCTTCAGCGTGGTTGCGGACGAGATAAAGAAGCTCTCCGAGTCCTCCTCCCAGGAGTCCAACAAGATAAACGAGCAGCTTCGGGAAATCACCAGCTCAATCAGCGGTGTTGTGCAGGCCTCCATCGAGTCCATGGAGGCATTCTCCAAGGTTTCCACCCTGATAAATTCCACCAACGAGATGGTCATCAGCATCAAGCGGGCCATGAACGAGCAGAATGCGGGCTCCAAGCAGATTTTCGATGCCCTGCACACCATGAACAACAACACCTCCGAGGTTCGTGATGCCGGCCGGAAGATGTCCCAGGAGAACCAGGTGGTTCTGGACAAGATCAGGAACCTGCAGCAGGTTACGGAATCCATGCAGCGGGCCATGGCCTTGATAACGGAGGAGACCTCCAAAATCAATGCCACCGGTAATGAGCTGAAGGAGGTGACGCCACGGCTGATGGCCTCCATCGACGAGATAAGCAATGAGATTGACCAGTTCAAGGTGTAGGGGTTTCTTTTTCGTTGCACTAAGCGGATAAAACCTGTATTATCTACTTATGAAAATCATCGATATACTAAAATCCGGGCGGCCAACTCTGTCTTATGAGGTTTTTCCTCCTAAAACTGATGTCGCCTACGAACCATTACTGGAGAATGTGCGGGAAATTGCCGCCATGCAGCCTGACTTCATGAGCGTTACCTACGGTGCTGGTGGGGGAACAAGTGAATATACTGTGGCCATTGCAGATGCCATTCAGATGGAATTTCAGGTTCCAGCCTTGGCTCATTTTACCTGCGTGTCCTCCAATCGGGCTACCATTCAAGCTCAGCTGAAAAAAATCAAGGATGCTGGCATTAAAAATGTGCTGGCCTTGCGGGGGGATCTTCCTGAAGGAGCTGATTGGTCCCAGGCTGAATTCAAGTATGCCAGCGATTTGGTGGAAATTATTCGTGAGTCCGGGGATTTTTGTATTGGCGGTGCCTGCTATCCAGAAGGTCACACGGAATCTGCCAATTCCCGTGAGGATATCTTGAATTTGAAAAGGAAGGTGGAGGCTGGCTGTCAGTTTTTGACTACCCAGATGTTCTTTGACAACAACATACTCTACAATTTCTTGTACAAGATTCGTGAGCAGGGAATTACGGTGCCTGTGGTAGCTGGAATTATGCCTGTTACCAACGGGAAGCAAATTGCCCGTATTTGCAAGCTTTCTGGAACCTATCTTCCTGCTCGATTCAAGGCCATTGTGGACAAGTTTGGCGACGACCCCAAAGCTATGACCCAGGCGGGCATTGCCTATGCCACGGACCAAATCATTGACTTGGTTGCTAACGGGGTGAATGGAATCCACGTGTATTCCATGAACAAGCCGGAGGTTGCCCGCCAGATTCAGGCAAACCTGTCCCACATTGTAGGGCCGGGTGCAAAGACTTTGTGCTAGCTGTGGGTTGTGAACATGATTGAAGATTCTATTATCTATCATCATCGGGTGGATGCTGCCTCGGTTCCTGTGGACATGGATGAAACCTACCGTTACATGGGTTTTGCCCGCTCTGTGGTTTTAGGAAAGGATGGTGGCATTCCCCAAGACATTCAGCAGCTGGTGACCTCCTGCGTTCAGCAGATGCATTCCACCCTCAAGGCCCAAAGTGTGTACACCTGTCTTCCGCTGGAAATCGATTTTCCTGCTGAAGAGGATACAGACAAGCTGCCCCTCATAAAAATTGGTTCCATTCAGTTTGAAAGCAAGTATCTTGCAAGAAATTTGGCTGGATGTACCAGGGTGATTTTGATTGCTTCTACCATTGGCCCCTTGGCAGACAATCTGATTCGTCGCTTTACCAAGCTGGACGCAGCAAAGGCTGCCATCATGCAGGCAGCTGGAGCCATGTTCATTGAATCCTACTTGGATAGCTTCAATGCCCAGCTGGAGCAGGAGGCTGGTGAACAAGGCTACAAGCTTCATTCTCGCTTCAGTCCTGGGTATGGGGACGTGAGCTTGGAAATTCAGCGTCACTTTTTTTCCATCCTGCCCTGTACCCAAAGAATCGGTCTTACCCTCACCAATTCCTTGGTGATGGCTCCCGAAAAATCTGTGACTGCATTTATTGGTATGGAGCCACTGGAACAATAATTTCTGTTGGATATGAGCTTTGTAGGATTGGAGGTACATATGAACGAAATTATCAAAGCTATTTTGGAGCGACGAACTTGTCGCAGCTTTACAGAAGAAAAGGTGGCTCTAGACAATGTTAAAACAATCTTAGATTGTGCCCTTGCTGCTCCCAGTGGTATGTGCAAGCAGACCTGGAAGTTTACTGCTGTGGTAAATCCTGAAAAAATCCAGCAGCTGGCAGCAGCTGTGGGGTCAGCCTTGAGCCGTGGAGCAGACTATACCATGTATAGCCCCCAGGTTTTGGTGATTACTTCAAATCTCAAGGAGAGCAAGTATCGTGAGGTAGATAATGCCTGTGCTATGGAAAATATCTACTTGGCCTGTCAGGGGCTGGGACTTGGCTGTGTTTGGATTAATCAAGTACAGGATTGTCAGGATAATCCTGCCGTTCGAGCCATTCTCTCTGAATTCGGTATTCCAGAAGATCATGGTGTGTATGGCTGTGCCGCCATCGGCTATCGTGCTAGCCCGCCGATTGCCAAGGAAGTGAAGGGCCAGTGGGCCATTGTAGAGTGATTGTTGCAGGGGATTGCACAAGGCCAGAAGCAGCTAAAAACAGTTCTGGCGTTTGAACGGTAATCCCTGCTTCCAGCTCTTCTGTGTTCATAAAAGATGAAGAAAGACTTCTGGCATATAAACAGGAATTTTTGACTGAGAATAATCTTTTACATTGCGAGTGATGATATAATCGAGAGCATTTCTTGAGGCTGTTTCAGACATGACAGCATCTTCGTAGTCTTTCATGGGAGAGGACAATGCTTTGATGCAATCAACAGCTGCTGTATCGATTATTTCAAATAAGGAGAACAACTTGTGTAATATTGCTCTTGTTGTCTCGTCATTATGGGTAGCTTTGTGTGTCAAATAATAAATGTCTGTTATTGATTTTGCGGTAATGCACCCTACAAGGGAACGCTTGGCAATTTCTAAGAAAATTTGTTGGGCATCCTTGGAAAATGGTTTTCTATCTTGGAGGGCATCAATAATGATGCATGTATCAATGAGAGCCTTCATATTGCTGCAAGTCTCTCTTTTTCCGATTCTTCAAGGGTGGTATCAGCTGGGAGGATGCCAAAAAGAGATTGGGCTATTTCAATTCTATCTTGATTGGGATTGGAAAGCATTGCAATTATCTTGCCGTTTTCTGTTATGAGGATTTCTTCTGTTGCAGCCAAAATAAGGTATTTGGAAAGATTCTCTTGTAATTCTGCTGTTGTAATAGCCATATTTTGCCTCCTCGTTTAAATATACACTGGTTTGTAGCTTTTGTCATCTTGTTGTGTACCCAGGAATGGGATTGCACAAGGCCAGAAGCGATTAAAAGGTTTCTGGCGTTTGAACGGTAATCCCTGCTGCCTTGTTATTTCTTGTAAGCAGTATTTTGATTTGATGCTGCTGTGCAGTATATCATTGGATTGGGTCTTCTAAATCGGAAAAATCTGAATTTAGGGCATAGTCCACTGTTTTTTCAGACGTATCGATGATGTGAAGGATGAGTCCCAGTTTTCGCAAGGTTGCTTTTGCTTGTGCCGTTCCAATTTCCTTTCTCATCGCCGAATCCTAGGTAAATTCCAAAATCTTGACACAGGCAAAAATAGGGGGTAGATTTAAGTGCAAAGAGACGTAGAAAAATAACAGGAGTTTTATGTTATGGAAGGAATACCATTAGGCGAACGCTACAAGCATCATTTTGGAGAGCTTGCTCGATTGGCTCATGCTGCAGACAAGATTGATGACACTAATGTGTATCAGGAATGGAATCCAGGAACTCGCAAAATCATGGATTCCATGGTAGAGGATAATCTCTTGCCTGGCTCCCAACTCATGAACAGGGAGCATTTCATAGAATTCTTGAACCAGCTCAAGGCTGGTAAGCGTGGTCTGATTTTGATGGAGCATTACAGCAACATGGACCTGCCCCTTCTGTGCTATCTCCTTGATCATGATTCTGCTGAAGGAAAGGATTTGTCCAGTCGGATTGTTGCCATGGCAGGAATGAAATTAAACGAGGAAAATCCCATGGTAAAGGCTTGGGCAGAAGGCTTTACACGCATTGTCATTTACCCCAGCCGCAGCTTGGCAGCTTATACCGACCCAGAGGAGCGGGCTGCAGAAGAGGCTAAAAGCCGGAAAATCAATATGGCATCAATGAGAGCCATGGATGCTGCCAAAAGACGTGGCCAGACAATCCTGGTATTCCCCAGTGGAACCCGCTACCGCCCGGGAAAGCCTGAGACAAAGCGGGGCTTGCGGGAAATCGACTCCTACCTGCGGATGTTCGATGTGATGATTCTGATTTCTACCAACGGCAACTGTCTGAGAATCAATCCAGAAACCCCCAACGACATGCTTTCTGATTTGGTGTGCAAGGATGTGATTCTCATGACCGCAAGCCCTGTCATTGACTGCAAGCCCTTCCGCAATAATATGCTGAAGGAACTGGGCGAGAAGCCTGAAGACAGGGGAATCGACCCCAAGCAGGCTGTCGTGGACAAGATTATGGAGCTGCTGGAAAAACAGCATGATTCCATGGAGGACGAATACCAGAAACGGCTGGCTGCCACAAAATAAAGGAAGGGCTGGAGAATGGGCTTGACTCTCCAGCCTTTTTATTTGTCCACAACTAGAATCTGTCCATGGAAGCCGACTCTAAAAGCCCAGATTCTCTTCAATCAGGATGACTTCGTAGTCACAGGCACCTGGCCTTGTCCACAACACGGACAAGGCCGAACAAATCCGTTCCGGGCTACGACAGTCATAGCATTTGTCCCCTTTGACAGCACAGGGAGTTTTTTTGTTCAGTCGTTTTGTATTTAATGGGGCGGCAATATTTCTAGCTCGCCACAGGGCAGCATCATAATCCTTGGCCAGCTTGTTCTGACCTGCCACAAGGTACACCTTTTCATGACCATACAAAATTGCCGCCACACGATTACAATTTCCGTCAATATTGATGATTTCCCCTGTTTCTGCCAAGCCGTTGATAGAAGACATGTAGATTTGGGCTCCATTGGCAGCGGCCTTGATTTCGTTTCCTGTCTTCCCCTCTGGAATACGCTGATGCCAGAAGATTTTGTTGTGGGAACCAAGCTTTTCATACAAACCCAAGGCTTCCAACGTCATGGAGCCACCAAAACCAACCGTTTTCCCATCAATTTGGGAATCAAGGTAGGCCACTGCTTCTGTCGAGGTCGCAAAACAAGAAACAGCAAAACCACGATTCTCCAAATTCTTCTTTACCACATCAAATTGTGCCATACAATTCTATCCCCTTACAAAATTTGCTCTATACTCCATATTGATTTGAGCGATTTCTTTTTCTCCATCGATATATGGCTGATAGATGCTATCCACAATCCCTCCTCCAAGGTTATCGCAGCCATTGCAGAATTCACATTCTGTTCCACAGGCACTTAAGGATTGCTGGACAATGCGAATCCGTTCTTCCTTGGTGGTATCTTTAATCAAAATTGACTTCATCATTCACTCCTTTTCAAGTATAGTAAAATCTCAATCAAAATAGCTCCAGTTGCAGGCGAATTCTCGCAGCACGGGCGGGAGCGGCCGCTCACTTACAGGCGAATTCTCGTAGCACGAGCGGGAGCAGGCCGCTCACTTACAGGCGAATCCTTGCAGCACGAGCGGGAGCAGGCCGCTCACTTACAGGCGAATTCTCGCAGCACGAGCGTGAGCGGATAAGCCTTCTGCGTCGCCAAGGAGGCCTGCGGCTGTGGCGGACTGTATCTGGCCAGCTGAACCTTCTACTGTTCGCAGGGTGGTCACTGTTTTGAGGAAGCAGCGGACGGAAAGGCCACCGGCAAAACGGGCGGAGGTTGAAGTGGGCAGGGTGTGATTCAAACCAGCGGCATAATCTCCCAGTACCTCTGCAGAACCGTGGCCAATAAACAAGGAGCCATAGTTGTGTACAAGAGATTCCAATTTTTCCAGCTGGGCTCCTGGATCCAAGGCCAGCTCCAAGTGTTCGGGGGCCTTTTTGTTTGCTAAATGGGCAGCTTCCTCTAAATCCTTGGTGATGACAATGCAGCCATTCCGTTGGATGCTGGTACGAGCCGTTTCTGCCGTGTCCAAGGTTTCCAGCTGAACCTCCAGCTGCTGGGCCACCGCCTGGGCAAGATTTTTGTCTGGGGTGGCAAGGACAGCCTGTGCATCCGGGTCATGCTCGGCCTGCGCCAAAAGGTCGGCGGCCACCCAAGCTGGATTTGCAGAACCATCCGCTATGATGAAAACCTCCGTGGGGCCTGCCAGCATATCGATGCCAACAGTACCGTAGACTTGCCGCTTTGCCTCTGCCACAAATTTATTTCCTGGCCCCACAATCACATCACAGCGAGGAATTGTTTCCGTGCCATAGGCCATGGCGGCAATGGCTTGGGCTCCCCCACAGGCAAAAACCCGGTGGACGCCACACAGGTAGGCGGTGGCCAGGATTCCTGCATCCCCATATGCCCTTGTGCTGCCGTCGGGATGGGGGCGTGGCGGAGTACAGAGCACCACCTCGCCACAGCCAGCGGCCACGGCAGGGGCAGAGGTCATGATGACGGTGGAAAGCAGGGGGAAGCGGCCAGCGGGAACGTACAACCCCGCCCTGTCCACAGGAATGTTCCTTTGGCCGGTAAAAAGCCCTGGCTCCAATTCCACTTCAAAATTATCAAAGGATTCACGCTGGCGACGGGCAAACTTGAGGGCCAAGTCCTTAGAATAACAGAGGGCGTCATAAAGCTCTGGTTGACTTTGACGGAGGTTTTCTGCGGCTGCGGCCAAGTCCTCTTCGGCGATTTCCAGCCGGGAAGGAGCTGCAGAATCAAATTGTGCCGCCAGCCTGTGCAAGGCAGCATCCCCATCCTTTCGGACTTGGCTGATAATGCTGGATACAATGCCAGTTGTATCGTCGGCAAAGACACGTGGCTCAAAAAAATCGGCGGAAAGCTCCTGGGTAGAAATAATTTTGATTATAGACATATTCATCCTTTGCGCCTGCTAATGATTTTGGAAAACAAATTCTCAGGCTGAATTCCTCTCATTCTTTCCCATAAGCCAAGGATTGTCAACCAGTATTTTTGATGATTTTGTGGTGTAGGGAAAGGTTAAACTTACATTCAACTTCATGCTAATTCAATATTATTCAAGATATTAGCCTTGTATTTTTTAATGAATATTATTATGATGAAATCGAGCAAATTTTAATTATATTGTTACTCTGGCAAAGGAGGATCTATGAGCTACAGCATTGGAGAAATATCTCAAAGACTTGATATTGCACCCTCAGCCTTGCGGTATTACGAAAAAGAAGGTCTTCTTCCCTTTGTGGAGCGTTCCGACAGTGGAATTCGCCAGTTTACAGACATTGATTTAGAATGGCTCATTATCATCGATTCCTTGAAAAAAACAGGTATGCCCCTGAAGGAAATCAAGGATTTTGTAAAAATGTTTAAGGAACGAGATACCACCATTGCCCGCAGGCTGGAGATTGTTCTCCGTCACAGGGCAGTGATTCAGCAGCAGGTAGCAAAGCTGAACGAAATCATCAAGGTGCTGGACTTTAAGGAGCAATACTACCTGAATGCCCTGAATGAAGGCAAGACTATGGACTTGCCAGATTTAACGATGGAAGAGCTTCCCCAGGAATTGCAGGCTATTCGCAAGCGGGTACGGGGAGACTGAGAGAAGCTCACTCTGTTTTCTTGTGATAAATAAAAGAACCCCGGCCAAAGGTCGGGGCTTTCATACACCTCACTTCTTGTGGCGGCGGTCAAGCTCGTCAAGCACCTGCTTCCAGGTGACGCCCTCTTGATACATCAGCACGTTCATGAAATACAGCAGGTCGGCACATTCCCATACGGCCTCCTCGTGGTCCTCTGCCTCGGTCAATTCTTCGGCTTCTTCCATGAGCTTTTCCCGCACCCGCTCTCCAGTCAAGGTGGCGGTGTAGGAGCCGGGGGTGGGATTGGCAAAGCGTTGGGCAATAATCTGATAGAGTCGCTCCATAGATGAAGCTTCCTCTGCCTCGGCAGTAAAGCAGGTCCAGCTGCCTGTGTGACAAACGCCACCGTGGGGAATTACCGTTGCCAGCACCGTGTCCCGGTCGCAGTCCACCCGCAGCTTTACCACCTCCAGAAAATTGCCGGAGGTTTCGCCCTTTGTCCACAGCTGATTCCGTGTCCTGCTCCAGAAGGAGAGCTTGCCACTGGCAAAGGTCTTTTCAAAGGCTTCCTTGTTGGCATAGCCCATCATCAGCACCTCACCAGCCACACTCTGGGCGATAACGGGAATCATGTCCACCTTCTTCCAATTGAGACAGCCGATGAATGCGTCCTTGAGGGAAACAGCTCCGGTATACAGGGCCATTCCCAGCTGCACGTCGCAGCCAAGAGCCTCCAGCTCCACAATCTCCTCCAGACTGGAGACTCCACCTGCCACCACCAGGCGGCAAGAAATGGCTTCCCGCAGCTGGCGAACCAGCTCCATATTGGTGCCAGTCATGCAGCCTTCTCGCTCCACGCAGGTAAAAAGCAGCTCCGAGGCGTATTTTTCTGCCGCCTTGGCACCATCTATGAGGGGAATGCCAGCTGTTTCTGTCCAGCCCTTGATTGCAATCACCCCGTTAATCGCATCCACCGAAATGATAATCCGCTGACGACCGACAGCAGCCACCAGCTCGTCCAAAAATGCAGTGTTGAGAATATTTCCATCAGAAGGATTTGCATTGAAGGCGGCAGACCCAACGATAACCTTTTCCGCTCCCAATGAAATCAATTCCTTGGCACGCTTTACATCACGAATGCCGCCGCCCACCCGCACATTGCCGTGACGCAGCAGGGACTTGAGAATCTCTGTGTTGGCGGTTGTCCCCTTGGGGGTGACATTTCCCAGGGCAGCATCAAGATCTATGACGGCCACCTCGCCGTACTTGTTAAAATCAGAAATCAATTCCAAAGGGTTGTCCCGCTCCAGCACCTTGTCCTTGCCGTTCTTTAACTGAACCACCTTACCATCTTTCAAATCAATAGAAGAAATTACCATGGGTGGCAGTATAGCATAGGTTCAATGAAATTAAAAGCGGTGGAGGATGCTGGCAGCCCACCGCCACCTTACACTTCACTGCGTTCAGAGGGCGGTGTCGGCAGGCACCCGCTGGCATCCTCCACCAGTTTTTCGTTCATCGGGCTATACTGCTGGGTAGATGGGGCTGGTGAATGGGACTAGAAGTGATGATTGATGCCGCTTTGTTTCATGATGGCATTGGCGGTATGGCGTGACTTTATCTTTGAATCTACAGTGAAATTGCGATTTGTAATCGGGCTGTAGTAAATGTCATGATCACCCTTGCCATGACGTACAAAATAGCAACCATTCAGCAGGAGAATTTCTCGAACACGCTTTTCGTATTCTGCCATTATGCCAATACCGTTTCGTGTCGCTGGACGCTGAAGAAAAATGAATGAATCGGTGGGGTTTTGTTCAATTCAATCAATTCTGGGGCGGTAAAACGGACACGCTCAATAAGTGCATCCAAAGAGCCGCCTTCCAGCACCAGTCCGGGAATGTCATCGCTTTGAGCAATCCAAACACAGGCTTCGTCGTCCCAAGTGAAATTTACCTTGTACTCCATGGGTGGCAGTATAGCATAGGTTCAATGAAATTAAAAGCGGTGGAGGATGCTAGCAGCCCACCTCCGACTTACACTTCACTGCGTTCAGAGGGCGTCGGTGGCAGGCACCCGCTGGCATCCTCCACCAGTTTTTCGTTCATCGGGCTATACTGCTGGATAGATGGGGCTGGTTCTAGGGTTCGGGATGGATTCTGGGGAAGTGATTGAAGAGGTGGCTCCCGCCACCTGCGAATCCGCTTGTTTTTTTGCCACACGGATTTGTTCAGGACTAATGTCCTTCGTTTTTGGAGTTGTTATTTCTTGTATTCAAATTCTTTTATGAGATTAATAAATTCCTGATGTGATTCAGGAATAAGTGATTCATCAAAATTATCTACAGGGGTGTACCATTGTTTTTCAATGGCAGAACATTTGCTAAAAAGCTTTTGCAAACGTAAAACGATAACCGTAGTGGGCGTAAATAGTGTTTCTTAGGACACGAAGCTGACTTTTATTTAAGAAAGGAAGGTAATATTCTGTCAGATAATCAATTTCTTCTTCGTGGGTGTATTCATTTTCGCCTTCGTCTAAAAAGAATATAAATATCGTATGTATCTCCATTTATGAAAAGCAAATTTTCAGATACTTGATATGTGTAGCCGTTTCCGTTATATACATCGAATTTTATTGTTTTGTTACTTTGTGCTATTGTCTTTTCTGTAAATAGACTGAAGAAAACTGCAACTATGAAAATAATTTTTTCATTTTATTTAAACCTCATGGAGATGTCGTGCCACCGCCGCCTCTAGATGTAACAATATTCTTCACGCCATCATATTGGTTGATTCTTTCAGAAGCAGTAAGGACTCTATCAGGATTCTGCCAATTCTTGCTATAAATTTCAAGTCCACTTTCTATTTCTTCAATGCAATTGATTGCAAAAGATGGTTTTTGTTTGCTTGATTTTTGAGCAAATAGTCGGTGTCATTTTGGGCATCTTGAACAGTAATTGCTATCTCTTTGCCAGTAAATAATTTTTTTATAGTTTCAAGGAAGCTGGCATTCAATTCATCTGTATTCAGAATAAAAGAACTCACCATAGATTTTACCTCTTGGGTAAAGTACAACATAGGTGAATTGAAAGTGAGAGGAGGAGCTGGAAGCCCATTTACCTCTGGAAGCTGTACGAGATTTGGTGCAGCAAAGCTGGTTTTCACAGAAAAACGTTTAAACTTATCCACGAGGCCTATTTATCGTGAATTATTTCACAATAAATACTGATTTCATCATTTTATTTGAGATAAAGCTTAGGGAAAGCTTCTCTAATTTTTCAAATCCCTTGACCTAACAGCTATTTTTTCAGTATAATTTTATCGTATTCAGTGAAATATTTCACAACATACAGCTTTTACAGAGCACAAAGCATTTATTTGGGAGAAGTTATGGCCAGTCTTTCAGAGCCTTCCAGAAAACGATTGCTGAGCCTTGAATATTTGTTGCAGCAGGAGTTGCTGTTGTATCAGGAGCATCAGCAGGCGGCGCAAACAGAAGGCAGGTCGGCTGGAAAGGGGGACAAGGCCACCATCACCTCCCGAAAAATCGCCCAGCTCACCGGTTGGACAGATGCCACCATTCGTCGGGACATAAGCCAGCTTGGGCTCAAGTGCGGTGCATCCAATGGCTACCCCATTGCCCAGCTGCAAGAGGCCATTGCTCAAGCTTTGGGGTCTAGCTCCAAAGACAAGAAGGTCTATCGTTGTTGCATTTTGGGGCTGGGAAAGATTGGAGCAGCATTGTTGGAGTATGGGGGATTTGCTGCAGCTGGATTTCAGCTGGTGGCAGGCTTTGACCCCAGCGTAAACCGGGTGGAGCTGCTGAATGCCAGCTTTCCCCTCTATCCGGCCGCCCGCTTGGAGCAGATTGTGGAAAAAGAAGGGATTCAATACGCAATCTTGGCGGTTCCTGATGAAATGGCCATTGCCTACGGACAACGGCTTGCCCAAGCAGGAATCAAGGGCATTGTGAACTACACCAACAGACTGCTGACGGTACCAGCCACGGTAAAGGTGGAAAATATTTCGGTAATTCATTCCCTACGCCAATTGGTGGCGGGAATTATTCAATAGAATACAGCGTTGGGCGGAAAATCCCCCGAAGGAGTTTTTATGAGTCGTGTATATAATTTTTCTGCAGGTCCTTCTTGCCTGCCTGAATCAGTTTTGCAGGAAGCTGCCGCTGAAATGCTTGATTACAAGGGGTCCGGCCAGTCCGTTATGGAAATGAGCCACCGCTCCAAGAGCTACGAGCCCATCATTCAGGATGCAGAGGCTAGAATCCGCAGGCTGATGAACATCCCTGACAGCTATGCCGTCCTCTTTTTGCAGGGGGGAGCCAGCACACAGTTTGCCATGATTCCCATGAACCTGAAGAAGCTGGGAAAGGCCGCCTACATCGACACAGGAATTTGGTCTGACAAGGCAATCAAGGAAGCAAAAAAATACCTGACAGTAGATGTTTTAGCCTCTTCAAAGGACAAGGGTTATTCTTATATCCCCCAAGTGCAGAAAATCGAAGGTGACTACGACTATGGCTACATCTGCTTGAACAACACCATCGTAGGAACCAAGTGGGCCAATCTGCCGGAAATGGGCAAGCGTTCTGACGGCACCGACATTCCCCTGGTGGCAGACGCTTCCAGCTGCATTTTGAGCGAGCCTGTGGACATCACCAAATTCGGGGTATTCTTTGCCGGAGCCCAAAAAAACCTTGCCCCCGCTGGTGTTACCGTTGTCATCATCCGCAAGGACTTGATTACCGAGTTCCCCGACCCACTGACTCCCACCATGCTGGACTACAAGACCCACGCCGACAGCGACTCCATGTACAATACACCTCCCTGTTATACCATCTACATCATGGGCAAGGTTCTGGCTTGGATTGAAGCTAATGGTGGAGCTGAGGGAATGCAAAGGCGCAACAAGGAAAAGGCCGAGCTTTTCTACGACTACTTGGACAAGAGCGACTTCTACCGCAGCCCCGTGGCAAAGGATAGCCGCTCCTTGATGAACATTCCCTTTGTGGTTCAGGAAACCGACCCGGACAAGGTTGCAGCCTTGAACAAGAAGTTCGTGGCAGAGGCCGCTGCAGCTGGCTTGGTAAACTTGGCCGGCCACCGCTTGGTTGGCGGAATGCGGGCTTCCATCTACAATGCCATGTCCTTGGATGGAGTAAAGGCCCTCATCGCCTTTATGGACAAATTCGCCGCCGAGAACAAATAAAACACAAAGCTTAAGCTACCTTGGGAAAGGCCCGGGTAGCTCATTATTTTAAGGAGTTATCATGTTTAAGATTCAGACCTTGAATAAAATTTCTGCCCAGGGCTTGGCTCAACTGCCTTTGGATGATTATGAGACAGCTTCTGAGATTCCCCATCCCGATGCAATCCTCCTGCGCTCCGCAGATATGCATTCCATGAATGTGCCAGAGTCAGTAAAGGCCATTGCCCGTGCGGGAGCTGGAACAAACAACATCCCCATTCCTGCCATGACGGAGCGGGGAATCGTGGTGTTCAACACGCCGGGAGCCAACGCCAATGCCGTGCGGGAGCTGGTGCTGCTGTCCTTGTTGATGGCAAGTCGCCCCGTAATCAAGGCAGCGGAGTGGGTGCAGGGCTTGGCTGGCAAGGGAAGCGAGATTCCTGACTTGGCGGAAAAGGGCAAGTCCCAGTTTGTTGGGCCAGAGATTCGGGGCAAGACCTTGGGTGTCATCGGTCTGGGAGCCATCGGTGCCATGGTGGCCAACAGTGCCTCCGACCTGGGCATGAACGTTATCGGTTATGACCCATTTATTTCTGTTGATGCGGCCTGGTCCTTGAGCCGTGCCGTTGTAAAGGCTGAAACTCTGGACACCATCCTCACCAAGGCAGACTACATTTCTATTCACGTGCCACAAACAGCAGAGACAAAGGGCCTCATCAATGCAGACCGCATCAAGGCCATGAAGAAGGGCGTTCGCATCATCAACCTGGCTCGTGGTGGCTTGGTGGTGAACGCCGATATTTTGGAAGGAATCAACTCAGGAAAGATTGCCTGCATGGTAACAGATTTTGCCGACGAGGAGCTTTTGGGCAACGACAAGGTTATTTGCTTGCCCCACTTGGGTGCCTCCACTCCAGAAGCCGAAGAAAACTGCGCCATGATGGCTGTGAAGCAGCTGCGGGATTTCCTGGAGACAGGAACCATCGTGAACTCCGTAAACTTCCCCAAGTGCAAGATGGATCAGGCAATTCCTGCTGGTGGAACACGATTGTGTATTTCCCACAAGAATATTCCCAACATGGTGGGACAAATCACTACAGTGCTGGCTGAATCAAGCCTGAACATTTCTACCATGACAAGCCAGAGCCGTGGAGACTTGGCCTACACCGTCATCGATGTGGATACAGCCGTAGATGGAACTTCCATGTACAAGCTCGGAGCCATCAAGGGCTTGATTGCCGTGCGGCCCATCGCTGGCTGACGTGGCTAAGGCTGGCTAGCAGGGCTGCCACCCGGTGACAACTGGCGAGAACAAGCGGAAAGGCCGAGGCTCCAGCCCCGGCCTTTTTTGTTGGTGGGGAGCAGTTCCTCCGGTCAGCTATCCTCCTTAACAAATCCAAAATCGGCAGTTTGCGATAGGATAAATTCTGCCTCCGCTTTATCAGTAAAACTTCCTTCACACCTTGATATGAGAAATTTGTTTTGTTAAGGAGAAAATGGTGAGCAAATAGCTGTAAGGTTCTCTTTCTGTAGGATTTTTATGTGTATAAAATCATCTTTTACTTGACACAAGGGCATGTTTTCTTTATCTTGAGACAAGTTCCATGGTAGAACTTGCGGCCAGTGCGAAATCCTTAGTGATATACCATGTCAAACGTTTAATGATTACCTGCGAGCATCGGGTTTATTGTTGCTTATGGTACTGGCAAAAAAAGCAAATACAATAAGACAGATGTTCAAGGAGTATCATTATGTCTAATCTTGAGTTCTTCAAGAAGCAGGCCAAAAATCTATTGAAGGATTGGCAAACCCAAACAAAGACTGTAGAAGATGATGGATTTATTTCGTATCATTACGATTGGAAATTCTATGATGTGGGTGATTTGTTCTTCTACTATGAATTTGATGACAAGGACGAGCAGGAAATCAAGCTGGCCAGGGCTCAGCACCTCATTGCAAAGATGGTCGGCTTCAAAAAATGGAGTGATTTGCTTCATGCCTCAGAAACGGAGCTCGAACTTGCCGAATTACTTCTCCGTAGATTCAAAAATGCACAAGATGTGCAGGAATGGGAAGAAACTGTAGCTTTTACAGGAATCGGGCAACATGGTTCAGAAGTTATGCTTGATTATGCCCGGCAATATTACCGGCTTGGAGATGCAAAGGAAATCGTCTATCTGCCGACAGATAAAATTACTGTCTTGTCCGGAAAATTGCGTTCGCAGGTATTGAATCAATTTGATGATGAGCATAATCCATCAGGAACCTTACGGAAAGATTCATCTGTTTTTTGCCTGCATTGCAGAAAGGCATACGATTTCAAGCAGTCAAAAGTTATCAGGGACAATGAAAAAGCTCTTACGATGGTTGTCTGCAAGAACTACCCGAACTGCAAGGGTACATATCTTGATTACAAAGTCCTGACCCCGACCATCCTGTATGGCCAGGCAAAATTTCTCGAATTGGAAAGAGGAATGAAGGCATTTCCCCATCTGCACCTAGACACAAGAGTTCATTGCATTCATTGTGGTAAAGAATATTTGTACAATGAGGCGAATGTCGTTGTTTCTCCTGATGACGGCGAGGCGTACATACACTGCAAGCAGTATCCAGACTGCGATGGTACGCTGATTGACATGATGTCAGCTGATAAGACGGGAGGAAGAAAGTAATGGCAAAAAAAATAACTTTCTCCGATTTTTTAAATCGTGCAAGCAAACTTTATGGCAACAAGTATGACTACTCAAAAGTCAAGTTTACAAATACTTCGACCAAAGTCTGTATAATTTGTCCTGAGCATGGGGAATTTGAAATTACACCAAATAATTTTCTGAGAGGACATAAATGTCCTACGTGTAGTGGGCGACAGAGAATCACAAAAGAAGTCTTCATTTCTCGGTCAACAATCGTTCACAAGGGACGCTATGATTATTCTAAAGTGGATTGGAAAGGTGCAACCAAAGCAGTTTGCATCATTTGTCCTGTTCATGGAGAATTTCAACAAATTGCACGAAATCACATGCAAGGAAACGGCTGTCAAAAGTGCTTTGCAACACCAAAATCCAATACGATGGAATTTATCCGTAAAGCACAAGCAATTTATGGTGACAGATATGATTACGGCAAAGTCGAATACAAAGGTAACAAAGAAAAAGTCTGTATAATCTGTCCTGAGCATGGTGAATGGTGAATGTCGCCGAACAACCATCTTCGAGGCCATAGATGCCCTGTCTGTTATGGAACGCCCAAACATACAAATGAGGCGTTTATTACCATGGCAAGAAAGATTCATGGGGATAGATACGATTATTCAAATATTGAATACAAAGGGAACAAAGAAAAAGTCAATATTATTTGCCCCCAACACGGTGATTTTTGGCAGAGTCCCCAAAGTCATCTGAATGGTAATGGCTGTGCTGTATGTAGCGGGACCCAAAAAATTACAGTTCCAATTTTTATAAATCGATGTACAAAAAAACATAGTGGAAAATATGATTATTCCAAAGTAGAGTTTAAAACTTTAGATGATTTTGTAAAAATCACTTGTCCTGAACATGGAGAATTTGAACAACGCGCAAAAGTTCATTATAGAGGATATGGTTGTCCAATCTGTGGTGGGAGCAAGCGTTTAACAACTGATGAATTTATAGAAAAGGCGAAAATTGTTCATGGGGATAGATATAATTATTCAAAGGTGAATTATATAAACACTGCAACAAAAGTTTGTATCATCTGTCGTGAGCATGGTGAATTTTGGCAAACTCCTAATAATCATCTTTTCGGTGCAGGATGTCCTACTTGTCCACAAAGCAATCTTGAGGGAGAAATCCGTCAGTTTCTTATGAAAAATAAAATACAATTTGAACAAGAAAAAACATTTGATTGGTTAGTGTTCAATCGTAAAATGTTTTTAGATTTTTTTCTGCCTGAATATGGGATCGCCATTGAGTGTCAGGGTAGTCAGCATTTTTTTCCGACAGAGTTATTTGGTGGTAAAAGTTTTTACAAACTGACTATTGAACGGGATAAAATAAAAAAAGAACTATGTGAAAAGCATGGAATTAATGTTTTGTATTATTCAAATGCACATATTGAATATCCATATCCTGTTTTTGAAAGTTTGAAATTATTACTGAAAGCTATTAAACAGTATGGAGTTGTTGAGGCACATCAATGGGAAGAATCTCCGTATTTACCATTTGAAGAATTTGTCAATGGAATCAACAATTCTTGACAATCACCATAGTATATCAAGGGGCTCATCGGCGTGCGTCCCATCGCTGGCTAGCAGGGCTGCCACCCGGTGACAACCGGCGAGAACAAGCGGAAAGGCCGAGGCTCCAGCCCCGGCCTTTTTTGTTGGGGGGAGCAGTTCCTCCGAAACTCAAAACTCCTTGACAAACAAGCTGTTGTGACTTATTTTAAATACAAACAACTTATAATAAGTTACCGGAGGCACAAGCATGATGAACGTCAGTGTACGCATGGACAATGAGACAAAGATTGAATTCGAGAAGTTTTGCAAGGAGGTGGGCATCTCAATTTCGGGAGCCTTCAACCTGTTCGCAAAGAAGGTGGTGCGGGAGCGCCGCATCCCCTTTGACATCTCCACCGAGGATCCATTCTACAGCGAGGAAAATCAAAAACGATTGGCACTATCTATCCAACATGCGAGGGAGGGAAAATTAACCGAGCATGAGTTGATTGAAGTATAGCATGAAAAAAATGTGGACAGAAGAGGCATGGGAGGACTACCTCAAGCTACAGGGCGACAAAAAACTGTTGAAAAAAATAAACTCGATTCTAAGGGACATTGAGCGGGGCGGTTACGAGGGAATCGGCAAGCCGGAGCCCCTCAAGGACAACCTTTCAGGCTACTGGAGCCGCCGTATCGATGACTACAACCGAATCGTCTACAAGATTGACGGTGAAGTTGTGGAAATCGTCCAGTGCGGCACCCATTACCACCAGTAGGAGCAGTTCCTCCAAGTCACTGCGGGAAGCCTAGAACCCTGTAGTTGGTGCTTCTTCCCCTGGCACCCCCTACCTCACCACCTCGCTGATGACCCGCAGGATGGCTGGAGCGAAACTCCTGCACGGTGCCGATGCCGTAAATCTCCAGCAGCTCCTGATGGCAGGAAATCTGGAAGACCAGTACTGGCTCCCTAACCAAGGGACAAGAACACTTTTAGTGCCTCCATTCCTATCTTTATTGGAGGGCGATATGACAACGGATGATGTTCGTTACATCCTGGAAAATCGAAAGGCAATCGAGGAAAAGATTGGGTATCACTTTCGTAACCCAAAACTTCTCATACAGGCGTTTACCCGAAAGTCCTTTGCTGTGGAACATGATGGTCATGCGGACAATGAAATCCTCGAGCTATACGGCGACCAGCTTGTAAACACCGTTATGACAAAATGGCTATTTGATTCATTCCGCAGGTACAATGGTGACTTCTTTTATTCAGAAAAAAACGAAGCTGAACTGACACAAATTCGTGCAAAATATGTACGGAAATCGGCGTTGGCACATTGCATTGATATCCTGAATCTGTATGAGTACCTTCTCCTTGGAAACAGCGACGAGCATAACGAGGTTTGGCGCAACGAAAAAGTCCGCTGCGACCTGTTTGAAGCGATTATTGGTGCAATCACAGTCGATTCCAACTGGAATTTTGGGGAGATTGAAAAGTCCTGCAAGACAATGTGGGGAATGCTCAATTTTGATGACAACTATATCGACATGCTGCAGGATACCTGTGAAGATTTGAATATTGCAGAGCCTCAATTTTCAGTGTCTCAAACGTATGGAAATGCTCCCTTCCGATGCACTATTCGCTTGTATATTCAGAACAACTGGAGCCCCCAGACTATTGACGGCGAGGGGAGCTCTGAAACAGCAGCGAAAATGGAGGCGGCAAAGAATGCCTTGGATTTCTTGCACCACTATCGGATAGAACAACTTGCAAAAGAGGCATCTCCCGACACTGCCGTTCAGACACTCAACACTTTGTATTTGAAAAAACACATCTCGAAGCCAGAGTTTGTCTGCTCCGTTTCGTCTGATGAAGATGGAAACCAAGTCTGGCGGTGCGAGTGCTTTATCGCAGAATACGAATATTCCGAGGGATATGACCAGGCGGGAATTGGCGAGGAATATACAAAAGCAAAGGCTAAGCAAGCGGCAGCCTACGACATGATTTGCTTTATGCTTGGCAAAGAAAACGATACATAAGCCACGCCATAAGTTTTCCTTGCTACAGGACTAAAAAGCCCGCTATCTCATCCAGCGGGCTGGTTTACCATGCAGGAAAAATGACGGAAGAAAAATAGCAGCAGTTTTGCCAGCTTTACAGCCATTTGCCAGAAGAGACCCATTGGCAATTACCGAAACTTTCAAGTCCTGAAAATGTGCAAACTCAAGAAGCTCCGCACACCCTTGTCAAGGAGTAGTTTACCACCGGCAAAATTAATTTCTGGAAACAACCTAGATTTTGCAATGTTTTCTATTGTTTATTTTTCCTCAAAGGAAAGTTCCCTATCCTCATATCGGACAAAACAAAATTTGCAGTTGAAATTACTTCTTTCGATAACATGGAAATTCAATTTGTACTGTGACATAAGCCTCCTTATGCTTGCAGCAACTAAAACCTTCTCGAAAATTGAGACTGCCTGACAAGGTGCTGAACCTTGCCAAGACAGCTCCCGCCCCTTACGAAACCAGCTCCTTCTGGATTATCCGAGCAATATCACAGGCGGTCTTGATGCCCGATCGCCTGTCCCCCGGTGTCTTATCCACCTCAAACTGAAGTCTTTTCTCTCCAAGATTGTAGACAAAAATGTAGTGTTTCTTTTGCCGGATCATGAAGAAACCCAACAGTCGCAAGCGTTGCTCCATTTTCGAGTTAATTCTCTTGTATCCGGCAAATACAACTTTCAACGACTCCTTGAAGTCCCTGAATTCCTTTTGCGTCATTTGATACCTCCTTCCCTTTTTCATGTAAAAAATCACTGCCAGCAACCGCACAGTTGTTGACGCTACTATATAGTGACACCACCGTCGGAAAGTTGACAGTTTTGGGATAACTTTCTCGAAAGATTCTTTTTAGAATCTTCATGGCATCACTGCGGATGTTTACTATAATTGTTTCATTATTATTATTACATTGGGAAAAACTGAATTCTTTTCGCTGAAAAATAAATTTGCTGGATATGGGAAACAACAGTACAATGAAGCCATGGAACGAAATTTTTTTGACCACTCACCGCGATTAGAGGAGATTGCCCAGTTCTCATTCATCATGCTGGGAGATTTTTGGAATGACATTGGACTTGAACGGGACTTGCAGCGCAAGTACAAGGAAAATGAAACCACGACAGACTTTTCCAGATATAACTTGTATGACGAAAAACAAGACTTGGCAAAGGGATTCAAGAAATTCAAGAAAAAAATCGAATCATACAGTGCAAATTCGATGGAGACAATTCCTCTTCTTGAATTTCCCAACCATTTGATAAGGGGCATTACAGAGCTTACCCTGAGTCACAGCGAGCCACGTCCCATCAACTTTGCAAGGGTTACAAAGCTATACATCAACTATCACATCATCTATCAAAACAAGAAAATATGGAACCATAATTCATTCCAAGAAATGCAAGCCATGGTGAAGGAAACTTATTCCAGCATCATCAAAGAAATCCCCTCTCTGAATTTCAAAGAAATGGCTGAAGCTGCCACTTGGACAACAATCTCCAAATATCTTGCTGAACTTAACGAAAATTCTATGGTGGCATCTGAAACTAAAAAGAATATTTCTGCCAAGATTGTACGGCATTATCTTTTCTTAAATTTTTTGGAAGCTTTAGAGAAAATTTTCGAGATTGACACACAAGAATTGAAGGACTATTACAAAGCAGCAGATTTTAACAAAATAATAGAGGAGATCGAATGGCTTCTTATGCGTCATGAAGATGTGCATCCACACCCTTCAATTTGGTATTGGATACTTCCCAAAAAAGGAAGTGAAAAACAAGTCCGGGAGTTCGGAAAATTTACAAATCCATTTGTGGGAAATGCTCCCCTCACAGAATATTTTCTTAATTCAAATGATGTGGTGGAACGGGAGCGAGCCAACCAGCTTCTCCGTCATTTACGAAACAATTGGCCAGAGGAGCCACAGACAGCCTTCTTTGAAAGTTGGTTCAAGGCACGAACTGCTGAACATTTCGAAAGAAATGGACGCAGGAAAGCTTATCATAAACGATGAATGTGGTGCCACACCATTGATTCGTGCCCTGCAGGAATACAAGTACTGCCAGCTGAACTATTCCCATCAATACAGACAAAAGTGGGGAAAAATCTTTTCCAATGGAACAATAAACAGGAAGAAATCAACTCACATCTCTGTGGAAATTCAGCTATTGGCGAGACAATGGGAGAAAAACGATGTGAGCTAGGAGAAAGAACTCTGCTAGAATTAACTGAGACAGCCAATGAATATGCCCAAGCAATGAGCACAGACAAAAATCAGCAGCAAGCCCTAAAACAAAGAAGCAAATTCCTGAAGGAAAAAGTTATCATCCCACTCATAGAAAAAGTTCCTGCAGACACCCTGCTAGATGAAGCCATACAAGTTG
>JAZNAS010000108.1:0-101798 GCA_045586625.1 Treponema sp.
CATCCATATCCCTTGACGACAGCAGGCTTTCGTTGCCTGTATTCGTTTTGCAGGTCTGTCCAGGTTTGTTTCGTAAACAGCGGCAGACCGCCCGCTCTTTCTTTTCATGCTTCAACTCCTTTGTTCAATGTAGTCTTGTATTTCTATTATAAGGTATAGATTTTGATAGGTTTGTAAATTTTTTACCTTATTTTTTAATTTTTTTACTTTTTGGAGGTAAGATTAGGTTTTGTCAAGATATAAAAAAGGCTGGCAGTTCCTTCGCTTCTTTCCGGCTTATTTGTTCACGATGAAGAACCGTACCTTGTGCTGTAGGTTTACCTTCCTGTTGTCCCCTCACATCCTTGATGTCAGCCTCCATCCTTGAACACCCCGCAAAAAATCACTATTATGTATATAGTTTTATCCCAGTTATATTTTAATGATTCAGCCTTCCTTGTGGGGTTTGAGTCGAGGAGAAGATATGGTAGAGGCATTGCAGAAAAATCCCCAGTGGCAGGGTCGCCGTGGTCCTGTAGTTCTGGTGATTATGGATGGCGTTGGCTACGGAAAGTATGAGGAAGGTGATGCAGTACGTGCAAGCCGCATGAAGTACCTGGACTGGCTCACCGCCAACTGTCCCCACACCCAGCTCAAAGCCCACGGAACGGCCGTCGGTCTGCCCAGCGATGATGACATGGGCAACTCCGAGGTAGGACACAATGCCATGGGCTGCGGCCGTGTCTTTGCCCAGGGGGCAAAGCTGGTGGGTTCCTCCATCTCCACTGGCCAGCTGTTCAGCGACGCCACCTGGCAAAAGCTTTCCAAGAATGTTCTGGATGGAGCGGGAAAGGGAGCCGCCCTCCATTTTATCGGGTTGGTTTCCGATGGAAACGTTCACTCCCACATCGACCATCTGAAGGCCATGGTGAGCCAGGCATACAAGGATGGGATAAAGAAGCTTCGTGTCCACGCCCTGCTGGACGGCCGTGACGTGGATCCCACCTCAGCCCTGGACTACATCGGGCCACTGGAGGAGTTCTTGGCGGGCTTTGACGGAGCCGACTACCGCATCGCTTCTGGTGGCGGCCGCATGTACATGACCATGGACCGCTACAATGCCGACTGGGCCATGGTGCAGCGGGGCTGGTATGCTCACGTGTTGGGTGAGGGCCGCCAGTTTGCCAGTGCCACGGAAGCCATCGAGGTGTACCGCAATGAAAATCCCGGCCTTTTGGACCAGGACATGCACGAGTTCGTCATTGCAGAAAATGGCAAGCCTGTGGGAACCATTGAGGATGGAGACAGCGTGGTTTACTTCAACTTCCGTGGAGACCGGGCGCTGGAAATCACCACCGCCTTCGAGACCCCTGCAGCAGCCGACTTCCCCCACTTTGACAGAAAGCGTGTTCCTTCCGTGGAGTATGCCGGCATGATGGAGTATGACGGTGACGCCCATGTTCCCGCCCAGTATCTGGTAAGTCCCCCCAGCATCGACCGCACCATGGGGGAGTACCTGACCGCAAGCGGCGTCAAGCTTCTGGCCATCAGCGAAACCCAGAAGTACGGCCATGTCACCTACTTTTTCAACGGAAACAAGCAGGGCAAGTTTGACGAGGAGCTGGAGGATTACGTGGAGGTTCCCTCCGACGTGGTTCCCTTTGAGCAGCGTCCCTGGATGAAGTGCGCCGAGATTACCGATAAGGTGATTGAGGCCATCAAGAGTGGAAGGTATGACCACATCCGACTGAACTATCCCAACGGCGACATGGTTGGTCACACCGGTGTGTTCAATGCCGTTGTTTGCTCCATGGAAGGAATGGACCTGCAGCTTGGCCGATTGAAGGCTGCCATTGAGGAAGCCGGCGGAATTCTCTGCATCACCGCAGACCACGGCAACTCAGACGACATGTACGAGCATAGCAAGGACGGATCGGTGAAGAAGGGCAGTGACGGGGAGCCAAAGGCCAAGACAAGCCACAGCCTGAATCCAGTGCCTGGCATCATCTACGACCCGGAGTACAAGGGCGAGTATGACAAGGACAGCTTGAACGAGGGGCTGGGCATCTCCAGCTGGCCTGCCACCCTGATGAACCTCATGGGCTTTATCCCCCCCGCCGACTACGACCAGTCCATCATCAGGATGAAATAAAATTTCATATGAAGCGAAGCTTCATCTTGGAGCGAAGCTTCAATCTTCATACCTTTGAATCCGCCTCAATTTTGAAGTGCACTTCAAACTGGGGCGGATTTTTTTTGCTATTTTTCCTCAAATAACTTGCTATTATATTATTATTATACTATAATATTACTATATTACAGTATAAGGATGAGTGTATGCCAACAATTACCGTGAATGTGGATTCCGAAGACAAGGAGCGGTTCAATGAAATCTGCGCCAAGCTGGGGATGAACATCTCCACGGCGGTAAACATCTTTATCAAGAAGGTGAACAGCACCCGCAGCATCCCCTTCAAGCTTGAAGTGGAAGAGGAATACAACGAGGAAACCCTCGCAGCCTGCCGTGAAGCCATGGCAATTTCCGAGGGGCGTATTCCTGCCAAGCGGTATGATTCGCTCCAGGAGGCTATGGAGGACTTGGGGCTCTATGCCGCAGAGCCGGAGCCGGAGTATGGTGCATGAAATACAAGGTTGTCTTGGCCAATTCCTTTGTAAAGGATTTGGAACGTGTCATGCGACAGAAAAAAGATATTGCTGAATTGGACAAGGTTGTCCTCTTGTTGCAGTCGGGAGAGAAGCTTCCGGCACGCTACAAGGACCATCCGCTCAAGGGCAACCTGAAGGGTATGCGGGAGCTGCATATCCAGCCGGACTGGCTGCTGATGTACATTCGCAACAAGCGGGAGCTCGTTCTCACGCTGACCCGCACCGGCAGTCATGCCGACCTCCTGAAAAGGTAGCTGCGCTACACCCACAGACCGAGCTTGCAGGGCAAACTCGCTAAGGTGGCCAAAGGCCACCGACTTGCCCACTACACAGACCGAGTTTGCAGGGCAAACTCGCTAAGGTGGCCAAAGGCCACCGACTTGCCCACTACACAGACCGAGTTTGCAGGGCAAACTCGCTAAGGTGGCCAAAGGCCACCGACTTGTCCAAGAGTCGGGAAAACACTAGAATCAAGGTGGGTATAGCCTGAATCTTTTGGAAAATACACGAGGAGAAACTATGGATTTACCGAGCAAGCGGCCTGAGAACATGGTCCGCATTACAACTGCTGAGCTTGCCAACACCTTCATTGAGGAGCAGGTGGCTCTGGTGCGGCAGCAGGTGGGAGACAAGAAGGTGCTTTTGGCCCTTTCCGGCGGAGTGGACAGCTCTGTGGTGGCGGCCCTGCTGATAAAGGCCATCGGCAGGCAGCTGGTGTGCGTCCACGTGAACCACGGCCTCATGCGCAAGGGAGAGAGCGAGCAGGTGGTCGAGGTGTTCCAGAACCAGCTGGACGCAAATCTCATCTACATCGATGCCACCGACCGCTTCCTGGACTTGTTGGCAGGTGTGGCTGAGCCAGAGAAAAAGCGGAAGATTATCGGCGGAGAGTTCATCAAGGTCTTTGAGGAGGAGGCCCGCAAGCTGGAGAGCATTTCCTTTTTGGCTCAGGGAACCATCTATCCCGACATTCTGGAAAGCGACGGGGTAAAAGCTCACCATAATGTAGGCGGCCTCCCGGAGGACATGCAGTTTGAGCTGGTGGAGCCGGTGCGCCTGCTGTTCAAGGACGAGGTGCGTGTGGTGGGAAAGGCCCTGGGGCTGCCCGCTTCCATGGTGGACCGCCAGCCCTTCCCCGGACCGGGACTGGGAGTCCGCTGTCTGGGAGCCATCACACGGGACAGGCTCCAGGCCCTGCGGGAGGCGGACGCCATCCTGCGGGAGGAGTTTGACAGTGCTGGCTTGGCGGGCAAGGTGTGGCAGTACTTTATCTCCGTCCCCGACTTCAAAAGCGTGGGGGTAAAGGACGACAAGCGCTACGAGGGCTGGCCTGCCATCATCCGGGCGGTGAACACCACCGACGCCATGACCGCCACCATCGAGGAGATTCCCTACAAGCTGCTCCACAGGATTACCGCTCGTATTACCAGCGAGGTGCCGGGCATCAACCGGGTGGTCTACGACCTGACCCCCAAGCCCATCGGTACCATCGAATGGGAATAGAGGATGGTCCCGACCGGTACGATTGAGTGGGAATAAAAGATGGTGCCGGGCAGTTTCTTGTGGTGAGAGAGCTGCCGGCACCATCAAATGGGGATGACCAGCTCGGCCGGACTATGAGTGTGGAGACGGGAGCCTGCGGCAGTGGAACAACACAGGGTATGATTGGAATGGGAGCACATTTGCAGCTTATTTCAGTCAGGATTTGCATATTTCTTTTGATCAGAGCGGAGATTGCACCACTGGTATAACTATAAAGTGGGGAGTTAAACATGGATACAGCCAAAATAAAGGATATCAAAAAAGGTGAGTTTGCATACGAGGGCAAGGCTTTTTTTCCTCTTTTTAACCAGGAAATTGAGGTGTATATAGATTTTGATGTTCCAATGGACTATGCGGATACCTGTGTGGAGCATCTGGAAAACCTGAAAGACTGTACAATAGACGGTTTATGTAAGGGTGCTGTAAACTACTGCGAAGAGTTCAGGGATTTGCTGGAAGAAATTGATGTTGCGGTTCCGGAGGGAATACAGGGCAGAGATATACTACAGTACATCTACCCGCAAATAATGATTATAAGGGTGCCCCAGGGGAATGAGCCTGCGTTCCACTTTGAATGTAACTGTGAATGGGAGCCGGAGCATGGTCTGGAATGGACTGTGCGAGGGGACGAAACTTTGTATGTGGGTGGATTTGGCGATGAAAGGCCCTGGAGTGACAGGGAGTATTTTAAAAATGCAAGCTGGAATTATGCAGAGCTGGAGTAGTTTTTATGGATTACAATTCATTCTTATGGAGCAAGAAGAAATAAACCAAATCCATTTCGGCAAGGGAGGACGATTGCATGACTTGGTTGTATGTAATTGTTTTGGTGTTCTCCATACTCACCCTCTGTTTTACCTATGGAGCGTATAAGCACAACAGATTTTCCAAGAGGGTTTTTTCCCTTGTCGGCATCATGGAGGCAGTGGTGATTGCTGCCTCGGCTGTCATGCTGATAATGTCGCCTTGACAAAATCTGCGCTGGCCAAGGATGAAGATGTGCTTGAGATTTCAAGGAGATTACTTGCACAGAATAAAGAAGCTTATGAGATGCTTGCAAAATGAGAAGACTGAGCAAAGAGCACATTCTGATGCTTGTATTCTTTGCTTTGAATGGAATTGAACTATCGTATGCACAAAAAGAATTATATGAAATGGTTCTTGCAGTAGCAGATGGAAGATTGGAATATGAAGATATGCTTGAATGGGTATTGAAGCATCAAACGTAATTATTTAAATTGAATCTGACAGAGGTAATGGAGATGCGACTTGATGGTTTTGGTCTGTTTGTGGATGATATGCCCGCAATGATACGTTTCTACAGGGATGTCCTTGGCTTTGAAATCACGGAGGATGAGAATACATCCAATGTGTATCTTGTCAAGGATGGAACGCTGTTCTTGCTGTACGGCAGAAATGATTTTGAAAAAATGACAGGCAGGAATTACGAATACTCCAGAGGCTTGAACGGCCACTTTGAGATTGCCTTGTATGTCGATACCTTCGAGGATGTGGACAAGGAATATGCCAGAATCATTGCACAGGGCGGCAGGTCTGTCTTGGAGCCGACAACTGAGCCCTGGGGACAACGAACCTGTTATATTGCGGATCCAGAGGGAAATTTGGTGGAGATAGGCTCTTTCAACCGCCCCTTCGGACTGCGGAACCAACTGTAATGAAGTGTCGGGAAAGCACGTGTAGCCAAATCACCGCTCCCCCTACACCATCACCACCCAAGGCTCGTTGTAATAGGTGAACTGTTGGTCGTGGCTCATGAACAGCATGGAGTCTGCCTTGGCTTGGGCCAGCATGATTCTGTCGAAGGGATCCTTGTGGGGCGGGCTGTCCTCCTGTCTGGTGAGATTTTCCAGGGCCAGCACGTGGCGCTCGTCCACGGGGAGCTTCTTGAATCCTGACTGCTCGCAGTAGTGCAGGAATTGCGCTCCGGAGGTATTCATTTCACTAGGGTTCTTCATGTGCTTCAAGGCTACTTCCCAAACAGAAATTACACTGTAGTACAATTCACTGTTAGCATTTCGGACTATATTCCTAGCTTTTTGAGAAAGCCTTGGGTCGTCATTGAAAAGCCATAAAAGAATGTGGGTGTCAACTAAATAAGATATCATCATCCCCCTCGAACATGGCTGCAATCTCATCGTCCATCTCGTTGATGTCGTCGGGATACACCAGCAACCCCTTGGCAATGCCGATTCGCTTGGACACATCCACCTGGGGGATCAGGGTGATTTTAGCTATCTCCTTATTATTCTTGCAGATGATAATTTCATCTTCCTCCCGGTTCTCCAGCATTGCCAAAAGCTTTGAGAAATTGGTTTTTGCCTCCAGAACATTCATCCTGCACATTGTAGCCTCCTGAAGTGGCTTGAGTCAAAATCTGTGTACTTGAGAAACTGTGGTTTCAATAGGTTGGTCAGCTTGACCAGATTTCCTGAGTTGAGTATAATCTATGGAGTGGAATGAGTCAAGTTCTTTGTGACAGTATCACAGAAAGAAAAATAATTTTTCAATATATTGGGTGATAAGGAGGAGAAACATGAAGGTTGTAATTGTAGGCGGTGTGGCTGGCGGAGCGACTGCCGCGGCACGAATCCGTAGGCTTGATGAAAAGGCTGAGATCATTGTGTTTGAGCGAACAGGCTTCATTTCCTATGCCAACTGCGGATTGCCCTATTATATTGGCGATGTGATTCAGAACAAGGCGGACTTGACCCTCCAGACTCCAGAAAGCTTTTGGAGGCGGTTTCGCATCAAGATGAGGGTGCGGCATGAGGTGCTGGCAATCCATCCCGAACGAAAGGAGGTTTCCGTTCGGAACCTGGCCACTGGGGAAACCTTTGAGGAGGGCTATGACAAGCTGGTGCTTTCTCCCGGTGCCAAGGCGGTGATGCCTGAATTGCCTGGGGTAGACAGCGAGAGGATTTTTACCCTGCGGACGGTGGAGGATACCTTTGCCATAAAGGATTTCGTTGCCCGGCACAAGCCTCGTTCCGCTGTCATGGTGGGGGGAGGATTCATCGGTGTGGAGCTGGCGGAAAACCTGCGGGAGCTGGGGTTGGAGGTAACTATTGTCCAGAGGCCTCCGCAGCTTTTGTCCCCCTTTGATGCCGATATGGCCGCCTTTATCCATAATCAAATGAGAAAGAATGGCATACGGCTGGCACTGGGAGCCTCGGTAACAGGCTTTCAGGAGGAAGCTGAAGGAATTTCGGTGCTGCTGAAGGAGGGAAGGCCTATCCATGGAGACATGGTGGTGCTGGCCGTTGGCGTAACTCCAGAATCTCAGCTGGCTCAGGATGCTGGTCTTGCCCTCGGTATGAGGGGGAGCATCTTGGTGAATGAGCGGATGGAAACCTCCATAGGAGACATTTATGCCGTGGGGGATGCAGTTCAGGTAAGGAATGCTGTAACGGGAGAGGATGCCTTGATTCCACTGGCAGGGCCTGCCAACAAGCAGGGGCGCATTGTGGCGGACAATATTTGCGGTGGAGACAGCCGCTATCTTGGAAGCCAGGGAAGCTCCGTTGTCAAGATTTTTGACATGACAGCCGCCACCACTGGCATTAACGAGAAGGCTGCCCGCAAAGCTGGACTTTCTGTGGACTCCGTGATTCTCTCACCTATGAGTCATGCAGGCTACTATCCCGGTGGAAAAATCATGACCATGAAGGTGGTGTTTGAAAAGGAAGGCTACCGTCTTTTGGGAGCCCAGATTGTGGGATACGATGGTGTGGACAAGCGAATCGATGTGTTGGCCACTGCCATTCACGCCGGTATGAGGGCTACAGACTTAAAGGAGCTTGACCTTGCCTATGCACCGCCTTATTCCTCTGCCAAAGACCCGGTGAACATGGCTGGTTTTATGGTAGATAACATCTCCAGGGGACTCAAGCAATGGCACTTGTCTGACTTGGAGGGGCTGCTCCAGGACAAGGGTGTTACCTTGCTGGACACCCGCACCCCGAAGGAGTTTGGCCAAGGCCATATCGAAGGGTTCACCAACATTCCTGTAGATGAGCTTCGGGACCGGATTGGTGAGGTTCCTAAGAAAAATCCAGTGTACGTGATTTGTCAAAGCGGACTTCGCAGCTACATCGCCACCCGCATTTTGGAGGGACTGGGATATGAGGCCTATAATTTTGCTGGCGGATATAGGTTCTACGAGGCTGTAATGCAGGATAAGGTTTCAAGCGACACGGCCTTTCCCTGTGGTATGAATAAGTAAAATGTGGTAGAATGGTGCTTATGGACTTTATTGATTCTATACACGGCATTATTTCTGCCGTCAGCAACTTCTTGTATTCCCCTTGGGTGCCGCTGTTCTTGGTGGTGGGTGGATTCTATTTGACTTTCAGGACGGGCTTTGTTCAGTTCAAGCTGTTCAAAGAGTCAATTCGTGTGGTGAAGGAAAAGCCAAGGGATGAGAAGGGTATTTCCTCCTTTGGTGCCTTGATGATGTCCACCGCCAGCCGGGTGGGAACTGGAAACATCATCGGTGTATCCACCTCCATCTGTCTTGGTGGTGTTGGTTCCATCTTCTGGATGTGGGCCATCGCCATTATCGGCGGGGCTTCTGCCTTTGTGGAGTCTACCTTAGCCCAGATTTACAAAAAGCGGAATCCAGATGGAACGAGCTATGGCGGACCAGCTTATTACATGGAATCCGCCCTGAGGCAGCCTTGGCTTGGTATGGTTTTTGCCGTTATCATTATCCTGACCTACGCAGTGGGATACAATGCCTTGGCTTCCTACAACCTTCAGTCTACTTTTGCAGGCTTTTCTTTCTACGATCCTGAAAGTACACCACTCCTTATTGGGGTGATTCTGACAGTGCTTTTTGCCTTCTCTATCATGGGTGGTGCTCGGAAACTGGTAAAGGTTTCCAGCCTGTTGGTTCCCTTGATGGGCGTTATTTACATTGCCGTATCCTTGATTATTATCATCATGAATATTGGTCGCTTCCCTGCCATGATTGCCAATGTGTTTGCAGATGCATTCAACTTCAAGGCAATTTTTGGTGGATTCAGCGGTTCCTGCCTCATGTACGGAATCAAGCGCGGCTTGTACTCCAATGAGGCTGGTATGGGTTCTGCCCCTAATGCCGCTGCCACTGCAGATGTTTCCCATCCTGTAAAGCAGGGCTTGGTGCAGATGCTTTCCGTATTCATCGACACATTGCTGATTTGTTCCGCCACTGCCTTTATGTGTCTCTTGTCAGATGTCACTCCCACTGCAGAAATTGCAGGTGCTGCCTACGTTCAGCAGTCTCTTCAATCCACCTTGGGTAATTTTGGTCCCATCTTCATTGCGATAAGCATGAGCCTCTTTGCCTTTACCACCCTCATTGGAAATTATTCCTACTGCGAGGGCTGCCTGCGGTATCTGCTGCGGAAGGAACCAAGCAAAGTGGTGCTGTTCGGCTTCCGCATTGTGGCAAGCCTGTTGGTTTTGTTGGGAGCTGTAGTTCAGATGGGCTTGGTTTGGGATACCGCTGACTTGCTGCAGGGAACCATGGTCATTATTCACATTCCTGTCATCATGATTTTGGCTGGAACTGCGGTAAAGGCTCTCAAGGATTACTTGAATCAGAAAAAGGCTGGTGTAGATCCTGTATTTAAGTCAAGCTCCATTGATATTCAGGAAAAAACAGAATTCTGGAACTAGTTTCCTTTCGCAAGAACAGAGTACCTTCCTAATTTTAAGTAAATTAGGAAGGTATTTTTTTATTTATTTGATAAATATATTTTTCCACTTTCTTAAAAATCTATGATATAATTGTAGCAATGGCAAAATCCTTCAGGAGAAGAAGATGGGAAAAGAGGAAAATATCATTATTTTTGAAGATACAGTGGAAAAATGCAGGGACATTCCCCGGCTCATGGAAAGCATTGTGGCAAGTCGCAAGGGCCAGCAGCTTGTTCTTGAGCAGGATGCTTTTCCCTGTGGCAAGGAAAATCCCCGGTTCCAAGAGCCTGCCCAGCTGGTGGTGAGCCGCCGGAAAAGCTTTGAGTCGGCACAAAAATATCGCTGCAATCCTCAGTTTGCAGATAGCAGAATTTGCGTCTTGAACTTTGCCTCCGCCATGAATCCTGGTGGTGGGGTGAAGCATGGCTCCAGTGCCCAGGAGGAAAGCCTGTGCCGTTGTTCCACCTTGTATTTTTGCCTTGATGAGGATAGCTTGTGGCAGCAGTTCTATTTGCCCCATCGCAATGGTCTTTCTGCTTTCCACAACGATGACCTAATTTACACTCCAAATGTGATGGTTTTCAAGGATGACAGCTCCAAAAACAAGCTCCTTGATGAAAAGGACTGGTTTCAAGTTGATGTGATTTCCTGTGCCGCCCCCAACCTTCACCGTTATTTTGGCCAGCTGCTCAAGGATTTGGGAGAAGAAGAGTCTCCCGCCATCAGTCCTGAGCATTTGTTCCAGATTCACACCAAACGGCTGGCCCGAATCCTTGATGTGGCGGTACAGCAGCAGGTGGATGTGATGATTCTGGGTGCCTTTGGCTGCGGGGCCTTTATGAACGATCCTGCGGTGGTGTCCAAGGCTATGGTGCAGGTGGCACGGGAGTACGCCCATTGCTTCAAGGTCATTGATTTCCCTGTGTTCTGCAGGCCCCGGGAAGAAGAAAATTATGTGGCCTTTCAGCAGGCCCTTTCTTAAATCCAAAAGCAGGCTCCCAAGAACCCTCCTGGGAGCCTGCCTCCACTAAAATTAATTAGAACTCATTTCCAGGAAAGCGGGGGATGGCGTCCGTTCCCTTCTTGATGTCCTCGTCGGTGGGAACATAGTCTCCCATGGTGCCGTTGTTGAAGGCTTCGTAGGCCTTCATGTCAAAGTAGCCGGTTCCAGTGAGGCCAAAGAGAATGGTCTTTTCCTCTCCAGTTTCCTTGCACTTGAGGGCCTCGTCAATGGCGGCCTTGATGGCGTGGCTGCTTTCCGGTGCGGGCAGCGTTCCCTCCGTGCGAGCAAAAAGCTGGGCGGCCTGAAAGATTTCTGTTTGCTGGTAGGAGCGGGCTTCCATGTGGCCCTCGTGGTACAGCTGGGACAGAACGGAGCTCATGCCGTGATACCGCAGGCCGCCAGAGTGGCTTGCAGCTGGCATAAAGCTGGAGCCCAGGGTGTACATCTTCTGCATGGGGCAGACACGGCCGGTGTCGCAGTAGTCGTAGGCGTAGACACCACGAGTGAGGCTGGGACAAGAGGCTGGTTCTACGGCAATGAAGCGGTACTCCGCCTCACCCCGAAGCATTTCTCCCATGAAGGGTGAAATAAGGCCACCTAAGTTTGAGCCACCTCCTGCACAGCCAATGATGATATCAGGCACAATGCCGAGCTTGTCCATGGCAAGCTTTGCCTCCAAGCCAATGATGGACTGGTGCAAAAGCACCTGGGACAGGACGCTTCCCAAAACGTAACGATAGCCTTCACGGCTAGTGGCAGTTTCCACTGCCTCGGAGATGGCGCAGCCCAGGCTTCCGTCGGTGTCGGGGAATTCGGCAAGAATCTGGCGGCCAACAGCGGTGGTGTTGGAGGGGGAGGGAATCACCTGGGCACCGTAGGTGCGGATGACCTCCCGGCGGAAGGGCTTTTGCTCGTAGGAGCATTTCACCTGGTAGACGATGCAGTCCAGGTCAAGGTAGGCGCAGGCCATGGAGAGGGCGGTTCCCCACTGTCCGGCGCCAGTCTCGGTGGTGACTCCCTTCAGCCCCTGCTTTTTGGCATAGTAGGCCTGAGCAATGGCTGAGTTCAGCTTGTGACTTCCAGAGGTGTTGTTTCCCTCAAACTTATAGTAAATTTTTGCTGGAGTTCCCAGTTTTTTTTCCAGACAGTAGGCACGAGTTAGAGGAGCAGGGCGATACATTCGGTAGAATTGGAGGATTTCATCAGGAATGGGAATGTATCGCTCCTTTTCATTCAGCTCCTGCTTTACCAGCTCATCACAAAATACCTTTCCCAACTCCTCCGCTGTCATGGGCTGGTGGGTTTGGGGATTGATGAGGGGAGACAGGGGTGTTTTCATATCTGCCCGTACGTTATACCAAGCTTGTGGCATTTCGTTTTCACTTAAATATATCTTGTAGGGAATCTCGTGGCTCATAGTAACTCCTTGTATCTATCTATAGAAACAGTATAATTTTTTCTGTAAAAGGAATCAAGGGGCTTTTCGTTTAATTGGAATAAACTTAGGAATTATAGTTTTCTATATGTAAGACAGAACCTTATTGTTGTCCTAAAATACGTTCTATGTATGTGTCTGCCTGTTCTTCTATGAATTTTTCTGCAACTTTGTTGTAGTCGCCCCAGGTTGAAGAAAATAATTCATGTATTCCAGGAATTTGTGTAATATCGCTTGGTGACAATTGATTATAATTGAGCTCTCTTGAGTCAAAAAAATCTTTGATATTTTCCACAGAATTGATCAATACGTAAGCAACGAATGAGGCACAGTGAAATTCTTTTTCATCTTCATTGTTAATAAAAGAACCTTTTCTAGGTTTTAGAGTTTTGATATTTCTATTTTCTTTGATTGTAGGTGAGTAAGGTTGGTCCTTGCGGAACAACAGGAATATTTCGTGTTGTCTCGCAAGAAGTCATAATAAAGAGAAAAGAACAAATAGCAATTAAGATATGTTTGCCATGATTCTTTGTTTTTAACATAGTGTTCATCCTCAAGGTATCTGTACAGATACCTGACCGGCTATCAAGAAATCTTTCCTTCTTTTTTGAGCCAAGCAATCTCGTCACGGATGGTTTCTTGATAGCTACGAGTGGTATAGCCTAGTTCCTGACGAGCCTTAGTGGAGTCAAAGGTGTTGTTGCGAGCGAGATTATAAATGCTGAAGGTAGTCATCAGGGGACGAGTTCCCTTTTTGCGGGCTTGTTTTTCCAACAAGGCAGCCAAATAGTGGGCTAGTTTTAGAGGAAGAAAGAGTTTTATTTTTTTACAACCTGCCTCTTGAGATACCATTCTGGAGAAGTCTTTGAAACTCACTTCTTTGTTGCCAAGAATATAGCAGTGGCCACTTTTTCCCTTAGTGGCAGCTAGGATAGTACCTCGTGCCAAATCCCGTACATCACAGAGATTGAAGCTACCGTTAATACCTGCAGGCATCTCACCGTTGATAATTTGAATCATGGTGCTTGTAGTTTCGCCTACGGCAAAGTCTTCTGGTCCAAGAATACCACTGGGATGTACCACACATGCCTTTAGCCCTCTATCTCGTACTGCATCTAGAACAGCTTGTGTTGCCAATGCCTTTGACTGGCTATAGCAACCCACTACCTTATCTGGGTCAAATTGGCTGACTTCTGTAATTGCCTTGCCCTTGGGAAGTTCAGGAATTGCCCCCGTGCTAGAGCAGTACACTAAACGCTGACATTCAGGATGGGATAGGCAGAGATTAATGATATTTTTAGTACCTCCTACATTTACATCCATCACCTTTTGATTATAGTCGGGGTTTACTGTTACAATACTAGCAATATGCAGAACGACAGTATTTGTGCCTGTAGGAACAGAAAAGAACCGTTCTAGGTCTTCTGTCTTACATAAATCCCCCTCTACAATCTCAACCTGGGTTGGAATAAACTGGGCAGCCTTATCTCCTGGTAGCACCAAGGCTCGTACTTGTTTTCCTGCATCTACCAATTGTCGGCAGATGGTTCCGCCCAAAAATCCAGCAGCACCTGTCACTAAATATTTTGTATTTTCCATAAAGTCCTCCGTTTGTACGAGTGAAGTATTCTCCCCTTATCTGGGGTATAACTACATCCTAAATGGAGGAAGTTTTTGAATTGTAAAAAAAATGTTTACGAAATGTTATTTTTTGAAAACATCATTTCAAAAGGCCCTCAGAAAGTCGAATAATTTCTTGTGCATGAGTGCGGCGGATTTGTGTGAGGATAATTCGGTGGAGCAAAGGCGTGGTACCCATCACTATGAGGCCCACAAATCCCATGATGACTCCTGTCAAATACTGGGTAAAGTTCAAACTTAGTATCAGTCCCACAGCAAAGACTACCATACCTACTAACCCATGTATAATGGAGATGAAGGTAGCTGTGGCGGTAACCTTACTATCTATTTTTTTTAGTCGGTGAAAGTCGCTTTCCTGGGTTTCAAGATACTTGCTGCGGATGGCTTCAACTTCCTCCCGATAAAAAGATGAATAGGTATAATTGAATGATTCTTTCTGATTGTTCATAGTAGTTCCTTTGTTTAACATAGTTCTTTTAGATGGATACAAAAAGTTGTACCATTGCCTAATTGACTACTTACTGAAATTTCTCCAGTAAGCACATCGATGATCTGACGCACCAATGCCAATCCTAGCCCATTTCCTTCTGTTTTGTGGGTGGTATCTCCTTGATAGAATTTCTCAAAGATGTGTCTGCCAGTTTGATCACTGATGCCACAACCTGTATCCCTTACCTGAATTACCAGTTCATGATCTTGGCGGTGACAGGTTACTGAAACCAGCCCACCGTGATCCGTAAATTTGAAGGCGTTCGACAGAAGATTGTTCAGTACCAACTCCAAAAGTTGTTGGTCGGTAACAAATAATAATGGTTCTTGCAACTCTGTCTCAATAGTAATGTTCTTTTCTTGCCAAATATGCTCAAAAGAAAGAATACACTGGCATACAAACTCTGAGATGGAAATTTCTTTTAGCTCTAGGTCATAGGTACGCTGTTCTAGCTTATTCAATTTTAGGATATTGGTCATCATGGAAGAGAGCTTGCTAATTTGAGTCTGAATAATGGAAAGATATTTGTCTCGTTCCTCATGCTCCAAGTTTGATGTCTGAAGGAGGGTGGTGTAGTTGGAAATGACTGCTAGAGGAGTTTTCATCTCATGGGAGACATTAGAGATAAAGTCTGCCTCAAAATCCGCCAGTTTTTTTTGATGTTCCTCCAGCAGGCTTTGAGTTTGCCCTTGTTGGGGGTGGTCAAGAAACCAGTATTTCATGCATAAGAGAACGGCCGTCATCACAAAGCTCAGGATAAATACATTGCCAAAGGTCCGTGGAGCACTCTGTCTGATGAATTCTTCTTCCAGTGGGGCATTCTGTAAAAAAAGAATGATACTACAAGTAATAATGAAGGAAATAGAGATAAATACAAATCCATAAACTAATAGGCTCGTTCTCAGACATGATTTGAAGTTGGGATCATCCATGGGATTCCTCCTGCTGGTGAATAACTGCCTTGTATCCCAAACCATGGACAGTCTGAATTTCAAAGCCAGTACAGCGGGATAGCTTTTCCCGAATCTTGGTGATGTACACATCCACTGTTCTCGTACCAGTAAAATTATCGGGATTCCAAAATTCGTTCATAAGCTGGGGACGAGAAAAGGTCTTTTTAGGATAGGTTAAAAACTTTAGCAGAATATCGAACTCTCTGGTGGTGAATTTCACAGGCTCATCCTCCACATAAACAGAATGTTCTTCCAAGTCTAGAGTACAGTTGCCTACTACGAGCTTTTTTTCTACATTGATGTTTGCCCGACGTAATAGAGCCCGAATTCTCAGTTCAAGTTCCTGCAGATTTAGTGGTTTTACCATATAGTCGTCTACTCCGCTGTTGAATAAGGTTGCCTTTGACTGAAAATCTTCCTTTGCCGTCATCATGATGATGGGAATCTCCTTGTTCAACTGGCGAACATGGTTTATTAATTGAAATCCGTCCACCACTGGCATCATGATATCACAGAGAATAATATCGAAAGAATGCTTGTACAGTAGCTGAAAGGCTTCTTCTCCATCAAAGCAGGCTTGAGGAATAAACCCTCTTTGTTGCAAAAAAAGACAGATGGACTTGTTTAAGCTTTTGTCGTCTTCTACTACAAGGATATGTGCCATAATTACTCCTGAAATCATTACATATTATGGATGATATATCAAGATTGTAAAAAAAATGTTATAAAACCAGTTCAAATGCCATTTAATACAATTTTCCCCGAAAAAAATAATCTTTCAGCAACAAAAAAATAACATTTCCTTTACAAGGTGATAATACAGTGGAGTTATCAAGGGCAGGGACAGTGAGCCCGCCTATTTGGAGGTACAAGATGAATCACGGGCAAACTTCCAAGAGAACCGCTTTCACAACAGTCTCCGTCGTGCAAAAGAAGGGGGCTATCCAACGTCATCAAGAAGCTACTGGTTATGATGGTACCCAGCACTACGAAGGCCAAATGCAGGAAGCACTAGACCGAAAGGCAGCCGCCGAAGCCCGCTATCAGGCAGCCCTTTAAAAATGCAAGGCTCTCCTCCACTTGGAGAGCCATTATTTTTTCCTTTCACCTATTTTTGAAACTACTCCTTCCCCTTGTTTCCCCATTTCTTTGATGATAAACTAAGGTCATGAATAAGTTCAAGCAATTATTTCACTCAGCAGCCAAGATGGTACGAGTGTATCCTGTGTTGTACAGCCTCATTTTTGTGGTTTCTCTTTTGGCAACATTGTGGATGCAGCAGGAACTGGATGGGGGTACTAACAGGCTTCTCGTTTTAGACTTATTTTGTAGCTCTTTGTTGGCATTTCTTGCCTGTGTCATTACGATTTTGTGGCTAGAGCCACAAGGAAAAAACACTTGGTGGATGGAAGTTGCAGGAAGTCTTCTGGGCTTTGGGCTTGGGCTTTTGATTCGGTCTGTGTGGTATGCCCCAAATACTGGGATTTTTGGTGCCTGTAGCTGTCTTGTTGCTATTTTTCTCTTTTTTTATGTAAATCGCAAGGAGAATAATCTTCTTTCTGTATTAGTAAAGGATGTGGGTTTTTGCTTACTTTCAGCCTGTGCGGTGATGGCTGGTCTTGGAATAGTGCTCTTTGCTGTAACGGAAATCATCGTTTCCCTTTCAGGGGAAGTCTTAGAGATTGTCGGGTCATGTATTTTTGGCTTTGGCTTCTTTTTTGTTCCCCTTTCCATGATGGTTACCTTGTTGTTCAAAAAAGAGGTGGTAGTTTCGAGTGGCCGTGGATTTAAGATTTTTATGTTACGGGTGCTCTTTCCCCTGTATTTGGTGTTGCTGGCAGTTCTCTATGTATATCTGGTAAAGATTGTGATTTTGCAGGATATGCCTTCAGGATTAATAAACTGGTTCGTGTCCTATGCCTGTGCCGTGTTCATGTTCTTTTACTTTGTACTAGAGGAATTTCAGCAGGAAAAGTTCGTGGTTATTTTTCGCGGCCCTGGTGTTTTTCTGCTCCTTCCTCTGTTAGCTGTTCAGTGTCTTGCAGTGACAATCAGAGTGTCAGCCTATGGGCTCACTGCTCAGCGATGGTATAGCCTCCTGTTTATGATCTTTTCCTTTGTTTTTGTGGTGGTTGCTCTTGTTAAGAAAGGCCGTTACCGCACTTTTTTGTTTCCTCTTTTGACCTTCTTGCTGGTGCTGGCAAGTCTTTCCCCCTTTGATGGCCAGCAGATGGCATTCCGAAGTCAAAGTGGCAGAATTCATCAGATTCTCCACCGCTACCAGGTGCAGACAACGGAGGATTTTGAAACAGCTCTAAAGGACATGAACAATCAGGAACTGGAAATTCTCGAAGGTGCTTTTGATTATCTGTACTTTAATCAGGAAAGAACAGATCCTCAGATTTCCATGCTCTTTCCCGTTTATGAAGATTTTTTCAAAGAAGTGACTGTAGAGCGAGGTATCAGAGAAACTGCCGTGATAAAAGAATTTTATTACAATGTCTATTCCGATTTCGACAACCTTTCTGAGTTGGAACTAGATATTTCCCAGTACAAAACCATGCACTGGTACAATTATTCTTTTAACACCGTGTCTTCCCTTGAAAAAAAACTCCTACTTCCCCTGGGAAATGGAACATATCTTGATATGACAAACTTCTTTTTGGAACGCCTTGTGGACACCTTCTCTAATGCTACAGGATTTGACAAGGATTATCTTCTTGTATACCAACAAGATGACCTTGCTATTGTCTTTACTCAGGTGTCATTACTCTGGAACAAGTTTAATACCGAAGATACAGGGATTGAAGAAGGCTTTACCTTTGCTGAAATTCATTATCAGGTGCTATCTACCCAGCAGTATAGCCACTAAACGAAAGAGTTGGGGCAACAAGGAGGTTCCGTGAGCAGCCGAACTGTGAGCGTAGCGAAGTGCGAGGCTGATTAGGGTTTCCCTGTTGACCCCTTTCACTTTCAATTCACCCATGTTATACTGCACCCCATGAAGGCCCCCCGAAACAAGACCATAACCCTCACCGACGAGGAGCGAGTTGTCTATCAGTTCCAGCTGCTGGAGCCCCATGAAAGTGCAGGAGAGGAACCTTTTTCCCTGAGTCAGGTTCAAGACAAGATTCTCCATGGAGACTTGTTGCAGCTCATGGATTCTCTTCCCCCCTCCTGCGCCGACCTGCTGGTTCTTGACCCTCCCTACAATATGGCCAAGGATTTTGCCGGAATGAAGTTTTCTTCTGTCAGTGACCAGGAATATCTTGACTACCTGGAAAGCTGGTTCCCCTCAGTCTTCCGTTGTCTCAAGCCCACCGGCTCCATCTATCTGTGCGGCGACTGGAGGAATTCCGCCTGCCTGTATCTCCTGCTGAAAAAATACGCCATTGTACGAAACCGCATCGTGTGGCAGCGGGAGAAGGGGCGGGGAGCCAAGGCCAACTGGAAGAATGCCTGCGAGGATATCTGGTTCGCCACCTGCGGCCAGGACTTCTACTTTGACGTTGAGTCGGTGAAGCAGAAGCGGCGGGTGCTGGCTCCCTATCGGCAGGAGGGCAGGCCCAAGGACTGGCAGGAGACGGAGGAGGGCCGCTTCCGGCTGACCCATCCGGGCAACTTCTGGGACGACATTTCCGTTCCCTACTGGTCCATGCCAGAAAACACGGAGCATCCCACTCAAAAGCCAGAAAAGCTCATTGCCAAGCTGGTGCTGGCCAGCTGTCCTCCCGGCGGCCTGGTGCTGGATCCCTTCCTAGGCTCAGGAACAAGTGCCGTGGTGGCAAGGAAGCTTGGCCGCCACTTTGTCGGTGTGGAGCAGAATCTGGAGTACTGCCTGCTGGCCCAGAAGCGGCTTGCCATGGCGGAGGAGAATCCCTCCATCCAAGGCTACACCGACGGCGTTTTCTGGGAACGAAACACCGCACAGCTACAAAAAAGTGCTTCGTCCCGGAACACCACACAGCTATAAAAGTGTTGCGGCCCGGAACACCGCTGCTTCGGAGGAGGGGAATTTGTTTGACAAGGGCAACTCCTAATCGCTTGTATCCCGTTTTTTCAGCACTAGGCTTCGTCCCTGCCTTCCCACCTCTTCCACCAAGCCCATCTTCCGCAGCACCCACAGCATTCGTGATACGTTCCGTCCCTTCAGCAAGTTGCTGGCCTCCTGTATGGTAAATGTTTCCGGCAGCCCTTGGGGCAAAAGTGCAAGATAATCCTGCCTACAAACAAACTGGTGGGTGGCATGAATTGCCTCCAAGCTCTTGTCCTCCTTGTACCAGTCTCGCTTGAACCGCCTGCTCTTGTTGGCCAGCTGAACAGGAGCAGCTTCCTTTATCCTGTGTTCCACCACAGAAACCTCCAATACCTCCAGAATAAAGTTCTTGTCAAGGAGATAGGGAAAGATAGCAGTGAGCTCTGCAAACATATCCAGCAGGCATTGCTTTTTGGGACTTTTCCTGCAGGACACCAAGGCTCCATCTTTTTTTCGAGTCTCAATGGTTTTTCTCACCACCAAGGGATACACCACCTTGACCTTGTAGTGGGGAAGTAAAAGCCCCAGCTTCCCATGGAGCTTGGAAAGGCTTCCAGTCTGAATCTCGATAATGCTTCCATCCCCTGCAACAATGTCACAGATTTTTCCTAGCACTTCTTGCTCCGTCATTCCCTGACTATCAGCTGCGTAGAGGTTTTTGAGAGTATGGTGAAGCTGGGATTCAGCATAGGTGTTAATCATGTCGAAACTATATAAGTGTATAGATAAAAAGTAAAGCCCTTTTTTGAGTTTTAGATGAAATCCCGTGAAAGGTCATTGACAGGTGATTTTTTTTGATTAAAATGTAAATAGGTGGGAAAAAAACGGAAATAGTGGGAAATTGTGGATGGATTTACTTACTGGTGAGTTCCGCAACACCTTGGACGAGAAGGGGCGGATACCCTTTCCAGCCAGATTGCGGCGGGAGCTTACAGAAGATACACTCATCATCACTCAGGCTGTGGACCGATGCTTGTGGTTATTTACTGCCGAGGAGTGGAAGAATTTCTCATCAAAGCTCATGGGAGCCGCATCTCCCTTCAGTGGGCGGGATCGATCTGTAGTTCGTCGGCTTATTGCACCGGCACAAACGGTGGAGTTCGACAAGGGTGGGCGGATCGGTATCCCCCAAAGCTTGAGGGAGTATGCGTGCTTGTCAAAGGAATGCATCTTTTTAGGAATCAACAAGTACATTGAGCTGTGGGATGCTGACATGTACAAGGCATATCTGGAAGAAAGCGAAAGCTCCTTCCGGGAAGCAACAGAGGGGCTAAGCGCCATCTGTCTGTAGGAGTAGGTCTTGGATAATTCATCTTGTCAGACTATCGTCCACACACCTGTATTGTTGCAGGAGTGCCTTCACTATCTGTCTCCGGAGGGGGAGGCTTTTAGTGACAATGCATTCCTGATTGATTCAACCTTGGGTGAAGGTGGTCATTCCAATGGTTTTTTGAAGACCTATCCTAACTTGCAGGTGCTGGGTTTGGATGCCGATGCAAATATTCAGGCAAAGGCACGCCAGCGACTGGCTTGTTATGGAAGCCGAATGAATTTCCATCTTGGTTGGTTTAATGATTTTTATCGGGACTTTGATTTTTCTTCTGAAAATCCTCGTCCCAATCTCATTCTTTTTGACCTAGGGATTTCCGTATTCCATTACGAGGAATCTGGCCGGGGTTTTTCTTTCAGAAAGGATGAGCCGCTGGACATGAGGCTCAATCCAAATGCTGGACCTTCCGCTGCTGATGTTATCAACAGTTGGTCAGAGCAAAGGCTTGCAGATATAATCTATCTGTACGGAGAGGAACGGTATAGTCGCAGGATTGCAGCCGCTATAGTTTCGGCCCGCAGTAGCTCTCGGATTGAATCTTCTGCAGACTTGGCTGAGCTTGTTTATAGCGTGGTACCTGCTGCCTACCGTCATGGTCATTTACATCCTGCCACCCGAACCTTTCAGGCTTTGCGGATTGTAGTCAATGGAGAGTTGAACCGTCTGCCACAGGTGCTTCCTGCAGCTTTTAATGTGTTGCAGGTTGGAGGTAAGATGGGAGTCATCACCTTTCATTCCCTGGAAGACAGAATTGTAAAAAATTATTTTCGTAATCTGGGTAAGACCTGTGTCTGTCCGCCAGAACAACCGATATGTAAATGCGGGGGGTCGCCTCATGGCCAGGTGTTAACGAGAAAGCCAGTAGTGCCATCTCGGGAGGAGGTGGCGGCAAATGGCCCTTCTCGCAGTGCCAAGCTACGGGTAATACGGAAGTTAAAGGAGCTTGATCAGGAGACATCACGGATGATTTCTCCTGTTGAAGAATAAAACGGAGTTTACGATGAAAAAGAGAAGTGCATTGGCAAAAGGAGTTGCCATTTGCCTGCTGGCTGCCAGCATTCCCCTTTTGCTTGCTGTAAACGGGATCCAGGCTCGGCAATTTGCTCGGTTAAAGAGTGAGATTGCTAGTCTGGAGCGTGAACAGGCTAAGTTGGTGGAAGAGAACAAGAATCTGATTACAGGAATCAGTGTTCTTGCTGGTGCAGACAGAATCGAGGCTCTCGCCTCAGGTCAGTTGGGAATGCGCCCTGCTGAGAGCAGCGAAATCATCCGTGTTGAAATGGGTGGTCGCTAGCCAGGCTGGTGCAATCCATCCGGTTTGGCAGCTGGGGGGAAGCTGCCAAATGAAAGGACTTTGTCCAGAAATTGTTATGCAAAATGGATCAATCAGTTCTGATTGTCCGCAAGGATGGCTGTCGGGCTGTCCTTGGCCGCTACAATTTGTGGCGGCAAGCCTGTTATATTGTTGTGGGAGCGTTAATAACAGTGGAACGCATAGTGGGTGGAGAAATGCCCAAAGGGGATGGAGCATGCAGTAAGATGCAATCCATTCCACGAACATCATTATTGTCTCTTTTTGAACTCCTGGCCGCCACTGGTGGAATTCCTGTTTTGGGATGCTCAGAGCAAGATTTTTTCTTTGATTCTGTGGCAACAGACAGTCGAAATGTCATGGCGGGAGGAATGTTCATTCCTTTAGTTGGTGAATTTCAGGATGGCCATAAATATATTCCTGCAGCCTTAGAGAAGGGGGCTACTGTTGTGCTGGTGAACAAGGATTTTGCCGGTTCCTCCTTGGAGCATATTAAAGAATGGCACCTGGATTTTCCAGCTGCAACCTTTGTGGCGGTGGAGCATACCATGTATGGCTTGCAGGCTGCCGCCACCGCTTATGTAAAGAAATTTCCCCGGCTGATTCGCATTGGAATCACTGGCTCTAGCGGAAAAACAACTACAAAGGAAATCCTCGCTTCACTCTTGTCCACTCGTTATGAGGTGGTAATGAATAAGGGTAATTTGAACTCAGAAACAGGGCTTCCCTTGTCCTGCTTTGAAATTCGTCCTCATCATCAGGTGGGAGTTTTTGAGCTTGGCATGAATAGACAGGGGGAAATGGCAGAGATTGCTGGTGTCCTTTCTCCTAAACTTGGTGTTATTACCAACATTGGAACTGCCCACATCGGGATTCTCGGCAGTAAGGATGGAATAGCACAGGAAAAAAAGCAAATCTTTTCAAATTATTCAGAAGATTCTCTCGCCTTTATTCCTGCAATGGATTCCTACAAGGATTTTCTGAAGGAAGGGCTTGTAGGAAAGGTTGTTGAATATGGTCCTGCAATGGTGTCTTCCGTAAGGTCTCAGGGGCTTGAGGGAACCTTCTTTGATTATAGAGGGGTCGCCATGAACCTGCCCCTTCTCGGCAAGGCAAATTTCTACGATGCCCTGGCAGCTCTAGCGGTGAGCCAGGAGCTGGGACTCACTCCAGAAGAAATAAAGAAGGGCTTTGCAAGGGTTCAGCCACTTTTTGGTCGCAGTGAGGTTCTGCGGGGAGAGGTTACCTTCATTCAAGACTGCTACAATGCGAATCCAGATTCCATGGAGGCTGCCCTTGACTTTTTCTGTGACCTAGAGCTTGATTGCGGTCGGAAAATTTTGGTAATTGCAGATATGCTGGAGTTGGGAGCTGCCACTGAGGAGGCCCATCAAAAGGCTGTGGCTCAGGCCCAAAGAACAGGCTCCTCCTTGATGCTCTTTCTTGGAGATGCCATGAGTGCAGCTGCAAATCAAGCGGCTGGCCTTGATGCAACTACTGTGGTGGCCCTAGCCGGCAAGGGTGAAGAGACTATCCAAAGGGCTGTGGCAAAGCTTTCCTCCTTCCTGCAAAAGGGGGATGTGGTGCTTTTAAAAGGTTCTCGTGGTATGGGCTTGGAGCGTATTACTGCAGCCTTGCAGCCTGCTTTTCAATCTGTTGTATCGGGAGGTGGTGCATGAACGTGAGAAAGCTCTTTGCCGAACGGCCTCTTATAAAAGGGAGATACATCGACACAGGTTTGTTGATAGCCATAATTCTTTTGTGGGGTTTGGGTTTGCTATTGCTCTATATCTGCTCAGCTGAATATGGGCTGAAATACTTTGGAAGCTCCCATTATTTTATCAAGCGACAGCTGATCATGTCTGGGATAGGTGTACTGGTGATGATTGTTACCTTTCTTCTCCCCCAGCAGTTCATTCGCAAGAGCCTTCCCATTATTATGGCTGGAACCTTTATTTTTTGTATTCTTCCCTTTATTCCAGGAATTGCCGCTCCCCGCAATGGAGCGCGTCGCTGGATTTCTCTTCCATTTCTAGGAGATACCTTCCAGCCTTCTGAGCTTGCAAAAATTGCGGTAGTATTATTCATTGCCAATTGGTTTGATAAGTTTGTGAAAACTCCAGATGATAAATACCGTAGTTTGTTTCCACCAGTTTTCACACTCTGTGTTTTTTCTGCCATAGTAATTGGTCAGGACGACTTTTCTACTGCCCTGTTGATTTTTGCAACAGGTTTTTTAGTGATGTATGTAGCTGGAGCTCGATTAGGGCCCCTTGTACCCTATATGTTATTAGCGGCAGTGGGTATGATTCTCTTTGTATTTACCTCAGATTTCCGAGTCAATCGCCTTATTGCCTTTATCAATCCGAACTATGATACCCATGGGTATAATTACCAGACTGCCGCGGCTCGTACTGCCATTAGCGACGGAGGGTTTTTAGGAAATGGATTTGGTGCAGGCCTGGAAAAAATCAACCTGGTGCCAGAAATTCACACCGACTATATTTTTTCTGGTTGGGCTGAAGCCATGGGCTTTCTGGGGGTCTTGGGATATTTTTTGATTTTGGCTTTTTTTGCTTGGAGAGGTTATACTTTGATGATGGAGAGCAGAACAAAGTTTTCTTCCCTGCTGGCTTTTGGGTTGACTACGAGCATCCTCATTCAGTCCTTGATGAATTGCGGTGTAGTTAGCGGGGCCTTGCCAGTTACGGGAATAACCTTGCCCTTCTTTTCATCGGGAGGCTCCTCCTTGTTGGTAACGTGTTGTATGTGTGGTCTGTTGCTGAACGTATCTTATCATAATAGTATTGAAGATATTGACGAAGTATAAGTAAGGGATTTTTTGTATAGGTAGTGAGAGGATTGTATGAGTGATAGTATGACATATTCTGATATTAGGAACTTTATGGCAGAAGGTGAGCGAAAGACTCCACGAGCTGATAGGAAATTCCGGGCCTTGAAATTCGTTGTTGGAGCGCTGTGTCTTATTCTTTTGGTGGAGGTGGTGCTCTACACTGTAGTTATTCCCTCCAAGGCTCCAGTAAAGATTTCTTTTTCCGGCTTGCAAATGTATTCACCAGAAGAAATGTGTTATATTCTCAATGCAAATTCTAACCAGACCTGGAGTGGCTTTGACTCAGCCCAGGCAGCTGCTGTATTGGCCGATTGTCCCTGGATTGAATCTGTCTCAGTTGAAAAGAAATTCCCTGATAATGTGTCCATCTCTGTAAAGGAGCGGGTTCCTGTGGCCGCTACCTTGCTGAATCTAAACGGAAGGACTGTTCCTGTCCAAATTGATGAGTCTGGTGTATTATTTACTGCAAAGGCTGGAGCCTCTATTAGCCATCTTCCCTTGATTTCTGGTTTGCCTGTGGAAAGCTTTAATGATGGAATGCGGCTGCCAAGCATCTACAAGAATTTCATTGAGCAGTTGGCAAAGATTCAGCGTTTGCCGCAGAAATATTTGGCGACAATTTCTGAAATCCATATAAATGCCAAGGAATATGGTGGATTTGACTTGATTTTGTATCCAGTTCACTCCCATACACGAGTTCTAATGGATAGAACTTTTAGTGAGGATTCATTACAATATATGGTAGTTGTCCTTGATGTGGTGAATTCCATTGGATCAAATATTTATGAGATTGACCTGCGCTATGGGTCGGTTTCCTTTCGTACAAGGATCCAGTAGTTTGGGAAAGGCCTTTTGATGTTTTTTAGGAAGGGACTCTGTGGGAGGTTGTTTTGAGTGATGTTATCGTCGGTCTTGATATCGGTTCAAACTATATCAGGACAGTTATAGGCGAATATGCAGATACGAATACGTTTCAAATTATAGGCTTGGGAAAGGTTCCCTCTCCAGGACTGCGCAATGGAACTATTGTCAATATAGAATCCACCATGAATGCCATCAAGCAATCTATTGAAGATGCGGAAATGGATTCTGGCTGTGAGGTTCATTCCTGTGTTCCGGCTATCGGTGGCATACAAATCAAAAGCTGGGATTCCAATGGCATGGTGCAGGTGGCTGGCAGCAAGGGAATCACTCCCCGGGAAATTACGGAGCAGGATATGGCCGATGCCATTGAGGTGGCCCGTTCTCTTCCCATTCCTCCCGACAGGCAGATTCTCCACGTGGTGCCCCGATATTATAGCGTTGACAAGCAGGAGCAGGTAAAGGATCCCAAGGACATGCTGGGAGTAAAGCTGGAGGTAGAAACCCACGTCATTACCGCTTCCTGTACTTCGGTAAAGAATATCCAGAATTGTATTGGTAGGGCTGGCTACAAGTCCGAGGGTATGATGCTTAAAACCTTGGCCGCTACCAAGGCTGTCATGACAAAGGACGAGCTGGAGCTGGGCTCCATCCTCATTGACATGGGCGGTGGAACCACCGACGTGCTGGTGCTGTTGGGTGGTGCCCCCATTTGCTCCTTGTCCATTCCCGTAGGAAGCTCCTTCATTACCAATGATATTGTCTATGTCAAGGGAATTGCCTATGACACTGCCGAAAGCACAAAGCTTAAATACGGCTGCTGCTGGGAGCCTCTCCTTGATGAGGATGAGGAGGTGGTGATTCCTGGAATCGGTGGTCGTGGCCCGGAATCTATTTCCAGAAAGGAATTGTGCCAGATTATCCAGGCCCGTGTAGAGGAGATTTTCAACATGGTTCGTGTTGAGATTGTACGTCAAACAAAGCTTACCCAGCTTTCTGGCAATGTGGTTTTGACTGGTGGAGGTGCACAGCTTATGGGAATCGTGGAGTTGGCGCAAAAGGTGTTCAGAACTACTGCTGTCCGAATCGGTACTCCTAGTAATTTCGGCGGAAAGACTGAGGTATATCGTACCCCAGAGTATGCCACGGCTATTGGACTGTTGTTGGGAAGTAGTGAAGCTCGTCGTCGTATTGATACAAAGCGGAACAAGCAATATAATAGGACAGAAGAAGCGAAATCAAAGTCAACTGCTTTGAGTTGGCTCGGTAATTTTTTCAAAGAGTTTTTCTAATTTTTCATAAAAGCAATGTTTGGGTTGGGAGGAATATATGCTTGAAGGATTGTCGGTAGAAAGTGCGGAATCCATGATGAAGCCTACTGTTATAAAGGTTGTTGGTTGCGGTGGCGGTGGGTCCAATGCTGTCAATAGAATGATAGAAAATGGTCTTGCAAATGTTGAGTTTATTGTTATCAACACAGATCTTCAGGCATTAGGTCATTCACAGGCTCATAGAACCATCGGTATCGGATCAAAGATTACTGGTGGGCTTGGTGCTGGAGGAAAGCCTTCTGTTGGAGAGGCTGCTGCCCAGGAAAGTGAAGACCTGATTAAAGAAGCCCTGCATGGTGCAAACATGGTGTTTGTAACCGCTGGAATGGGGGGTGGTACTGGTACTGGTGCAGCCCCTATTGTAGCGCGGGTTGCAAAGCAGCTGGGGGCCCTTACGGTGGGTGTAGTTACCAAGCCCTTTGAGTTTGAGGGACGTGTAAGAATCAACAATGCTGAGGAAGGAATCAGAAAGCTTCACGAGGAGGTTGACTCCCTCATCGTCATTCCCAACGAAAATCTTCTGAAAACCATGGATAGACGGACTCCTGTAAAGCAGGCCTTCTTGAAGGCTGACGATGTTTTGCGTCAGGGTGTACAGGGCATTTCCGATGTAATTACAAAGCCTGGTCTTATCAACCTGGACTTTAATGATGTGCGTACCACCATGGAAGGAAAGGGTGACGCTATTATGGGTATCGGTATTGGCTCTGGAGACAATCGTGCCACAGACTCCGCTTCCCAAGCCATTGATAATCCCTTGCTGGAGGATTCTCGCATTGATGGGGCAAAGAATATCCTTATCAACATTACCAGTGGAGAGGATTTCTCCTTGCTGGAGGTTGGAGAGGTTGCCAATATCGTCAAGGCTGCAGCTGATCCTGATGTTCATGTTATTTATGGTCATGTTATTGATCCTGCTATGGAAGGTGATGTATCTGTTACCGTTATTGCCACAGGCTTTAATGATCCTGATGCAGTAAATGAAGCGGTAATTCCAGATCATGCTGCCAAGGTGGATTCCACCAATACAATTACCCTGGGAGAATTCCAGGCATTGCAGAAACGAAGTATTACAGAACAGCGGAGGGGTATGCCTCAAGGTTCTCTGCTGAAAGGAGAGGAGGCCACTCCAAAAATCGAGGCTACATCACTGGGGACCGGTGAATCACAGTATCAGCCGCCACGTCATGTTGGTGCTGGAGCTTCAGCGGGAAGTCCTGCTGGTACAGGAGCAGGTAATCGGCCTTCTTCTGGAAATGGAATGTCTCCTTCAGTCTCGGCAGGAAATATTCCTGCAGGGGGGCAAGCCTCTTCTGGTGGTCAATTTTCTGCTGGGGTTGGCTCTTCTGCACCAAGGCAAGGTGGTGGCTTCAATCTGGATGGTACAGGTTCAGTTCCCTCTCCCAATGATTTGAAAACACCTCCCTATTTGAGAAATAGAATTCAGTTGGGAGATTAATTCCCTTGAAGCCAACCATTTCCGTCGCTTCAAAGTCAGAAAGCTCCTCTCCTGCTGGAGGGGAGTTGCTTATTCGACGCTACTGTTCCCAGTTATTGACCGTAGACAGAAAGTCCCGGTTAACAGCGGAAACCTATAAGCTAGCGGTGGAGGAATTCTTTTATTGGCTGCACGATACTTGTTCTTGTAAGGATATTACTTCCTGCCTTTCTGCATTGGTGGTGCAAGATATTACCAACTATCTGATTTGGAGAAGAACCCACCACAAGCAGCAGCTGACAGTGGCCAAAGATATTTCCGCCCTTCGTTCCTTTGGAAGCTTTTTGGTGGAAGAAGGCATTTGGCAGGAAAATCTTGTTCAGCTGGTGGAACGGCCTAAAGTACAACGTGCTTTGCCACGGGTGTTGTCTGTGGAGCAGGTGGACGCTCTTTTGGCCGCCATTGATACTAGTGAGCCATTGGGAATTCGCGACAGAGCTTTGTTTGAGCTGGTGTATTCCTGCGGCCTACGAATCAGCGAGGTGGCAGGGCTTTTGATGAGAAATGTGCATTTGCAGGAGCGGATGCTCATTGTGCTGGGAAAGGGCAGCAAGGAACGGGTGCTACCCTTTGGAGATGTAGCCTATGAATGGCTTTCCTTGTGGATTAAGGAAGGTCGCCCTGCCATTTTGGGCAGTAAGCTGGTGGCGGAAGTCTTTGTAAATTATCGTGGACAACCCCTGTCAAGAAAGGGAATTTGGAAGCGGTTCCAAGAATTGGAAGCCTTGTCTGGTGTTACTGCCAAGGTGCATACCCTTCGACACTCCTTTGCTACCCATCTCTTGTCTGGAGGGGCTGACCTTCGTTCCGTGCAGGAGCTTTTGGGCCATTCAGATTTATCTACCACCCAAATATATACACATATCGAAAAAGATGAATTACATTTATATCATAAGGAATTTTTCCCGGAGGTTCAAAATGAAAAATAGAGGCTTTGCTTGCGTGGCAATCCTGATTGGAATTGCCTTGGCGCTTTCCAGTTGTGGTGGTACAAATGCCAAAAACGTCAAGAGAATGCAGCAACTGGAGGAGGGAGTTTCTAGTCCCACCACTGAAGCTGAGTTAAAAGAGGCCATTCAAAAATACCAGAGTCGGGTAGAGGACCTGGTTTTGGCCAACCAACAGATTGGCATTTGGTACAAGATGCTTGGTTCCCGGTATCTTGACAACAAGATGTATGGTGAGGCTCTGGAAGCCTTCAGGATGGCCACAACCTACTATCCTGCCAATCAAAATCTCTATTATTATGTGGGGGTTTGTGCCGGCTACATGGCAAACCAGGCCTTGGATTATTCTGCTTCAGGCTCCACTGCTCAGAAATTCAATTATTTGAAATTGGCTGAGTCTGCCTATCTTGAAGCATTGAAAATTGATCCAAAGTATACCCGGGCCTTGTATGGTATTGGGGTGCTGTATATCTTTGAGCTGGATGAGCCTGGAAAAGCGATTCCCTATCTGGAGACCTTGGCAAACATAGAAGCCCGCAATGTAGACGGCCTGTTCCTTTTGGCCAATGCCTATTATCAAACCTTTGAGTTTGACAAGGCCACGGCGGTGTACGACAAGATTATTTCCACCACCACCTCTGATGAGAAGAAGGCTCAGGCAGAGGCAAACAAGCGTCAGGTTCTTGAAGCAGCCTATGCGGGATGAGCTTCTTCCCCTGGCCATTGGTGCCATGCATTTTTTGTCCTTTCGAGAAAAACTCATTCTTGAGGAAAAACTTGACACTATTGGCGACCTTGCAGTACTTTCTATTGATGAAATTTCTTGTATTGTAGGAAGAAGGATTCGTTCCCGTTGGTGGAAGGGTGCTGAATGTCAGAAGCAGGCTGAACACAGCAAAAAGCTGATGGAAATCTATGGAATTCATGGTGTGCTTCATCATCACTTGGACTATCCAGCCATGGTGGCAGAGATTTTTGATCCGCCTTACATGCTGTTTTATCGGGGAAATATTCAGGCGATGCAGGAGCCCTGCATTTCTGTGGTGGGAACCCGTAAGCCAACACCGGCAGTTGCCAAGGCCACCTTTGATTTTTCCCAAGCGGCGGCCGATTGTGGCTATACCTTGGTTTCTGGTCTTGCCTTTGGCATTGATGCTGCTGTCCACAAGGGAGCCTTGGCTGGCAAGGGAAAGACGGTGGCGGTGTTGCCCTGTGGTGCCGACAGTGTGGTGCCTTTGAGCCATAAAAGGTTGGCCGCCGCCATACTGGAGCAGGGTGGTTGCCTCCTTTCTGAATATCTGCCGGGAGTTCCTGCGGAAAAATTTCGCTTTCCCCAGCGGAACAGAATCATAGCGGCCCTTTCTCCCGTTACGGTGGTGGCAGCAGCTCCAGAAAAGTCAGGTGCCTTGATTACAGCGGAATTCGCCTTGGAGCAGGGCAGGGACGTGTATCTTTTGGCCGCAGGCTTGGCTGAGCCATGTTGCAATCAAGGAATGGAAGCATATCGGCAGGATGGAGCGCCGGTTATCAGCTCTCTGGAAGAATATGAGGGGTGCCTGATAGCCCTACCTGGTGGAAGCGGGGATGGTGCTTTGGACAGCGGGAGCTCTCGTGTTAGTAGGATTTCTGCCGAAACAAGATATTGTAGACAAGAGAAAAAATTATTATTTTAGAGGTTGACATGGCTGAAACTAAGGCGACTGCCAAGAAAAAGACAAAGAAATCAACGCTGGTGATTGTGGAGTCTCCAGCAAAGGCAAAGACAATAGAAAAATATCTTGGCACTGGTTATACCGTCAAGGCATCCATGGGCCATCTCATCGACCTTCCCAAGTCCCGTATGGCCATTGATGTGGACAATGGCTTTAACCCAGAGTACATTACCGTTCGAGGCCGGGCAAAGCTTTTGCGTGAATTGCAAAAAGATGCAAAAAATGCTGACGAAGTGCTGCTGGCAAGCGATAATGACCGGGAGGGAGAATCCATCGCCTGGCATTTGCGGCAAGCCTTTGAGGGAAAGACCGCTGCTCCCATCAAGCGAATTGTTTTCAACGAGATTACTCCCCAGGCCATTACCGAGGCCGTTACCGCTCCCTCCGACATTGATGAGTCCAAGGTGAATGCCCAGAAGGCTCGCCGTATCTTGGATAGATTGGTGGGATACAACCTTTCTCCCCTGCTGTGGAAGAAGGTCAAGAACGGCCTTTCTGCAGGTCGGGTTCAGTCTGTGGCCCTGCGATTGATTTGTGAGCGGGAAAAGGAAGTGGAGGAATTCATCCCGGAGGAATACTGGAGCCTGGATGCTGACTTTATCAAGGGAAAGTCAAAGTTCACTGCCCAGCTGGTGCAATATCAGGAGAAGAAGCCTGAGCTGCCCAACGAAAAATCAGTGCAGAAAATTATCGATGAAATAGGAAGCTCTGTATGTACCGTGGTGGACATCAAGGCCACGGAAAAAACGGTGCGCCCCAAGCCTCCCTTCACCACCTCAAAACTGCAGCAGGCGGCAGCCAATCGCCTTGGCTTTACCTCCCGAAAAACCATGCAGATTGCCCAGCAGTTGTACGAAGGAGTGAATATCGGTTCCACCCGTGTGGGTCTCATCACCTATATGCGTACCGATTCAGTGCGTATTTCCCAGACAGCCATTGACGATGTGCGAAGGTGGTTGGGGGAGAATTTCCCCAATGAGCTGCCGGAAGTGGCCATTGAATACACCGTGGGAAAAAAGGCTCAGGATGCCCACGAAGGTATCCGCCCTACCTACACCTCCTACACTCCCGATTTTGTGAAGGAATATCTGACTCGTGACCAGCTGCGGCTTTACACCATCATTTGGGAGCGATTCGTTTCCAGCCAGATGAACAATGCAAGAACCCGTACCACCAGCGTGGACATTCAGGCAGGAAATGCCCTGTTCCGTGTTTCTGCCAGCAAGGTGGTGGACAAGGGCTTTTACAAGGTAATCAAATTGCTTTCCTCCAAGGAAGATTCCTCTGGTTCCCTTCCCTCATTGAAGGTGGGAGAAGAGCTTGCCGCCCAGAAATTTTATCCTGAGCAGCACTTTACCCAAGGACCAGCCCGCTACACCGATGCCTCCATCGTAAAGACCCTGGAAGAAAAGGGCATTGGTCGCCCTTCCACCTACGCACCCATTATTTCCGTGTTGCTGGACCGCTACTATGTTACCCGCAGCAACAAGCAGCTTGTTCCCACACCCCTTGGACGAATCATTAATGACATCCTGGTGGAATCCTTCCCGGAGGTGGTAAACGAAAATTTCACCGCCCGTGTGGAAACTGAATTGGACGAGATTGAGGAGGACAAGGTAGAGTGGTCGAAGATGCTGGGTGATTTTTTCTTCCCCTTCCGAGACAAGGTGGAAACCGTAATGGCCACCTACGAAAGCCTGAAGGGCTCCATGGACGAGCCCACCGACAAGCTGTGCGACAAGTGCGGTCGTCCCATGGTAAAGAAGCTGGGACGATTCGGCTTTTTCTTGGCCTGTTCTGGTTTCCCGGAGTGCTATAGCACCCGTTCCATCCCCCTGGCCCGTTGTCCTCGGCCTGGTTGTACCGGAGAGATTGTTGCCCGAAAGACAAAGGGACGTGGCAAGGAATTCTACGGTTGCACCAATTACCCAGAATGTGACTTTATCAGCCACTTCAAGCCCATTGACGTGTATTGTCCCAAGTGCGGTCAGTTCATGGTAGAAAAGTATGACAAGAAAAACGGCAGCTACAAGGCTTGCATCAACCCGGACTGTGATTATCTCCATCTGGGAGAGAATCCTGAGCCAATCATTGCCGAAGGTGAGCTTGACTCATGAGCTCTTGTCCCGCCTGCCTTACTGATGCAATAGAAGAATTCCTCTCTTATCAACAAGGTGTTCGCTGTCTTTCTGCAAACACCCTGGCAGGCTATAGCAATGATCTTGGAAAGCTGGTGGCTTTTTTGGATGGTCAGCGTCCCTTGGATTCTGTCACCAAGGAAGATTTGCGCTATTGCATGGGTGAATTGACCATGCAGGGTTCAGCAGCCTCCAGTGTAAATCGCTTTTTGGCGGCAGTCCGCTCTCTTTTTGCCTATTGCCGTCGCTTTGGGTATATCAAGATAAATCCCGCTTCAGAAATCCACACCGTAAAGCAACCAAAGCAGCTGCCCAAGTTTATGACAGCTTCCGAGGTGCAAGAGCTTTGTGCCGCTCCGGAAAAGACCTCCTTGCTGTGGGAAGCCCGGGACAAGGCTCTGTTCCAGATGTTTTATTCTTCTGGCTGCCGTGTTGCAGAGATGGCAGGGCTTGCCTTGGAGGATTTTTCCCAGGACCTGACTTCTGCCATTGTCCGGGGAAAGGGTGGAAAGGAGCGCAGGGTTTTCTTTACCAATGCAGCCTGCACCGCACTGAAGGAATATCTTCCTCAGCGGCAACAAAAGTTGCTCCGTTCAGGAAAGGAAAATTCCAGTCAGCCTGTCCGCTCCTTATTCTTGAACAATCAGGGGGGACCCCTCACTACCAGAGGAATGCGTTATATTCTTTCCCGGTATTCAGGAGTGGAAGGAACGAACAATCCTGTGTCTCCCCATGCCTTTCGCCATACCTTTGCCACCGCCCTCTTGTCTAATGGGGCCGATGTCCGTATGGTGCAGGAAATGCTGGGACATTCCAGTATTTCAACTACCCAACGGTATACCCATATTACTACAGCTCAGTTAGTAAAGACATATAATCAGGCTCATCCCCACGGGGGCACTGACAGGAAAGCTCCTGCTGTCTCCCGTGAAGATGGGAATTCAGGAGATTGATAATGAAAAAACCTCAGATTCGTAGCACCACCGTCATCGCGGTAAAAAAAGATGGAAAGGTGGCCATGGCCGGTGACGGTCAGGTAACCATGGGAAATACGGTTATGAAGGGCAATGCCCGAAAGGTTCGCCGTATGTACGACGGAAAGGTGTTGACTGGTTTTGCAGGGGCCACTGCCGATGCCTTCAACCTTTTTGATAAATTCGAAGCAAAAATCAAGGAGTATGCAGGGGATTTAACCCGTGCGGCGGTGGAGCTGGCCAAGCAATGGCGTACCGACAAGGCTCTCCGTCAGCTGGAGGCATTGTTGCTGGTGGCAGACCAAAATAAAATCCTTTTGATTTCTGGAACTGGTGACGTCATTGAGCCGGAAAAGGATGTGTTGGCCATTGGTTCCGGAGGGAATTATGCCTATGCTGCAGCCTTGGCCTATCTTGAATCTTCTGATTTGTCTGCCAAGGAAATTGCAGAAAAAAGCCTGAGAATTGCCGGTGACATCTGCATTTATACAAACAATCACATTACGGTGGAAGAATTGTCCTCCACAAAGGAGCTTTAATCATGGAAGTGCTTGAGCATACAGAAGATGGATCTGCCTTGACCCCAAAGGAAATCGTGGCTCGTCTTGATACCTATATTATTGGCCAGCAGCAGGCAAAGAAGGCCGTTGCCATTGCCCTGCGGAACCGCTATCGTCGCCTGCTTTTGCCAGAGGATATTCGTGATGAGGTGGCTCCCAAAAACATCCTGATGATCGGTCCCACTGGCGTGGGAAAGACAGAGATTGCCCGCCGTCTTGCCAAGCTGTGCAAGGCCCCCTTCCTGAAGGTGGAGGCCACCAAGTACACAGAGGTTGGCTATGTTGGCCGTGATGTGGAGTCTATGGTTCGTGACCTGATGGCCGTGGGCTACAACATGGTAAAGGAGGAAATGCAGGAAACCCTTCGTCAGCAGGCAGAAACCAGGGTAGAGGAGGACCTTCTGGACTTGCTCTTGCCTGGAAGTCGCCCTGATAAGTCCAGTGACTCTTCATCCGGTGGAACTTTGCCCTTTACCATCTTTGGAACACCAGCTCCCACTTCCAGCGATAGTGCCTCCACCCCAAAAATTGAGGGTCAGGATGCCCAGCAGCTGTCCTCCACCCGGGAAAAATTCCGTACCATGCTGCGAGAAGGAAGGCTGGAGGAGCGGGAGGTTGATGTCACTGTGAAAAAGCAGAACAACATGCCCACCATGGAAATTTTTGCTGGTGGCAATATGGAGGATTTGGAGGCAGGAATGCGCCAGATTACCTCCTTGTTCAACGGAAACCGCACCAGGAAAAAGACTGTTTCCATCCGGGAGGCCCGCATCATTCTGACAGAAGACCATCTGGATAGGATGATTGACCCGGACAAGGTTTCTGACGAGGCTCGCCAGCGGGTGGAGCAGTCAGGTATCATCTTCATCGATGAAATCGACAAGATTGCGGTGAAGGGTGAGCGTGGTGGCCAGGACGTGTCCCGCGAGGGTGTTCAGCGGGACATCCTGCCCATTGTAGAAGGCTCCAAGGTCAACACAAAGTACGGCGTGGTGGACACCACCCACATCCTGTTCATCGCAGCAGGAGCCTTTAGCCTGGCATCTCCCTCCGACTTGATTCCTGAGCTTCAAGGTCGCTTTCCCCTGCGGGTGGAGCTGGATTCCCTTCATGCAGAGGATTTCCGCCGTATTTTGCTGGAGCCCAAGAATGCCCTTACCAAGCAGTACGCCGCCCTTTTGGCCACAGAAAAGGTTACCATTGTTTTTGCCGACGATGCCATTGACCGCATGAGCTTCCTGGCAGCAGATGTAAATTCTCGCTCAGAGAATATCGGTGCCCGGCGGCTCCACACCATCATGGAAACCCTGCTGGAGGAGCTTTCCTTTGAGGCGGACGAGCACGCTGGTGAAACAATCACCATCACCAGCGAGTATGTGGATACAAGATTGCAGAATATTGTGGAAAATCAGGATTTGTCGCGGTATATTTTGTAGCTTTCTACTAAACATACGTCTTGAAATTGCCGATATGAAGTACTAGAATGGTGAAACCTTTTGGGTTTACCTAATTTGGAGGTTAATGGAATGAGTTCATTTTCACGGTCAGTAGACTTGTTGCACAGGGCGATGGATGCCAGTACCTTGCGGTATCAGGTGTCCGCCAACAACCTGGCTAACGCCGAGGTGCCTAATTTCAAACGAACATCAATCAGCTTTGAAAGCGAGTTGAAGCGTGCCATTGAGTCTGAACGGAATTCCAAGGATGCCTTCCAGATGATTACCACCCACGAGGGACACATTCAGTCTGAAGGATTCCAGGATTATCGTGATGTGGAGCCTCGCCGGGTAACTGACTACTACACCACCTCAAAGGCCAACGGCAACAATGTTGATGCAGAGCAGGAAGCCATGGATATCCTGAAGACACAGCTGAATTACCAGCTTTTGACCCAGATGCAGGCCTTTGAATTTTCCCAAGTGAAAATCGCCATGCAGAAATAAGGTTTGGAGGAATTAAAGGATGGGACTTTTTACCAGTATAAATATTGCAGCTACAGGAATGAGCGTCGAGCGGCTGCGCACGGACGTGATTGCAAACAACATCGCCAATGCATCCACCACCCGTACTCCAGAAGGTGGAAAATTTCAGCGCCAGACTGTGGTGCTCCAGACCTTGGGCCAGGAAAACATTTTCCGTAATCCCTATGTTCCTTCTGATTTGGATGAGGGACCTGGCCTGGGAGTAAAGGTAAGCCGCATCGTGTCGGATACTTCTGAGGGACGCATGGTCTATGACCCCAGCCACCCAGATGCAATCAAGTCTGGTCCCAACGCTGGCTACGTGGAGTATCCCAATGTTAACGTAGTAAATGAAATGGTTGACTTGATTTCCGCATCCCGTGCTTACGAGGCCAATTCTTCTGTAATTCAGGGATCAAAGGAAATGTTCAACAGTGCTTTGCAAATTGCCCAGTAGGGAAATTGATAGGGCATAAAATGAAGTGAGACTTGTAGTGTGTAACAGGCTGATTTTATTGAAAATGTAGTTTTGGAGGTAGAGGATGATAGGTAACTTTGAATTGACACGAACCCACTCAGCTCATATTGGTTCTGCACCAGTTGTTTCTGCCCGTGGTATGGCCGGTGCAGGCCAGTTGTCTGGCTCCAGCCAGAGTGAGGGCTTGGGAAAGGCTCGTTCCTTTGACAGTTATCTGGTGGAGGCTGTGGATTATGTAAACAACAAGCAGATGGCCTCTGCTGCTAACGTAGAAAAGTTAATCATCGATCCTGATTCTGTTGATATTCACGATGTGACAACAGCCATGGCAGAGGCAAATATGTCCTTGAGCCTTGCCCAGACGGTAATCAGTCGCATGGTCAGCAGCTGGAACGAAATTACTACAACACGGTAAGGCATTTTCGGGTTTGCTGTGCCTGTCTTTTTTGCAGGGTTTTGGAATTTGTGGCTATAGTGGAAAATTGTGGCCATAAGTGGCATTTGTTATAACGATTAGAAATTGTTTCTGGTTCGTTCGTTGGAGGGGGGGAATACCTCTCCTATGGGAGGCATAAATGAACGAAAAACTGAAGAAGTTGATTGACTCAGCAAAGGGGCTATGGACAAAGTGGTCTATAGTTCAAAAGATTATACTCTTTGGAGTGATTGCTGCTGTCGTTGTAGTCCTTATTTTTGTTGCAAGGCTGTCTGCAGCTCCTACAACTGTTCCCTTGTTTGATGTTGCCATAACGGATACTGTTGTCCGCGACAACATCTTATTTCGTTTGGCAGAAGAGAATGTAGAGGCTCAGGTAAGCTCGGATGGAAAAATCTCTGTAAAAGACCAGGCCACTGCCCGTCGTATGCGTAGTATCCTTGTTCGTGAGGACTTGGTTCCTAATAACGTAGATCCATGGGAGCTTTTTGACGTAGAGCGATGGACAACCACTGACTTTGAAAGAAACGTTAATCTGCAGCGCTCCATTACCCAGATGGTAACCCAGCATATCGAGGCTCTGGATGACGTGGATGACGCTAATGTGACGCTCACCATGCCAGACAAGGCCCTTTTTGTCGCAGATCAAAATCCCACCACTGCCAGCGTCATCATCACGCCAAAGCCCGGCAGCGACATCACTACGAACAAGAAGAAGATTTTGGGAATCCAGAAGCTTTTGATGCGGGCTGTGGAGGGGCTTACTGCAGAAAATATTGCGATTTCCGATCCTTCCGGAATCATCATCAATGATTTTGAAGGAATGGAGGCCAGTGAGCGGGTTGACATTATTGCCAAGGAGCAAAAATGGGTTCGTGAGCAAGAAATGTATTATCGTGCTCAGGTGCTTCAGTCTCTCCAAGGGATTTTTGGAAAGGATCGTGTTCGAGACTTGAACGTCAAGATTGATATGGATATGTCCAAGGATATTCAGTCAGGAACTGAGTATACCCCAATTGAAATCAAAGCGGACAATCCAGATACACCCTACGATGACTCTGAGTATCGAGATTATTTGCCCATATCATCAGAAACTGTTACCAGGATTTGGACAGGAACGGCCCTTACTCCCGAGGGACCTGCTGGAACAGAGGGACACAATCCTCCCGTATATTCCGATATGTCCAATCTCTATGGAACCTCTGAGGAGACGGGCGTAAAGCAGAACAATGTCATCAATACCATGGAATACCACAAGGAGCGCAGTCCTACCATAGATAGAATTACAGTTTCTGTAAACATCGATGGTACTTGGAAGAAGAAATATGACGACAAGGGAAAGCTGCTTGTTTCCCCGAGTGGTGAAATCGAACGAGAGTATATTCCTGTGGATGCAGCTGACCTTTCTGCTGCAACCTTGTTGGTACAGGATGCCATTGGATTTGACAGGGCTCGGGGAGATTCCGTAACGGTACAAAATATTCGTTACGATAGAACAGAACAGTTCTTGGAAGAAAGCATGGCCTTTATGCGGTCTCGCCAACAGAAGACAACTATCTTGATTTCTATTGCTGGTGTTGCCGCCATCCTGATTGCCTTTATGGTTATCAGGCTCATCAGTCGTTCCATCGAGCGCCGCCGCCGCCTGAAGCAGGAGGAGTTGTTGCGTCAAAGCCAGCTGGAGCGAGAAAAGACAATTTGGGAAGCAGAGCAGGCTGGAATGGAAGTTACCATGTCTGTTGAAGAGCGGCGTCGTGCAGAATTGCAGGAAAATGCAGTATCCATGGCAAAGGAGCATCCAGAGGATGTGGCCATGCTTATTAGAACTTGGTTGATGGAGGAATAGGATGTCAGATCAGAATGCAACAAAGTCAAAGTCCTCTGGTAGCAAGAAGGCAAAAGACTTTAAAAACTTAAATGGTCGTCAAAAAGCGGCTATCTTTTTGGTTTCACTTGGATCAGAAGTTTCCTCCGACATTTTCAAGCATTTGCGTGAAGATGAAATCGAGACCCTAACCTTTGAAATTGCTCGCTTGGAAAATATTGATTCCGAGCTGAAGGACAACGTCCTGGAGGAATTCCAGGAGCTGATGGCGGCACAGAACTTTATCACCACCGGTGGTATCGACTACGCCCGTGAGCTGTTGGAAAAATCCTTGGGTAGCCAAAAGGCCATAGATATCATCAACCGTCTCACCAGCTCACTGCAGGTTCGGCCCTTCGACTTCATCCGTCGCACCGACCCTGCCCACCTGCTGAACTTTATCCAGCAGGAATATCCCCAGACCATCGCTTTGATTCTGGCCTACTTGGAGCCCAACAAGGCTTCTGTCATTTTGCAGAATCTGCCTGAGGATATTCAGAGTGAGGTGGCAAAGCGTATCGCTACCATGGACCGTACCTCTCCGGACGTTCTCCGTGAGGTTGAGCGTGTTCTTGAGAAAAAATTGTCAACCCTGTCCAGCGAAGACTACACTGCTGCTGGTGGTGTTGAGAGCATCGTAGAAATCTTGAACCTGGTAGACCGCTCCTCCGAAAAGTCCATCATCGAGTCCCTGGAAGAGGAAGATCCAGACTTGGCAGAGGAAATCAAGAAGCGAATGTTCGTATTCGAGGATATCGTTATGCTGGACGACCGTGCGATTCAGAAGGTTATGCGGGAGGTGGATGCTCAGGAATTGGCAAAGGCCCTCAAGTCCGTGGATACGGAGGTTCAGGACAAGATTTTCCGCAATATGTCCAAGCGTGCCGCCAGCATGTTGAAGGAAGACATGGAGTTTATGGGACCAGTACGATTGAAGGATGTAGAAGAAGCCCAGCAGAAGATTGTGTCTACAATCAGGCGGCTTGAGGATTCTGGTGAAATTGTTATTGCCCGCTCCGGCGAGGATGAATTGGTGGTATAGTATATGGCTAAGACAGTTTTTCGGCCCTACGAAATTAAAACCATTGACGAAAAGGTTATGTTCAAGTTGCCCCACAACTTTGAGCCTGAGGTGGAGGAGGTCCCTGTAGTTGAGGAGCCTGTCTATGAGGGACCCACTGCCGAGGATTTGCGTCGTGAGGCAGAGGAATTCAAGGTGCAGTGGGAGGCTGAAAAGCAGCAGATGCTGGCTCAAGCCCAGGCTTCTGCGGATGAAATTGTAGCAAAGGCAGAAAAATCTGCCTTTGAGGAAGTGAAGCGGCAGAGTGACCAGGCTCAGGTTATCAAAACCACTGCAGAAACCGAGGCTGCAGAGCTTCTTCGCAAGGCTCAGGAAGAGGCAGCTGCTATCATTGCAGACGCAGAAACCCAAAGGCAAAGAATCCATGATGAAGCCTATTCTGCTGGCTTTGACGAGGGCAGCGAGAAGGGCTTTGCAGAGGGGAATATGGAAGCCCAGCGCCTCATTGATAGGCTTCACGTTATGTTGGATAGAATCATGGACAAGCGGGAGGAAATCCTTGAGGGAACGGAGCAGCAAATTGTGGAGCTGGTGCTTCTGATGACACGAAAAGTTGTTAAGATTATCTCCGAAAACCAGCGCAATGTTGTTATGTCCAATGTTTTGCAGGCTCTCCGCAAGGTTAAGGGACGAGGAGATGTTATTGTCCGTGTGAACCTTGCTGATGTGAAGCTTACCACGGAGCATACCAAGGAATTTATGGCGGCAGTGGAAAATATCCAGAATATTACCATTGCAGAGGATTCTTCCATAGATCGAGGTGGTTGTATTGTTGAAACTGACTTCGGTGCCATTGATGCCCGTATTGCTAGTCAGTTGGCTGAATTGGAGCAAAAGATTCTGGAGATTTCTCCCATCAAGTCTGTGGCAAAGACCTCCGGGCTTGAGTCAAAATCATGATGAAATGAGGCTGTAATGGGCTCTTTTTTTGACAAATATATTGACAGCGTCCGTGAGACAGAAACCATTCTCTATACTGGAAAGGTTATGTCTGTGCGGGGAATGCTGATTGAAAGTACTGGCCCTCGGTCCGTAATTGGGGAGATGTGTACCATCAAGCTGATGCGTGGCGGAGGGTCTGTTCTTGCTGAGGTTGTTGGCCTTGATGATACCACTGTCCGCCTTATGGCTTATGGCGAGACAAAGGGTATTGAGGTGGGCTGCGAGGTAGTGGCTTCTGGTCATGTCCTGCAGGTAGCTGTAGGACCAGAATTGTTGGGTCGGGTTATTGATTCCACAGGCAAGCCTTACGATGGAAAGGGAGAGATTGCCACCAGTGTGCACTATCCTGCCTTGGCAAGTCCGCCCTCTCCTTTGGACAGAAAACCTGTTTCGGAGCGAATTATTACTGGTGTTCGTGCCATAGACTCCATGTTGGCGGTGGCAAAGGGTCAGCGTTTGGGAATCTTTGCTGGCTCCGGTGTTGGTAAGTCAACCCTGCTGAGCATGATTGCCCGTAATACCAATGCTGATGTCAATGTCATCGCCTTGGTAGGTGAGCGTGGACGAGAGGTTTTGGACTTTATCCATCGTGACTTGGGGGAAGAAGGACTGAAGCGTTCCGTGCTTGTGGTATCAACCTCTGACCAAAGCTCTATCTCCCGATTGCGTGCGGCCTATACTGCCACCGCCGTTGCTGAATATTTCCGTGACCAAGGCAAGGACGTCATGCTCATGTTCGACTCTGTGACCCGTTTTGCCCATGCCCAACGTGAAATTGGTCTTGCAGCAGGTGAGCCACCGGCCCAGCGTGGATATCCTCCTAGCGTGTTCGATATGCTTCCAAAGCTGCTGGAGCGAAGCGGTACCAGCAAAAAAGGCTCTATCACAGGCTTTTACACCGTACTGGTTGACGGTGACGACATGGATGAACCCATTACCGACAAGGTTCGTGGTACCTTGGACGGACACATTGTTTTGAGCCGTAAGTTGGCTCATCGTGCCCATTTCCCGGCCATTGATGTGCTTGCCAGTATTAGCCGTCTTGCCAAGCGTGTTTCCGGGCAGAAGACCCAGGAAGCGGTGCTGGTGATGCGAAGAAAAATGGCCTTGTATGCTGAAAATGAGGACATGATTACAGCTGGAGCGTATCAAGCAGGCTCATCTCCTGCTATTGACGATGCCATCAAAAGTCATGATGCCATTGAAAGCTTCTTGGTTCAAGATGAGTTCACTCCTTCCACCTTGGAGGAAACTATTTCCAGGATGGCAGAGATTGCTGGTGTGGAAATTCCACCTGAAGAATACGGGGGAGCTGGGGATACTTCTCCAGAAGAAGCCCAGATGGCTATTTCCTCTGTTGAGTTATAGGGTAAGGACAGATGAAACGATTTTCCTTTTCCATGCAAAAGATTCTTGATATCCGAGAATTTACCGAACGCCAAGCTCAAATTGAGCTAGGACAGGCGGTGGCAGAGGTGAATCGTATCAACGGTGAGCTGGAGGCTGTAGCAAAGGAAAAAATGAGGATGCTCCAGATTAAGTTGAAGGATGCTTCTTTGAATGAGTTTCTTGTCCATGAAAATTACATGAAGCGACTGGAAATTACCAAGGAGCGTCTTTTGGAGGAATTAGCCGCCGCCCAGCTGGTGGTAGATGAAAAACGGGAGATTTTTGCCGAGGCCATGAAGCAGCGGAAGATTCTTTCCAATCTAAAAGAAAAGCAGTTTGTCCAGTACAAGAAGGAAGCCCTGGTGGCAGAGGATAATGCGGTGGACGATTTAGTTACATCCCGTCATGGCTATAATCAAGAGTATTAAACTGATAAGGGCTGTCCAAGGGTTTTACTCCAAGGACAGCCCTCATTTTTTCTAAATCTAATACTTGAATTTGCTGCCGGGTGGCAGTTAGTATTTGAATTCACTGCCGGGTGGCAGTTAATACTTGAATTCACTGCCACCGATGAATTCCCGGATAATTGACTTTCCCGGTACATTGTTGGCAGAAATGGGAGAAAAATTGTTCAAGAAACGCAAAAGGCGTGATGCCTCTGCATATTCCTTTTGCAAGGGACTTACACAGCGAAGCAATGGCTCTGCAAACACCTTCAATACAGGCAGCTCATAGTCCAAGGCTGTGTTCAGCATGGCATCCGCATTGTCCTGAAAGGGGAAGATGTGAAGCCGTTCTCCCCGCTGGACGCTATCCCACATGGCAATGGTGTCTGCGGCAGACTTGCCTCTAAACTGGGAGTCCCGCACGATGCGTCGGATAAGGCGGTTGTCGCTGGTGGGAACGCGGTTATGGTCGTCTAGATTCAGCTGGGTAAGGGCGGAAAGATATATCTTGAACTTGTACTCAGCAGGAACCAGGGGGGTGAGCTTGTCGTTCAGGCCATGGATTCCTTCAAGAATCAAAATATCCTGGGGGTCAAGCTTCATGGTCTTGCCACTATAGAGCCGCTTTCCCTCCACAAAATCGTAGGTAGGAAGCTGAATCTCCTTGCCGGCAAATAAGTCCATCAAATCCTGGTTCAACTGGGCTATATCCAGGGCTTCAAGACATTCGTAATCGTATTTTCCTTCAGCATCACGGGGGGTCAGCTCACGATTCACGTAGTAGGTGTCCAGCTCAATAACCTTTGGCCGGTATCCCAGGGCTTTTAGCTGAAGGGAAAGCTTTTTTGAGGTGGTGGTTTTTCCTGAGCTGGAAGGACCTGCAATGAGCACCGTTTTCACGTTGCCCCGCTGGTGGATTTGGTCTGCAATATCTGCAATGCATTTTTGCTGGAAGGTTTCCACTGTATCGATAAAATCTGCTACGGAGCGGCGGTGAATCAGGTCGTTTACATCTGCGGCAGAGGTAATCCCCTGTTGCTTTCCCCACTTCTTGTAGCGGGAATAAACTGCAAAGAGCTGGGGAATGTCCTCAAAGGGGAGCAGCTTTGTTGAGTCGGCAGTGGAAGGGAAGCGTAATAAAAAGCCTTCGCCATAGGGCATCAGGTCAAAGACGGGAGTCTTGCCTGTGGAGGGAACTAAGGGACCAAAGTACAGGTCGCTGTAGTCGTCAATTCTGTTGATGGTAATCTTTGGGGGACAGATGAAATTCAGCTGCTTGCGGGTTTCTATCTGTCCAATATCATCGAACAATTTCAAGGCATCTTGGTAGGCGATAACATCTGTTTCAATGGGAATGTCCTGTTGAATCAGCTCCCTCATCTTTTGGTGGAGCTGTTGGATGCTATCGGCACCGGGGGTTTTTCCTGTTTCTAATGTATAGTAATAGCCATAGCCCAAGCTGTGGCCGACTAAAAGTCGGACACCTGGAAAGAGTTTGTGGGCTGCAGCGGCCAAAATGAGACACAAGGAGCGTCGGTAAATGGCGGAACCCACTCGACTGCCAGGGAGAACAGGCTCCAAGTGGGCATTAATATCCAAGTGGGTGGAAAGAGAGCAGACTTCGTTGTTCACAACTACTGCCAGCAATTGTTCTGGCTCCCTGCAAATTCTTTGAGCCACATCACTTGCTTTGATTCCAGCTTCCGTGGTGATGGAAGAACCATCGGGAAAGGTAAGTGTAATAGTCTTCATAGCTTCAGTATACACCCGAAAAATCAAATCCGCAAATCAATTATTGTATCAAACAAATGGGTATGGTTGTTGAATTGTTTTTCCGGTGTGTTTTGTAAAAGGACAAGAAGCTCGTCACCACCAAATTTAAAGAGCAAGTCATTTTTTTGGATGGAAGGAGAAATATACTTTACACTAGAAAGCAAACGTAAAAAAACAATGGAGATTTTACCTTGCCTTTACAACTGCATTTTATTTTATTATACTTTCAGTGTATGAGAATAGCTATGTTTTCAGACTGCTACTATCCTCGTGTGAACGGGGTGGTGGTGTCGGTTCATTCCTTTGTACAAGAATTGATAAACCGTGGTCACATTGTAAAAGTTGTTACTGTGGAGTATCCCGACGACTATGAGTTCAACGGAAAGGGGGATTTGGAGGCAGGATTGATTGACAGTCCCAATTTCTCGCTGAATCGCCTTTCCTCGAAGGAAATCATTTTTTCCAAGGAGGATCGTCTTGTACGTCTCAAGCAATGGCATATTCTGAAGGGAATCCTTGATGAATTCCAGCCGGATATTCTTCATATAAACAGTGAGTGGCTGGTGGGATATTTCGGTGCAATATACGCCCATCACCGTAAGGTTCCCTGTGTCTTTACCTTCCACACCCTGTGGGAGGATTACATTCAAAATTACGCTCCAATTTTGCGGGAAAAGATTTCCAAGAAAATTGGTCGTGACATCGTAAAATTTTATCTGAAGACTGCAAATCATGTTCTTGCTCCTACTCCCCAAACCGCCCAGACTGTCCGCAAGTATGGAATCGATACGCCGGTGGAGCTTTTGCCTACAGGAATACCAAATTCCATGTTCCAGAAAGATGAAGGAGAAATCGAAAAGGTTCGAAAGGATTTGTTCTCCCGCTTTCCCCAGTTGAAGGACAGAAAAATCTTGCTTTTTGCTGGTCGGGTAGCAAAGGAAAAGAATTTGCCCTTTCTGCTTCCTGTATTACAGCGGGTAAACCGGCTGCTGGAAGAAGCTTCCGCTTCTGAGCCCAAGCGGCGGGCAGCCTTGTTGGTGGCTGGTGACGGTAATTTTATGCAGGATTTGAAGGACTTGGTGGAGCAGCAGCAGCTGTCCCAGGATGTGTTTTATCTAGGCTATATGGAGCGAAATGATTTGGCTTCCTTGTATCATCTGGCGGATGTATTTACCTTTCCCAGCAAGACGGAAACCCAGGGCTTGGTGACGGTGGAGGCCATGGCAGCGGGACTTCCTGTGGTGGCCATTGGAGAAATGGGTACCATCGATGTAATGCAGGGTGATAATGGTGGCTTTATGGTGCCAGAGGATGTGGAGGTATTTTCCCAAAGAGTGTACCAGCTATTAACTGACGCCGCTTTGTATAAGGGAAAAAGTCAGGAAGGACAGTCTTGGAGCAGGCGGTGGTCTATGTCCGCCCTAACGGATAGACTGGAAGCTGCATATTCAGCCTGCATTGCTGACTATCGCTCTGGAAAAAAAACAGGTGGCAGCGAGCTTGATAAGGCCCTTTCTGCCACCACTGTTCTTACCATCATCGGGTTGGGTTATATTTTCGGCTAATTACTCCTTTTAGAAAAATTCCCTGTAATGTATTCCTGTACGGAAAACCGCTTGTGCTCCCGCTTGTCAAAGGCGGCCTGAATCAATTCCTCTGCATCCAGCTCCTGGTACAATCGCTGGGCTTCTTTCAGGTTGGCCCGAAGTACCGGGTGCTTTGGTGAAAAAAGCACGCAGCAATCCTCGTAGGGCAGGATGGAGGTCTCGTAGGTGCCAATGGCCTTGGCCGTCTCGACAATTTCCTCCTTGTCCAGGCCAACCAAGGGTCGCAGCAGGGGATAGGGGCTGGCGGACTCCGTGACGGCCATGTTCTGCACCGTCTGGCTTGCCACCTGTCCAAGGCTCTCGCCGCTGATGAGGCAGTGCGCCTTGATTCTGTCTGCCAGCAGGGTGGCGGCCCGCATCATGCACATCCGAAGCAGCAGGGTGCTGAAGTTTTCTGGAGCGCGCTGCCGGATCCGCATCTGCACCTCGGTAAAGGGGATGATGTTGAGGTGGGTGTCCACTCCGTAGCGGACGATGATTTTCGCCAGATCCTCCACCTTTTGCTGGGCCTCGGCGGAGGTGTAGGGGTAGGCGTGGAAATACACGCAGTCCACCTTCATGCCCCGCCGCATCATGCGGTAGCCCGCCACCGGAGAGTCCAGGCCGCCGGAAAGCAGCAGCAGGCCGTGTCCCCCGGTACCCACAGGCAATCCTCGGCATCCCTTGTTTCTGTCGCAGTAGACAAAAACCCTTTCCCGCACTTCCACACGAATAATCACATCGGGATTTTGGAGTCGAACCTCCAGTAGTCCTTGGTCAAACACATCGGTGGCAGCCTCGCAGGAAATCTGGTAGGAGTTCATGGGGAAGTTCTTGTCTGCCCGACGGCTTTCTATTTTAAAGGTTTTTGCTCCAGCCTCCTTGGCTGCCAGAGCCTCTTGGTAGACGGCTTTTCTGATTGCCACAATGTCCTTTTCACAAACTGTAGTACGAGCCCAGCCAGTGATTCCAATAAGGTGCTGCAGGGTGAATTCAATGGCGGCACAGGATTCTTCTGGCCCTTCAATGTACAGGCGACCTGCTCGCAGCCGCACGGTGGCTTTTACAGACTCAAGGTAGAGCTTCACGTTGGCGGTGAGCCGATTTTCAAATTCCTTCAGATTGGCTCCCTTGAGGGTAAGCTCTCCAAGCTTTGCTAGATAGGTGATGTTTTCTGCCATGGGAGGATTTTACTTGATTTTTCTGTTTCTGTAAACATATTGCAATATGACAAAAAGTGTGATAATGTAATACTTCTGTTGGAGGAAATATGGCTAAAAAGAAAAGCATGATAGATACAAGTGTTCGTAAAAACATTCCCCTGCTTCTGCGCTCAAGAATGATTTCTTGTCCAGAAATCACCCTGCAGGCAGCAAAGGATGAGCAGGGCGTTTTCCAGATGTACAGCTACAAGCAGGTGTACAAAAAGGTTGTGGAAATGGCCTGTGCCCTGAAAAGGATTGGAATTCAGCGGGGGGACAAGATTGCCCTGATTTCAGATAACCGCCGGGAATGGCTGGTTGCAGATATGGCTCTTTTGTCTTTGGGAGCAGCTGATGTTCCAAGGGGCTGTGATTCCATGGGAGCCGAGATTCGCTTTATCATTTCCTTTGTGGAGTGTAAGATCGGTTTCTTTGAAACTGGCTGGCAGCTATCGAAGGTTTTGGAAAAAAGAGAGGAAATTCCCACGTTAAAAACTGCAATCCTCTTTGAAAAGGCAACGGAAGAAGTGGTGCAGATAGCACAAGCCGCTGGAATTGCTATCGTCGCCTACACTGAGCTAGAAAAGATGGGAGAAGCTGCCAGCGAGGCTGAGCGTGCCGTTGTGGAGCATGAGATGGACATGACGGAGGCTGACGAGGTGGCCACCATTATCTTTACCTCAGGTACTACCGGTATTCCCAAGGGAGTTATGCTGACCCATGACAACTTCCTGGCCCAGGTGGAGGTTGCTCGCTCCGTCCTTACCACCACGGAGGATGGAGAGCTGTGGTTCAGCGTTCTTCCGGTGTGGCATAGCTTTGAGCGGGCCTTTCAGTATTTTATCATTGGCTTGAACAGTGGTTTGGTGTATTCCAAGATGGCCCCCAATATCATGCTGGCAGATATGGCTGCCGTTCGTCCCCACGGTATGATTGGTGTTCCCCGATTGTGGGAATCCATGGCCCAAAACATTTGGAAGAACGCCAGAAAGGAAGGTGGCCTAAACTATCTTTTGTTCCGCTTCTTTGTGGGGGTGGGAAAGAGATATTACTGGGCAAAGACTCATGTAAAGGGCCTTATTGTGCAGGTACATCGTAGGAGCCGTTTCTTAGATGCTGTGGTAGGAATTATTCCCTACATCCTCCTTTCTCCCCTTTATGCCTTGGGAAATATTCTCGTATACAAAAAGGTTCGTGATAAATTCGGCGGAAGGATTGGCTGTGCCTTGTCTGGCGGGGGAACCCTCCAGTACGACACGGATATGTTCTACCACGCCATCGGCTTCAACCTGCTGGAGGGCTACGGCATCACCGAGGCGGCTCCCATCCTGTCCATCCGCTGGCCCTCCAAAGCTCGCTCCGGTTGTGTTGGCCAGGTATATCCCAGCGCCGAGATAAAGATTGTGGCGGAGGAGCATGGAAAGATTATCTCACCTGAACCCCTTCCTCCCGGCAAGCGGGGCTTGGTGCTTGCTCGTGGCCGCCAGATCATGAAGGGCTACTACAAGCGTCCCGACCTGACAGCCCAGGTTGTCGATGAGGATGGTTGGCTCAATACCGGGGACCTGGGAATGCTCACCTATGACAATGAAATCAAGATTACCGGCCGGGCCAAGGACACCATCGTGCTTTTGGGTGGTGAGAACATCGAGCCCCAGGTTTTGGAGGCGGCCTTGCGGGGAAGCCCCTACATTGAGATGGCTGTAATTCTTGGCCAGGACAAGAAATATCTTGGAGCATTGATTGTTCCCGTAAAGGACGCGCTTTTGGCCTATGCCCAGGAGCACGGCATTTCCACCGACTCCTACGAAGGGCTTCTGGAAAATCACCACATCATGGACCTTATCCGCAACGAAATCGACTCAAAGATTTGTGACACAGCGGGCTTCAGAATCTGTGAGCGAATCTATCGCTTTGCCCTGTTGAAGGAAAGCTTTACGGTAGGCAAGGAATTGTCCGGCAAGCAGGAAATGATGCGTCACAAAATTGTGGAAATCTACGAGGAGCAAATTGCCTCCTTATTTGACTGAGAAAGAAGCCTGTTGCTTGGCCAAAAGAGAGCCGATACTGATTGTATGAAGTTGTCTTTTGGCAGAGCTGCAGTATTTTTTCTCACCATTTGTTTCTGCTCCTCCCTTTGGTGTCAGCAGATGGAATTGTACGGACAGGAATATATGGAAGGTGGAGCAGGGCAGGAGCTACAATCGCCTTCTGCTAGAGGAGTTTCATCTTCCCTTCCTCCCTTGTTGGCTGGTTTATGGCAGAATAGCCAGCGGATTGTGTCCTTTGAAAGCCTCGACTCTGCCAGCGTCATCTTAAAATTGTTCTATGGCTGGTATTACGACCGCGCTGCAGAGCCGGTGACCCAGACAATGGGTGAGTCAATCATGAGCACCACCCAAATTGACTTCAATTACAGTGGTGCCTCCCAACAAGATTTTGCAGCCCGCAATAGTGTTTCCGTTGCAGAAGAGGTTCTTCAATTTGAGTCCCTTCCTCCTCGTCCCAAAAATGATGCCACCTCACCTCAAGCCCAGCAGCTTTTGGTGGAATTCGAGCCGCTTATTCCGGAAACAGAAGCAAGTGGCGCTTGGAATATCTGGATTACCTATCCGGACATCAAGGAGCGTCACGCCATTCCCGTGGCTGTCTTTGACGGAAAGCTATACGTGAATTTCTATCTTGGGGCAAATGACAGTGTTTCCCGCTTTTTTCAAGCAGCTTCCAACACCAACGGAATCACCATTGGCACGCCTTTGCTGGACAAGGAGGTAACTTCTTATCTTGTAACAGGTTCCCGTATGTACAGGATTCGCTATTGGCAAACCGACATGGAATATGATGGAGAAACCCAGGCCATCCTTTCTGGAGAGGATGGAAATTATCCCGTACCAAAGCATCTGCTTATTGGTGGCACTGTCTACACCTGTGTTGCCGGCAGGCGGGTGGACATCCGCAATGTGGAAGAAATCCCCCTGGATATTTCTGGTTTTACCATGAGTAGCGACAATCGTATTGTGGTGCAAAAATCGGCCTATCTTTCCTTGATGGATAATAAATCCTCCGAGCTTTATCAGCTGATTGCAGAGGCCAACAGTCGCAAGGCTCCACCACCACCGCCACCAATTCCCCTGGGAGACTTGGATTTTCACTATGCTGAAATTGAGGAGTTACGAAAATACATGATTCCCCTGCCTGAATTCCCCTCGTTTGAAGGGGACTATATCAAGACTGCAACGAATCAGAGTTTTTAGCATTCATTTTTTGCAGGAGCCAAGCTCCTGCAAGGCCAGATATTCCTCCTAAAAATCCACCTATCAGGTCTGCCACCCAGTCTAGGATAGAAGCATGGCGGCCTGGCACAAAATATTGGTGGATTTCGTCTACCATGCCATAGGCCGCTACAATAAGGGTAACAAGGAGGATGTGCCTTACAGGCCTTTGCAACCAAGCTTCTTTTTTGAACCACCAAGTCCAGAAAAAACCCAAGCCTGCAAAGCAAACAAGATGAATCAGCTTGTCGGATACTGAGGGTAGCTGAACTGTTTCCAAGGTTCCGGAGGAAAGATACCAACTGATACCCATGGTAATGAGGGCGGGGAGTCTAAGAATTATCTTTTGCATCTCCTTCGATTCTATCACTAATAGATTTTGAATTGAATACCTATTGTATGGATTTTGCTGGAGTATTTATATAACGTACATAGTATTTTTTTTCAACTTATGGTATAAATACCCTATGTATGAATCTGGTGAAAATTATTTAGAGGCGATCTTGATTTTGGAGAAGGAGAACGTTATTGTTCGCTCCATAGATGTGGCCCATAAATTGTCTGTTTCCAAGCCCAGCGTTAGTCGGGCTATGGGGCTTCTGCGTCAGGATGGATATATCGAAATGGCCGATAACGGTCCCATTTTTCTTACTGAAAAGGGACGGGAGCTGGCAGTAAAGATTTATCATCGTCATTGTATCCTCACTGAATTTTTGGAAAAGGTGTCAAAGGTTTCCCATCAGCAGGCTGAAGAAAATGCCTGTCGCATAGAGCATATCCTTGATGAGGATGTATTCCAAGGAATTCAGAAATTCATGAAAGAAAATTTATCATAGGGGTGAATGTCATGGAGTCAATAGCAAAGGGGGCCATGGAAGGCGGAAATCACGCCGCATTGTGGCATGGGAGATTTCAGGAAGGACCTGATGCCCAGGCGGTAGAGTTTGAAACCTCAATTTATGTGGATCAAAGGATGGCTCAGGATGATATTGCAGGAAGCAAGGCCCATGTAGCCATGCTTGGAGCCAGCGGAATCATTCCCCAAAATGAAGCGGAGCAGATTATCCGTGCTCTGGAAGGAATCGCCCAAGATTTGGAAAGTGGTGCTTTGGCCATAGATTATTCTGCAGAGGATATTCATTCTTTCATAGAGGGAGTGCTGACAGATAGAATAGGGGAGGCTGGCAAGAAGGTTCACACAGGACGGAGCCGCAACGACCAAATCGCTCTCGACGAGCGGTTGTATCTGCGTCATGCAATTCCCACTTTGCAGAACAAGGTTAAAACCTTGATTTCCGTTTTGGTGGATATTGCAGATGAACATAAGGAAAGCCTTCTCAGTGGATATACCCATCTTCAGCGGGCCCAGCCTGTTACGCTGGCTCATCACCTGTGTGCCTGGTGCTGGATGCTGCAGCGGGATTACCAGCGGCTGGAGGATGCCCTGTCCCGTATTCAGCTGAGTCCCTTGGGAGCCGGTGCCTTGGCGGGAAGCTCCCTGCCATTGGATCGGGAGCTGGTGGCCAAAACATTGGGATTTGCCGGTGTTACCTCTAATTCCCTCGATACTGTGGCGGACAGGGATTATTGCATCGAGTTTACTGCCGCCTTCTCCCTGCTCATGAGCCATCTCTCCCGCTTTTGCGAGGAGGTGATTATCTGGTCAACAGAGGAATTCAAGTTCATTGACCTGTCGGAAAAATGGTCCACAGGCTCCAGCATCATGCCCCAGAAAAAGAATCCTGACTTTGCTGAATTGATTCGTGGTCGTACTGGTCGTGTCTACGGTAATCTTGTTGCCCTGCTTACCATGGTGAAGGGGCTTCCGTTGTCCTACAATCGTGATATGCAGGAGGACAAGGAAAGCCTCTTTGATGCCTACGATACGGTAAGCTCCTGTCTTGAGGTCTTTACACAGATGATTGGAACAGCCCGCTGGAATACGGAGCGAATGGCCGCATCATGTACTGGAGGCCATGCCAATGCCACAGACGTGGCAGAATATCTTGTTCGCAAGGGAATGCCCTTCAGGACAGCCCACGGTGTGGCGGCAAAGGCGGTGCGAATCTGCATAGGCAGAGGCTGTAATCTGGAGGACCTGCCCTTGGAGGACTTGCAGTCTTGCTCCGTTCTCATTGAGGGTGATGTCTATTCTCTCATAACGCCAGAGGCTTGTATGAAAGCCCGTAATCTTGCTGGTGGACCTGCACCAGATGCTGTGGCAGTACAGATTCTGTCTTTGCGAGAATGGCTTGGGGATAAATAGCTCTCATTGTGTTGAACATCTTGATTTAGATAATAAATGAGCGAAAAAGTCCTTGACGAATCGTCATTTAGGAAGTAGAATTTGAGGCAATAATGTGTTTCTACATAAAGTAAATTTTGTAGAAAAAAGGAATAGGAGGCTATTGTGGACACATTGAGCTTAGCACGAGCCCAGTTTGCAGTTACCACAATCTATCACTTTCTTTTCGTACCGCTGACTATTGGACTGTCATTCTTGGTGGCAGTTCTTGAGTCTGTATATGTAAAGACAGGTGATGAGAAGTACAAGCAGATGGCGAAATTCTGGGGAAAGTTATTCTTGATTAACTTCTCCATGGGTGTTGTAACTGGTATCGTTCAGGAATTCCAGTTTGGTATGAACTGGTCAGGGTATTCCCGCTTTGTTGGTGATATCTTTGGTGCACCTTTGGCTATCGAGGCCTTGGTGGCATTCTTCATTGAATCCACCTTCTTGGGTGTGTGGATTTTCGGTTGGGAAAAGCTTTCAAAGAAGGTGCACCTGCTGTCTATCTGGTTGGCTGCAATTGCAACTTCCCTTTCAGCCTTCTGGATCTTGCTGGCTAACTCCTTCATGCAGAATCCTGTAGGATATGTTTTGAATGAGGCCGCAGGTCGTGCTGAAATGGAAAGCTTCACTGCCTTGTTGACCAATCCCCACCTGTGGTGGCAGTTCCCCCATGTATTGACAGCAGGTCTTACAACTGCTGGCTTCTTTATCGTAGGTGTATCTGCAATCAACTTGATTAAAAAGAACAATGATGCTTTCTTTACCAAGTCCTTCAAGTTTGGTGCTGTAGCCGCCTTGGTAGGTGCTGTTCTGGTGATTTTCGTTGGTCACGGACAGATGGTTTCCATCAAGGACGAGCAGCCCATGAAGGCCGCCGCAGCAGAGGCTTTGTGGGAAACAGCTGATCCTGCTCCCTTCACCATCGTTGCTGATATTAACCAAGAAGAACGCAAGAATGACTCTGCTTGGGAGCTTCCTGGAATGCTGAGCTTCTTGTACTACCTGAAGCCCTCTGGAGAGGTGCTGGGTATCAATGATGTACAGGCTCAGATGGAGGCTGAGCATGGACCTGGAAACTATATTCCACCTGTTGCAGTATTGTTCTGGAGCTTCCGCATCATGGTTGGTGCAGGTTGTCTCATGCTGTTGCTGGGTGTAATTTCCATCGTCATCAGCCGCAAGAAGAAGCCGTTGGCAGATTACAAGAAGTTGATGGTTGCCCTGTCTATCTCCATCGTTCTTCCCTTCCTGGCTAATACCTTCGGATGGATTATGGCCGAGATGGGACGTTTCCCTTGGGTTGTATATGGCCTGATGAAGATGGAGGATGGTGTTTCCACTGTAACTAGTTCTGGTTCAGTTCTTATTTCCTTTGTGGGCTTTATCCTGATTTACACTGCATTGGCTATTGCAGAGGTTTTCCTGATGGCTCGCCATGGTATCAAGAACCCTGTTACCGATACTGAAATCGCTGAAAACGATAAGGAGGCTTCACTGTGGACTTAAATACATTGTGGTTTATTCTGATTACCGTGCTTTTCAGCGGATTCTTTGTGCTGGAAGGATTTGACTACGGTGTAGGTACCTTGTTGCCCATCGTTGCAAAGAATGATACAGAGCGTCGTGTTGTATTGAATACTATTGGACCTCACTGGGATGCCAACGAGGTTTGGCTGCTCACCGCTGGTGGAGCCATCTTTGCCGCCTTCCCCAACTGGTATGCAACATTGTTCAGTGGTTTCTACTTGGCATTGTTTGCCATTCTTTTTGCTTTGATTATTCGTGGTGTTGCCATTGACTTCCGCAGCAAGCACGACAGCGCTACTTGGCGCAAGACCTGGGACATCCTGTTCTGCGTTGGCTCACTGTTGCCTTCCGTTCTCTTCGGTGTGGCGGTAAGCAACTTTATGACTGGTGTTCCTATCGATGCTAACATGGAATATGCCGGAAACTTCTTTACCTTGCTGACACCCTTCACCTTGTTGGGTGGTGTGACCATGCTGTTGGTATTGACCTTCCACGGATTGTTGTTCTTGAAGCTGAAGAATGGTGTTCAGGCAATTGAAGATAGAGTAAAGGCCTTGGGAACAAAGCTTGGTATTGCCATGTTGGTTGTAACTGTGGCTTGGGTTGTATTTGCAGCCGTTAAGACACGTCTTTTGACCAATGGTCCTATTTCTATTATTGCTGTAGCCTTGGCAGCCGTTCTTTTGATTCTTGCAGTATTGCTGCAGGCAAAGGGACTTGATGGAAAGGCATTCATCTGTTCTTCCTTGGCCATCGTAATGGTTGTTGTCACTGTATTCTTCTCCATGTTCCCCAATGTAATGATTTCTACCTTGGCTGGTGGAACAAGCCTTGACATTTACAATGCAAGCTCCAGCCCCAAGACATTGAAAATCATGACCATTGTTGCTTTGACTGCAGTACCTGTTGTTCTTGCCTATTTGGTATGGAGCTACTGGGTATTCCGCAAGCGGGTTACAGAAAAAGATTTGCATTATTAATTGACTCAGAATTATGGCTCCTCAGCTGATGGGTCATAATTTCATGAAGGCTGATGGTGGCATATGCTATCGTCAGCCTTTTTTGTTAAAAAGAATTAGGAAGTATATGTTCAGTAAAACCCTTTGGAAGGTGCAGGATAGAAAGGCATTACGGTGTCAAGGTGCAGTGCTTGCTTTATCACTTGGTTCTGGAGCCTGTACTGCAGCACAGGCACTTGTGGTAGCTCGGATTGTAAATCGTATTTTCTTTTTGCAGCAGGCTCTAGCTTCGGTCTACACGCTTTTTATTGTGTTGGTGGCAATCATTTTATTGCGGGGCTTGTTCCAGTGGATGGAGGAGCATTTTGCCTTGAAGGTTGCAGGCTTGGTAAAGCATACTCTGTTGGACAAGCTGCTGGAGCAGGTGGGAGTGTTGGGGCCCGGTGAAATGGAGCATCACCAGCGGGGAGAATTTTTCACCCTCTTGACCCAAGGTTTGGGTAATCTTGACGTGTATTTTTGCCGCTATTTGCCACAGCTTTTTAAAAGTGCATTGATTCCTGTGGCTTATTTAATTGTAGTTTTTCCCCTTGATTGGATTTCTGGTCTTATCTTTTTAATCGCCACTCCCTTGATTCCCGGCTTTATGATGTTGATTGGAAAATGGAGCCGCAAAATGGCTGGTTCAAGTTGGGAGGCCATGGCTCGTATGGGGGGCTATTTGCAGGATGTGCTGGCGGGACTTGCCACTCTGCGGAATTGGAATCGTGAGTATCAGCAGGAAAAAAAGATTCGCAAGGTAAGCGATGATTTTCGCCTTGCTTCCATGAAAACCTTGCGGGTTGCCTTTCTTTCTGCCTTGACTTTAGAATTGTTTACCACCATCAGTATTGCACTGGTGGCTGTAGGCTTGGGAATCCGACTGGCAGATGGACGAGAGGTTTTTGAGGTGGCTCTGTTTATCATTTTGTTGGCACCAGAATATTTTCAGCCCCTGCGTCAGTTGGGACAGCGGTACCATGACAGCCAGAATGCCATTCTTTCTGCCGACCAAATGTTTGGCTTTTTAGCGCGAGTCTCATCTGCAAAGAAGACTCAAGAAGAGAAGGATACAGATTTTACAAAGAATTTGGAGCTGTCGGAAAACCGTCCGCCACAGGTGGCTTTGAAAAATCTTTCCTTCAGCTGGGGAGAGCGAGACGTTTTGAACGATATCCACCTTCAGCTGGAGCCAGGCGAAATTTATGCAGTGGCTGGAAGAAGCGGTGCGGGAAAAACCACCTTGCTGCGGATTTTAGCAGGAGCCCTCACTCAGAAAACTGGAGAGTACCAGGTAAATGGACAGGATTTCCAAGGATGGAGTCATCTTGCCATGATTCCTGCCCAGCCTTATTTTTTTCATGGAAGCCTTTTGGAAAACATTACCCTGGGGCGGGATATTTCTGTGGAACGGGTGCAGGAGGTGTGTCGGATTATTGGGGCTGAGGATTTTATCTTGCAGCTGCCTCAGGGCTACAACACCCTGCTGGGACAGGAGGGGATAAGGCTTTCTGGTGGCCAAGGTCAGCTGGTGTCTATTGCTAGGGCCATGGTGGATGAAAACAGAAATGGACTTTTGCTTTGTGATGAGGCTACCAGCAGCTTGGATGCCCAGACAGAGGGCGTGGTGGAGGCTGCCTTGGATAGATTGTATGCCGGACGGACAGTATTGATTAGTGCCCATCGTCTCCATACCCTGGAGCGGGCAAAGAAGATATTTGTGCTGGAAGAGGGAAGGATTGTGCAGCAGGGAAGCTATCAGGATTTATCTCAGGATAAAAGTGGGGCCTTTGCCCGTATGCTGCAGGAGGGATTGGCGGTATGAGTAAAAAAACTTCTGGAATCAAGGCATTGTTTGCCCTGTTGCGGCCTTACTTGTTGCCCATGATGGGGACTGCGGTGGTGGGTGCCATGACAATCGTTGCCAACACCGGGCTTTTGGCTGTGTCTGCCATCCTCATCAGTATGGCTGCCCTTATGCCTCCCTTGCTGGACTTGATGCCCATGTCTGCTGCAGTGCGGTTATGCGGAATCTCCCGTGCCCTGTTTCGATATTGGGAGCGGCTGGCCAGCCATTCCATTACCCTCAAGCTTTTGTCTGATTTACGGGTGTGGTATTATCAGCAGCTTTTGCCCTTGGTGCCTGGTGGGGTAGGGAATAAGACTGCCCGACTTTTTAAAACCATTACTGATGACATTGAGATTCTCAAATTCTTTTATCTACGAGTAGTTGCCACTCCCTTGACGGCCTTGGTGGCCTTGATTATAGCCTCTGTGGTGCTGGCCTTTTTCCTGCCGGTGGCAATTCCCATTTTGTGGCTGGCCTCAGCCTTGAACGGTGTCATTCTTCCCATTTTATCCCGCCGTAACGGAAGAGCAAATGCAGAAGCTGCCCAAGCCCATGAGTTGGGGTATCATCAAAAGCTACAGGATTATGTGGAGGGGCTTGATGCCTTGTGGACCTATAACCGATGGAAGCCCATGGCTGCCACCGTATTGCAATCATTTATGGAGGGGAACAAGGTTCGCATGGATGCAGAGGTTCGTCGGGGAAGGCTCAATGCCCTTTCTGGAGTGATTTCTGGCTTGGCAATGGCTTCAACCCTCTTTTTCAGCGCCCAGGCTGTGGCCTCTGGCCAGCTGGAGGGAATCTATCTTTTGTCCGTTGCCCTGATAGTATTCGGTATCATGGAGGCGGTGCAGCCCCTGCCCCTGGCAGTTTCCTACTATTACGATAGTGTGGCTGCCATAGAGGATATGCTTGTAGTGACGGAGGGCAAACCAACGGGGCTTCCTCGCTTTGGAGAAGGCTCTGGAATACGGTGTGATGCAGTCCAGGAAGAAGCCACGAGCACTGAGGTTTCTTCTGGTGAATCTGGCTCCCACAATGCCATTCCCTTGGACATTGAATTTGTTGGGGTGGATTTTACCTATCCTGCCGGCAAAAAGCCTGCTCTGCAAAGGGTGAGCCTTACCTTTCCGGCAAAAAGCAAGACTGCCATTATCGGTCATATCGGCAGTGGAAAAAGCAGTCTCGCCTCCCTGCTCATGGGAGAATACATGCCTCAGCAGGGGGAGATTTTGCTGGGGGGGCGTTCCCTAAAGCAATGGGGAAAGGAGGCCGTGGTAGCCCAGATTTCCTTGGTAAACCAGCAGCCCTATGTTTTTACTGCCACACTGCGAGAGAATTTGCAATTGGCTGTCAAACAGCCAGAACTGGTTACCGATGATGCCTTGTGGGCTGCCTTGGAATGGGCAGACTTAGCCCAGATGGTAAAATCCTTACCCCAGGGGCTCGATACCCTTTTGTCTCCCAATGCCCAGAATTTTTCCGCCGGGGAGCGGCAGCGTCTTGCCCTTGCCCGCATGAAGCTGGAGGACAAGCCCATCGTCATCCTGGACGAGGCCTTGAAGAATCTGGACAACATCACTTCCCGTGCCCTTTTGGAAAAAATCCTTGAATTCTGCCAGGAGCGGAGCTTGCTCTTCATCACCCATGATCTCCGTCATCCTGCACAAATGGATGCAGTGCTGAGGATGGAAGGGGGAAGGGTGGTCTCTTATTTGTAGAATTCATCTATACTTGTCAAATTATACTATTTAGTGTACAGTATCACTAAAGTTTTTTTTAGGAGAATAGAAAAAGATGAAAAAAATCTTTTCAATCATGTTGGTTTGCCTCATGGCTGCTTCCCTTGCCTTTGCTGGTGGAAAGAAGGAGTCTGGTGTTGACAATTCCCTGGAGGATTTGAAGGCCCGTGGCGTATTTGTTTTGGGCTTGGATGACGCGTTCCCCCCGCTGGGATTCCGTGATGATGCCAATAACATTGTTGGCTACGACATCGATTTGGCTGCCGAGGTTTGCAAGCGCCTTGGTGTTGAGCTGAAGTGCCAGCCCATTGACTGGGCCGCCAAGGAGCAGGAGCTGAACACAGGCAACATTGACTGTATCTGGAACGGCTTCACCATGACACCTGAGCGTGAGGCTACTCTTTCCTTCACCAAGCCCTATCTGGACAATGCCCAGGTGGTGATTGTTCGTGGTGACGCTGGCATCGCTTCCCTGGCTGATTTGGCCGGAAAGAAGGTTGGTCTTCAGGCTGGCTCCAGTGCTGCCGACGCTGTGGATGCAAATCCTGAGTTCAAGGCCTCTCTGGATGAGGTGGTGGAGTTCAAGGACAACCTGACTGCCCTGATGGACTTGGAAATCGGCGGCGTTGATGCCGTTGTGATGGACATGGTTGTTGGCAACTACAGCATCATGACAACAGGTAAGAACTTTGTGGTTCTTGGTGAGAGCCTGTCCTCAGAAAAGTACGGCATTGGTTTCCGCAAGGCTGACGTAAAGCTCCGTGATGAGGTACAGAAGATTCTTGAGGAGATGGCTGCTGACGGTACTGTTGCCGCTATTTCTGCCAAGTGGTTTGGCTCTGATATTTCTGTAATCGGAAAGAACTAGTTTATAGGGGCGGCTGGTATGGAAAAGTTGCTGATGGTATTGCTGCAGGGGTCTCTTGTATCAATCAAGATATTTTGCTTGACCCTCTTGTTTTCCCTGCCCTTGGGACTTCCCCTGGCAGCCGCCCGAATGTCTAAAAATGTATTTATTTCTTGGCCGGCTCGAGTATTCTTGCTGGCAATTCGGGGAACTCCCCTTATTCTCCAATTGATATTCGTGTACTTTGCTCCCTCTTATCTTTTCAAGGTCTCCTACGACAGATTTACTGCTGCCATTGTGGCCATGTCCATCAACTATGCAGCCTACTTTGCAGAGATTTATCGTGGTGGCATTGGGTCCATTCCTGCAGGTCAATATGAGGCTGGCAAGGTCTTGGGCTTTACCCGAATGCAGACCTTCTTCCGCATTGTGCTTCCCCAGGTGGTGAAGCGGATTCTGCCCGCCACTGGCAACGAGGTCATTACCCTCGTAAAGGATACGGCCTTGGCCCAGGTTATCGGTGTGTCAGAATTGTTCCGTGCCGCCCAAAATGCAGCAAGCCGTGAATTTTCCACCATGCCCATCTTTGTGGCGGGTGTCTTTTATTTCGTCATGAACTGGATTGTTTCTGCGGTATTCCTCCGCATAGAAAAAAAACTGGATTACTACAAGTAGGAGGATATCATGTCAGAGGTTATTGTACAGGTGGAAAATCTTTCCAAGTCCTTTGGCTCACTGGAGGTCATTCGTGATGTGTCCTTTACCGTGGGGCGAGGGGAGGTGCTGGGAATTATTGGACCTTCAGGCTCCGGCAAGTCCACCATGCTCCGCTGCATCACCCAGCTGGAAAAGGTTTCCGGCGGCTCCATCAGTATTTGTGGCAAGCAGATGGTACAGGATGGAGTGTATGCAAATAAGAAGGAGCTTCACCAAATCGGCTTGAATGTAGGGCTGGTGTTCCAGAGCTTCAATCTTTTTCCCCATTTCACTGTTTTACGAAATATTACCGAGGCTCAGATTCACGTGCTTGGACGCAGCATGATTCAGGCCCAGCAGCGAGGACGGGAGCTTTTGGCAAAGATGGGGCTTTCTGACAAGGAAAATGCCTATCCCTGCGAGCTTTCTGGGGGACAGCAGCAGCGTGTATCCATAGCCCGTGCCCTGGCCCTTGATCCCCAAGTCTTGTTCTTTGACGAGCCCACCAGTGCCCTTGACCCCGAGCTGACGGGAGAAATCCTCAAGGTTATCCGGGAGCTGGCCGCCGAGCACATGACCATGGTGGTGGTAACCCACGAAATGGCCTTTGCTAGGGACTTGTCCGACAGGATTATCTTTATGGACGGTGGTGTCATCGTAGAGCAGGGATTGGCTCAAGATGTAATCAACAATCCCCAGCAGGAAAGAACAAGGGCATTCTTGAGTCGCTTTCAATCTTAGGATTATCAGTTCTCCTGTGAAATCATTTCCCCGCCAAGCTGATTTTAAGGTTATTTTAATATTCCCTACTACAATGAATTCTTATGAGATTGTTGTTGGCTGAAGACGAGTGGCATCTTTCCAGTGCGCTCTGTGAGATTCTTTCAAAGCAAAAGTATGATGTAGACCCTGTGTACGACGGTAAAAATGCCTTGGAGTACATTCGTAGCGGGGTGTATGATTTAGTGATTCTCGACATCATGATGCCAAAAATGGATGGTATTTCTGTGCTGAGAACAATCCGTGGAGAGAAAATCTCGATTCCTGTGCTGATGCTCACGGCTCGTGACGAGGTGCAGGACAAGGTAAGCGGCCTTGATTTTGGCGCCGATGACTATATGACCAAGCCCTTTTCCACCGATGAGCTTTTGGCCCGTGTCCGTGCACTGACTCGCCGCCGAGGTGAGCTTATGCTGGATGTGCTGGAATACAAGGATTTAGTCTTGAATCCCAAGAATATGGAGCTTTCCACTCAAAATGGTGATAGTACCAACAAGATTTCCCTTTCTCAAAAGGAATTTCACATTATGGAAATGCTTCTGCAGAATCCCTGCCAAATCCTTACCAAGGAGCGAATCATCGAAAAGATTTGGGGTGGGGACTCCAATGCTGAGCACAACAATCTTGAGGTATTCATTTCTTTCATTAGAAAGAAGATTCGTTTTCTTGGTTCCTCCGTGGAAATCAGAACAAGCCGTGGTGTAGGATATTCTTTGGTATGAAGGTTATAAAGCGGCTGCAACGAAAGATGGTGGTGACTGTGCTGGTGATTCAGGCCATTGTCTTTGCCTTGGTGCTTATTTCCCTAAATCTTATGGTATCTTTTTCTGTGTTACGGGAAATGAAGGGCTCTCTCCATCATTTTGTACGTCATAATATCCCGATTCTGGAAGAGCGTCGTGACTGGGTGCAAAGCCGCATGAAGGATATTCCCTTGCCAGAATCTCAGGTGCCCCTTCGCAATCAAAATACACCTCCAAACGATGAAAATGCTTGGCGTAATTTTTTTACCAATGTCATGCCCTTTGCCAACGAAAATCTTGCCAAGAATTTTTTCGGCATAACCTACGATATGGAGGGTAAGCTGGCTTCTATCCTCGATTCATTTCCCCGCTACACTGATGAAGAGATGAATGAGCTGATAAATCTTGGCTTGGACTTGGAATTTACAGAAAAACCCAAAATGTTTTTTTCCTCCATGGGAAGCTTTTTGTATATCAAGAAAAATACCAATCAAGGCTCCTTGGTAGCATTGGCGGATTTGACCAGAGAAATGAAAACTGCCGGCCGCATGATGCTGATAAGCGTAGGAATTTACCTTCTTTCCATCATGATTTCTGCTGCGGTGGCTTGGTTCGTGGCACGACGCTCGGTGCGGCCGGTGCAAGATGCCTTTGAGACACAAAAGCAGTTTATTGCAGATGCCGGCCACGAGCTGAAAACTCCAGTTTCTGTGGTTGCTGCCAATGCAGATGCTCTTTCTGGGGAAATTGGAGACAATAAGTGGTTGAATTATATTAAAAGCGAGACAGACCGTATGGCCCGTCTTATCAATGACTTGTTGTACTTGGCAAAAAATGATGCAGGTCGTATGCCCTTGGTCTATTCCTCTGTTGATGTGAGCCGAGTGGTGGAGGCTGCCGTGCTTCCCTTTGAAAGCATTGTCTACGAGCAGGACAAGGAGCTTGAGCTTGATATTCAAGAAGGTGTTCAATGGGTATGTGATGGCGGTGGCATAAGCCAGATTGTGGTGATTTTACTGGACAATGCTATAAAAAACTCATCTGCAGGGGCAAAAATCAAGGTGTCATTGGCTATGGAGGGAAATCGCCGTGGGAGCCGTAGTCAGGGAAAATTCGGCAAGAGTCACAGCCATCCTGTGATTACCGTGTACAACCAAGGGGAGGGACTCTCAGAGGATGAGATAAAGCAGATTTTCAAGCGGTTTTATCGCAGCGATTCCTCCCGCACCCGCACCACAGGGGGGTGCGGCCTTGGACTTTCCATTGCCCAAGCCATAGCCCAGGCCCATCAAGGAAGCATCGTAGTGGAGGGATGCCAGGGACAGTGGATTTCCTTTAGCCTTCACCTGGGCTTGGTGTAGCAAAAAAATCCTGCAATAGGGGAGTAATTTCATCCAATCCTGCGATGGGCTCCAGGATGAGGCTGTAGTTTTCCCTTGGCTGTTGGCGCTCGTGGTGGAATCGTATTTTGAGCAATCGAGGTTTTTCTTTAAAGAAAGGAAGCAGTCTTTTAAGGGAGAAAAGCCCCTGTTCTTGAGATAGGGGCTCCAATGTATGGAGGCTTTCTCGTGGGATGTAAAGATATTGCTCCCGTGGGGGCTTGCCGTTGGTGGCATTTCTGAACATGGTAGCCAGGGCACTTTCAGAGGCATGGACAAAAAAATGAATTCCCTGCTGGCCAAAAATCAATAGTCCCCAGAGCATACTTTGTCCTGGAGGAAATTCCAGTCCCAATTCCTTCACCACATAAGCTGGTGTCTCTACAATTTTTGCCATCACCAGTTTTTTTATGGAATCACCAGTTAGCTGATGAAACTCCCGTTCAAATTCCTTAAAGCTGGTTTTGGGAATCATCACTATCCTCCGATTTTTCCTGTTTATTTTCCTTTTTCATGAGAATGGTGGTGTAAATGGCAATACCCACTGCTGCCAGGGAAAAGAATCCCACGGTAACCACATTCATCAGGGGAGAGGCAGGGGCTCCTTCCTGAATATCCTTTATAAGACTGTAGGCGGTATATCCGCAGTAGGCTGCCACAAGGTAATAAATGGTAAATCGCTTGCTCATGGATAAAAGTATATCCTCTTCCAGGGAATAAGACAATGGATAGAATCGTCTTGTATTATCCTTAAAATTCCGATATGATTTTACAACGAGGTTTTTATGCGAAAAGAATTTCTTCCCTATGACAAGGTTCGGAACAATGCTTTGAAATTGGCTCATAAGATTCACAAAGATGACTTTATTCCCGATGTGATTTATGTATCCCTTCGTGGTGGCGCCTACATGGCAAATGTTATCAGTGAGTACTTTAAAATTGCCCGAAAGGATTTCCGCCCGGTGTTGTATGCCGCTGTAGTGGCCCGCTCCTATTCCGATATTCGTCAGCGTGACAGGGTGATGGTGGATGGTTGGACCTATTCCCCGGAGCATTTGCGTCCTGGGGACAAGATTCTTCTCGTGGATGATATCTTTGATTCTGGAAAGACGATTAACTATTTGGTGGAGGTTTTACTGGAAAAGGGGATTCCCCGCAAGGACATCAAGGTTGCAGTCCATGACTACAAGTATTTTACCTATTATGAGGAACAATTGCCTATCCAGCCAGATTATTTCTGCCGTAAATTTACCATAACAAAGCCTGAAGAGGACTTGTGGATTCATTATATGAGCCATGAGCTTATTGGCCTATCCCAGCAGGAGTTGGAAGAGCATTATTTCAAGGAAGATCCTGAATTGAGAGAGGTATTTGAATCTTTGGGGACCAATGGAAAATTGTAAGGCAACAGATTACACTTATAAAGGAATCTGTTCCATATAACGACAGGAGCTTGTAGAATGAAAAAACTTTCCCTCATGTCTGTCATCTTCCTTTTGATGATGAGTAGCCTTTTTTCCCAAAGCCTTGGAGAAGGCTGGAACCAAGTATATTCAGACGAGGGATTTGTAATTGTAAGTCCAGTGGAGGGCACTTGGACTAACAGACAGTCCTTGGTGCTGGAGGTTCCAGAGGCCTATGAGGTGTTTTATTCCTTTTCAGGCTCCCATCCCATGGACTCGGGCTTTGCCTATGATGGTCCTGTGATGATTGAAGCGGAGGGTGCTGTTTCTCTACGGATTGCCTTGGTGTTTCCCGATGGGAATGCTGCAGTGTATACGGTGGACTATACCGTGGAGCCTGCTGAGGAAGAGCTTGATACTTTCCTTCCGCTGAATTTTCGTCAGCCTGTAGTAAGCTACACTATAGGCCAAAGTATTGCCATTCCCCCAGGCTTTTCCTATCGGCTGGGAAATTCCAGCAACTTCTTGCCAGGGGAAAAAGTCCTTTCTCTCGAAGGCGGTTCCTTTCCTTTCCGCTATCTTCCCTGTGAAATTATGGATGGTAACAGGGCATGGCGTTTTGTCTTAAATCCTGCCGGTATTCCTGCCACTCTGCCACTCCAGGAAGCAGGAGCTGTGGAAGGGCTTGTACAAGCAGGAGCCACAAAGTCTTCTAGTGTAGCTCCTTCCATAGCAGAAGATACAGGCCGGAAGGCTTTTTCTTTGGATAATTTTACTGCAGCCAAAAAGGTTGAATTTTATCATGCTCCATCAACACAAAAAAATACAGGGGCAGAGGAGTTCCTTGCAGCTAGTGATGAGGCTCTGGCGGTTGTTGCTGAGGGGGATCCATCGGAGCCTCCCTTTCAGATTACCGACTGGTCTTTGCTCACCTTTACCCGAGATAAATTGATTTATTCCATGGACAATGGCTACTGGCAGGCTGCGGAGGGCTTGGTAATGGTGGATAGAAGTGTGGGGCACACCATTCACTGGCAGAGTGTGGCTTATGAAAAGGGGAATCCTGTTTACAGCTTTTATCTTCCTCCCAAACCTGATGAAGAATATCATTTTGAGGGTAATGAGGCGGTGCTTGTGGCCTTGGGACCAGAGTTTACCTTTGTGCCAGAGGGCGTGGCTATGGATCCTGTTTCTTCCATAATGATTGATGCATTTTACGGAGAAGAGTTACGGACTGATTTTTCCATCCAGATATATTACGATGGCTTGTACCAAGGAGAAGGAAGGGTTTCTGTCCTTGTGGATAAGTGTCCTCCCGCCGCTCCTGCCATCTATTCCAGTAGTGATGCCTTTTATAATCGCCAGGATGTAACGGTGCGTCTTGGTCAATTTGAGGAGGGGCAGCTGTTCTATTCCCTGGAAATGATTGTATCTGAGCAGGAAGGTTTTTCACCTGAGGCTATGGATGCTGTAGGCAACAAGGAGCCTGATCTTGATTTCCAAAAGCTGCTGGATCAATTCAAGCCCTATACAGGGGAGCCTTTGGTGCTGGAGTCCCATGCAGAGCTTGGCCATTTGTTTCAGGTGGGAGCAGTCACTCTGGACAAGCAGGGAAATGCAAGCCCGATAACCTGGTTTTCTACCATTGTGGATCCCACCAATTATTACGTGGCTTCTGGTGCTGTTGATTCTGGAACAGAGGCCTTCCAGCAGCCCACGGGAACGATTTCCCAACCCTTTGTCTCCTTGCAGGAAGCTGTTCAGGCTACCTCCCATTTGGATTTTGTTCGCCTCCATATTATTGATATGGTGCCTGTTACCGAGTCTATTACCATTGACTCCAATTGCCAGATATCCGGTGCCACTGCTGGTTCTGGCCTCGTTTTTGCACCAGGAGCAAGTCTTCTTGTGGAATCGGGTGAGGTTGTAATAAAGAATTGTGTCCTTGAGTTGCGACATTTCGGCTCGAGCGACACCGAATATGTCCAGAACCAGCCCCTCTTGTCTGTGGTGGAAGGAAGCCTTTCCTTGGAGGATTGTGAGGTCTTGGGAGGCTATGCTGCCAGCGGAACCCTATTGTCTGCCACAGATTCAGAGCTTTCTCTCATCAATTCTGGAGTTACCCTGCGATCTGGTGAATATGGAGCCATTGTTTCTAGCCTGCGGAGCAATGTAACCGTAGAGGGGGGGCTGTTTACCGTCATTGCGCCTACTGCCGTTGTCTTTTCCTTGTCCGCTGGTGAGCTGGAGCTTTCCAATGCCCAGTGCAAGGTCTATGGCAATTTGGGACGGGTGGCAGAGCTGACAGGTGTACGTTATGCCCTCACAAACAATAAATTTGATGGAATCTTTGAAAATAAAAATCTTTCCACAGTGCAGCTTGTTCCTGTTTGGAGCGATGCCCGTTCTCGATTGGTGAGGGAAAGCGGTACTATTGTTTCTGGATTTCCCGGGAGTTGAACTTGAAAAAAATATCTCACTGTTTCTCTCCAATAGCGCTCTTGGTAGCAAGCGTGTTGTTGGTGTCTAATGTTTCTTTGTATGGTCAAACTGCAATAACTCAACAGCAGGAGCAGCGGCAAGAAGAGGTTGATTGGGAGGAGCTGGAGCCCTCTATTCCTTCTCTGTCCCCGGCAGAATTTGAAGCCCAGCTCATGAACTGGGAAAACCTGCGAAAGGTTTCACTTCAGAATTATCTGGATCACCTGTATCTTTTTTTAGAAATGTCTTTGCCTCGTTATGAAATGCAGCCCTATGTTTTGGCCGAATGTCTGTGGTTTCAGGTGGTGGTTCTGCCTCAATTTCAGCAGATGGAGGCAGATGGAGGTCTTGATGCCATGATGGAGCTGAACATGACAAGCCTTCTGGAGGTCCAGGAATCAATCGCAGGATTTTTTACCCGGCTCGGAGAGGGGAGCTTGCCTGTTCATCCCTGGAGTGATACGGTTCTTTCTATTTTTCAGCAGTTACTACAGGATTTTCCTGCAGGAGCCCAAGCTTTGCGGCTGAATCAAGATGTATTTTTGTTGAAAGGGGAAAATCTACCGGAGCTTCCGGCCTTGACGACGGAACAGGTCTTTATGCCGGTGGATGTAAGCTTCCGAAATGTACAGCTCTATGGAGCGCTTATGGCGCTGGACAGGCTGGTGGCTCAGTTCAATGAGGCTAAAGGTCACGGCTCACCGGTTGAAGAAGCTTATTCAGTTGATGTCGTTGCAGAAGAATCTGAATCGGGAGCTAAACAGACAGGTAGGGTAGAAGAGGAAGTGGACGTTGTGATTGAAATTACTGGAGAGGCTTCTGATGAAATGACCACTGAAGCTCAGGATCTTGCTCTTTTGCCACTAATTCCTGGCATTGACTGGGAGCAGGTGGTTGAAAACCATCCCTTGATGTATTTGCTGGCCCATTCCTCAGCAGGAAAAGAAATTTATTCTGTATTGAGAACGCAGCATTCTGGACAGACCGAGGCTTCTCACTGTGAGGAATTGTATCTGGAGTGTGGTAAAATCAGTGAGCAATGGGGCTTTGATTTAGAGCAGATTCTACCTAGTTTTTCTGCAGCAGGTGTTGCTGCCGCAAAAGAGGATGCCTTTGTCTTGTATTGTCTTCCAGACCAGGACTTGGAGCAAATCACTGCAGATTTGTCTTGTGTAAAGGAGCTGGCTCCCGCCTATTTTTCTAGCGCCTTGGAGCTGCTGCGGCGGGAAGTCCCAAATGGAGGTTCACTATAATGGCAAGAATTTCTTCTGGAGTAAAGCTCCTCCTCATCATAGTATCTGTTCTATTGGTGCTCATTGCAGCTTCAGTGATTGTATATAAGCTGGAGCTCTTTCCCGGCTTAAATCACAGGCTTCATGAGCTATTTGGCTTGAATGTGGTACAGGAAGAGGATTTGGAGAAAATGCAGCAGGAGGAGCTGCTTCGGGAACAGACCTCCATCGGAGCCTTGTTTCCCCACTTGATTCCTGTCCCGGAAGGGGAAGTGGAATTCATTCGTCAATCTCAGGAAGCTGTTTTTCGTGATGGTTTTTCCAAAAGCGAAGGCTATGATGTGACATTCCTTCCTGCTGCCACGGTGGATGAAGCTAAATCCGGATCCCGGCCAGAAGCTGTAACCACTGCTTCCCTCTGGACTTACTCCAACGAGTTTCCTGTACTGGCTCCTGCCGCTGACTTTTATGACAGGGTGGTATTTATAGATGCACAGCCAGCCTTGGTTATACTGGACAAGGAAACAGGAATGGAAAAGGCACGAATCCCTTGTCAAGTTTATCCAGGACAGGAAGCCTTTTCCCATCTTCACTCCTACTATTTTAAAAGCAAGACAGGGAATTGGTATGAAGTACAGTTTGAAAAAGGCTTGACTTCACCAGAAAGTCTGGCAGTGGCCCAGGAGGTAAGGGAGAAGGGTAATGTTGATGAGGCCATCTACAATAGTCTTTTGCCCCAAAAAGATGCCATGGATTTTATCAATGCAAAGATGAACGGACTGCTTTCTGTAACACCTGCCGTTTCTGTTCCCCAGTCGATTTTATATTCTGTTGAAGATGAGGCTTTTTCTTTCAATCGCTCCTTGGTGTCTCCTGCCTTTGTATTCTCTCCAAAGGAACAGGGAACCTATACCTTGGGCCTGTGTGACGAAGCAGGCAGCTGGGTTCGTGACAATGCCTTTGTGGTTTTATACACCATGGCGGGAGAGGCCCTGGCCATTAGCCTTGACTATGTGGCTGACCGTCCACAAATTACTACACACCTGTCCAATCAGGAGCTGTATGTGGCCTGCGTGGGCTTTTTCCCCGATTCCTTGATTCTCGATGCGGCTCCTTCCCAGGATTTCCGTGATACCGCTTCTTCTATGGCTCCCACTGATGAAACAGAAGAGATGGAGCTTGAAATGGTGGAGCTGGTGCTTGACTCCCCTGAATCAGAAGAGGCTGCTGAAGGTGAGTCCCTCGTGTCAGATATTCCAGAAGCACTGCCGCAACGGGCTTGGTTCCAGGTGAAGGTGGCTCCCTAGTGGCAATCAAGCTTTTGTGCGGCCTTGATGAGGCTGGCCGTGGACCCTTGGCGGGGCCTGTGGTGGCAGCAGCTGTCATCCTGCCTCCTGATTTTCCTGTGGAAATCCTGGGGGACTCAAAAAAGCTCAGTTTAAAGAAACGGCTGTCTGCCCGACAAGTGATTCTAGAGCGGAGCTGCTGGGGAATCGGCATTGTGGATCACACCACCATCGACAAAATCAATATTTTAAAAGCCAGCCTTTTGGCCATGGAACAGGGATTTTTCCAGATGCAGGAGAAGCTTGATGCATTTTTATGTGGTGAGTTTGGCAGCGACTTGGAATTTCAGTTGGAAGCCATGGCAGATGGAACCTTTGTGCCAAAGCTTCCTGTGGTGTGCCGAGCCCAGCCAAAGGCAGATGCCACCTTTCCGGAGGTAATGGCCGCTTCTATTTTGGCAAAAACCCAGCGGGACATGATTATGGAGGACTACGCCCAGCTGTATCCTGAATACGGCTATGAAAAACATAAGGGATACCCCACCAAGGCACACCGAGAGGCTTGCCGTCAGCTAGGACCATCCCCCATTCAACGTATGAGCTTTAAGTATTAAGTTTATTCGTTTTCAGCAGGTCGCTTTGAGACAACGTGAACACGACCGGTTTTCTTCACTCCTGACTGCCGCCTCTCCTCTTCTGCGGTGGGCTTTCGCTGATATACCTTCTTTCCTGCAGCTACAGCCCTTGCCGCCTTGCGCTCTGCTGCGGCCTTGGAGCGCTCCTTTTGCTCTTTTTCGATAAATGAAATGGAGGAATCAAGTCCCTTGAAGAATTTTTGCATATCATCAGCAAAAACCACTATAGCATGGCGGTCAAAGTCCTCACCATTCCTACTTTTGCTTTCTACCACTTGGAGAAAGATGTCGCCATTCCTATTTTCTTTTACATTGAAAAAATAGGACCTGTTATCCAGCGTAACCTGAGTGGTGTAAAGCTCTCCACGTGCTCCCATGCTATCCTTCCTTATTGCCTTGATGCTATATTCTCTTTCAATAACTGGAATTACTGAAGTAAATATCTAAAAAACTAAATCACATTATCATATTTTATCTCATTAGACAAGCATTATTTTTCAGCTTACCCAGCTTTATTATGGGGTTTGCAGGAAGGTAGCTGTTTTGTCCTAGGAATTCTTGCTGGAGCTTATGGCCTCGTTAAGAAACATGATGCCGTGGAGGATACCATAGATAAAAAATCCTGTGTAAAAGATAACTAGCATGGATTCTGTAAGGCGGCCAATTACCGTAAAGAGAAGTACTCCTTCCAGTCCGTACAAGAAGGTGGAAATTCCCATGAGGCACAGGCACAGACAAGGGAGAAAACCTATGTGTCGCTGGAGCCGCCACACCACCAGACCTGTTGCAAAGGCTACTCCGCCGCAGGAAATGCCCAGTGCTGGAACAAAGGCCACCTCCACCATGATTCGGGCAAAAATTCCTGCTCCAATACCAAGGATGCTGCGGCTTCCCTGTTGGCGGGCGGCGGCGGTAAGGTGAAAATTTGTCATTTTTTTCCTCCAAGTTCTTGTCTTTCGATTTCCTTCCAGCTTTTTCCCATCATGTGCTTGAGCTTTGAAAGCCATGGTACGCTGCTTCCTTGTGGTCCAAATGCCAGGCCACCTACAATGATTCCCGTTTCAGCATTTTCCACCAGATTTACGTACAGGTCTCCATCACGAGATTGACCTCGCTTAAGAGGACTTCCCAATTCATGGTTTTTCCAAAGGCCAGAATTCTCTTCTTCCATAGTCAGAACTGCCTTGCCTGTAGAGACTGCTTCCCGCTTGCCGATGGTGATGGTGGTATGGGGAAGCGTTTGATGATACAATTCTGGTTTTGCCTGTCCTGGCTGGGAAAGAAGTTTCCAGCAGGCAAATTGAGCCGCCTTCTTTCCCTGCTCCAGGGCGGAGGGAATGATGGCCCAGGTAATCCCTTGGAATTCAGCGCAATCTCCTGTGGCAAAAATCATGGGATTGCTGGTGGCGGTTTCCTCATTGATGATAATGCCTTTTCCACAGGCTAAGCCTGCTTCCTTGGCAAGATGGATTCTACTTCTGACCCCCATGGAGTAGAGCAGGGTTTCCACTCCATCTGAACAGATTGGCCGGAGCACTTCATCCACACTACGATTTCTTAGCTCGTTGGTATCCACATGGACTCCCGTGTGAATGACAATACCTTCTTCCCGCTCCAAGTAGAGCCTCAGCATTTCAGAGGCGGTTCTGTTCAGCTGCCGATTCAGCAGGTAGCCTGAATTTTCCAATACATGAACCTCTTCCACTCCTGTAAACTTGAGGGCTAGGGCAGCCTCCAGGCCTAGCAGCCCTCCACCCAACACTGCAGCCTTTTTTCGCTTCATGGCCAGATGCTGCCGTATTTTTTGCACATCTTCCAAGGTTCGCAGGGAAAAAACAGTGTCTGCTGCAGGGCTCTGGGAGTCAGGCATAAAGGGGGAAAAGGCACTGGAGCCAGTAGCTAGAATCAGGGCGTGGTAGGAGCATTCTTGCTGGGAGTCTCGAAGGGTAAAGTACACCTTTTGCTCCAAAACATCGATTTCTGTGGCTTGGGCAGGATAAATCAACTGAATGTCCCTTTCCTTGAACCAGGCTTCATCATGAAAAACCAAGTCGCTTGGCCGAATGCTTCCTGCCAACAAGTCTGTAAGCTGGGGGCGGGTATAGCTGGGAGGATTTTCATTGGTGATGATGGTGATTGACAACTCCTCCTTGGAATGGAGCTGGCGAGCTTCTTGGGCGGCAGTGACCCCTGCCATGCCAGCTCCAATAATGACAAGCGCTTTCATTCAGTCCTCCTGGTAACCCGTGGCTCCGCTTGACTAAACCTTCAGGTAAATTTATGCTTGTGTCATGCGTTGTGAGTTTCTTGGAACGGGAACAAGCCACGGCATCCCTGTCATTGGGTGTAAGTGCCAGTGTTGCCGTTCCTCAGATAGCCGGGACAAGAGGTTTCGGACAAGTATGTGGATTACTGACGGTGATTCTCAGGTCCCAGCTACTTCAATTTTAATTGACATAGGACCGGATTTCCGTAGCCAGGCTTTAAAATCTAGCATAAATCGGCTGGATGCCCTGCTTCTGACCCATGGACATGCGGATCATCTGAACGGGTTGGATGATATTCGGATTTTTTCCCATACTGAATCAAAGGCTCCCTCTGATGCCGATGGACAGGTGAGGGTGTATCCAGAAACCGAGGGTGATGGCTTGCCTGTGTATGGCAACAGCAGAGCCTTGCAGGATGTACATCAACGGTTCTCTTATATTTTTCAGCCAGCGATGGAAGGAGGAGGCAGGCCCAAGGTAAAGACTATGGATTGCGGCGCCTTTAATGAAGATAATCCCATAGTTATTGGAAATATTTCCATCATTCCGATACCCATGCTTCACGGTCGGCTGGAAACTATCGGTTGGGTGCTGCTGGAAGGCTACAAGGGGGTGGGGAAGGGACCCTGCAGAGGGATTGCCTATCTTACTGACTGCAATAAGCTTCCCCCAGAAAGCCTCGCTCTTTTGCGTCGCTTTGGCTCCTATCTTTGCCATCTGGTAATTGACGGTCTTCGCCAGCGGCCCCATTCCACCCATTTTTCCTATGACCAGGCTCTTGATGTGGCCATGGAAATTGGTGCGGGCTACAGCTGGCTTACCCATTTGTGTCATGATATGACCCACTTGCAGATCCAAGGATACCTGACAGACAAGATAAGCCAGCTGGGGCGGGATTTCCAGTGCCAGCCAGCCTACGATGGCCTTGTCCTGGAAATCTAGGCTTTGTTTTTCACCTTTCTTCTATATCTATCCCCAGCCATGGATTTCATAATACAAGGCCCATGATACAGTTTTAATGATGGGCCTAAACAATGCCCTCATACACCAGTAGCTGCCTGCCGTCGATGGTAACCATAAGCCCTGCCTCCAGCTTTGAGGTGGCGTTGGTTACATTGGTGAGCCACACTAGGTTTGGATTTACGAGGGGGAGCATGGAATCAGAAATTTCTGAGCCATGCTCTGCAATGACGCCGTCCACCAAACGCAGCAGGGGAATGTAGTCTTGGGTAAGGGTGGGGCAGACGATGATGCCACCGCTGCTTTGCTGGAGCTGGGCCAGGGCATCCAGTGCCGACTTGGACTGAATGATGCGGCCGCTTGTCTTGGCCTTCTCCTGGCTGGAGCTGCCGCCACCGTTTCCTCTGGCCAGCACATTTCCCACCAGCAAAACCTTCACCGTGTTCAGCATTAGGGAGCTGAACAGGGGAACTCCTGCAGCCAAAACAACCCTGTCGGAAATCTGGATGACGCCTGCATCCAAGGCCACCTTGATGGCATTCTGAATCATTTCGTTGGACTCGCTGGCCATGCGGGTATGCAGGGGAACCACACCCCAAAACAGCAGCAGCTGGCGGGCCACCACGGGATCTGGAGTTACTGCGATGATGGACTGCTCCGGACGGAACTTGCTGATCATGCGGGAGGTGTGGCCGGACATGGTGGGGGTGATGATGACCATGGCCTTCACATCGCGGGCAGTGGTATAGGCGTTTCGTGCCATAATCATGCCGATGTTGCCGGTGGGAAGAAAGCTGGATGAGTCGTCGTCCTGGCTCATCTTTTTGCAGAACTCAGGGGAATCCTCCACAGACAGGGCGATTCGAGCCATGGTTTCCACCGCTTCCACAGGATAGGCACCGTTGGCAGTTTCCCCGGAAAGCATCACCGCATCGGTTCCGTCAAAGATGGCGTTGGCCACATCGGTAAGCTCTGCCCTGGTGGGGCGGGGATTCACCACCATGGATTCCAGCATTTGGGTGGCAGTAATCACAGGCTTGCCCATTCGTCGGCACACCCCGATGATATGCTTTTGCACCAGCGGAATCTTTTCGGTGGGAAGCTGTACTCCCAGGTCTCCTCGGGCAATCATGATGCCGTCCGCTGCCTGGGCAATCTCCTCTATGTTGACGACTCCCTCCTCGTTCTCAATCTTTGCGATAATCTTTGCCTTGCTGCGAAGGGAATCAAGATACCGACGGATTTCATGGATTTCCGAGGCAAAGCTGACAAAGCTTGCTGCAATGAAATCCACCTCCTGCTCCACACCAAAGGCAATATCAGCCTTGTCCTGCTCCGACATGATGGGAAGCATGGCGTGGAGTCCCACCAGATTTACATTCTTCCTGCTGCCGATGGTGCCGGTGTTGCGGGCCCTGCACAAAACCCTGGTACCGTCGCTTTCCAACACCTCCAGCTCCAAAAGTCCGTCGGCAATGAGAATCCGTACTCCTGCCGTAGCCTTTTGGGGCAGCTCCTTCCAGCTCACTGAAAGTCGGGCAGCATCATCCTGTGTTGCAGCCATAGTATGCTGACCGTCGCTGGTAACAATCACCCTGTCTCCGGCCTTGATGGTGACGGTGCCGCCCTCATGGGTGTCCCCTGTCCTGATTTCCGGTCCCTTTGTATCCAGCAGCAGGGCAACGGGCTTTCCCACCTTCTTTGCGGCACGGCGAAGCCTTTCCATGGCCTCTTGGTGGGATTGGTGGTTTCCATGGGAAAAATTAAAGCGGGCCACATTCATTCCCGCTTCCAGCAAGCGCTCCACAATCTCATCCTGAGCCGTGGCAGGCCCCATGGAGCATACAATCTTTGTCTTTCGTGTGAACATACTTTAAAAGTATGTGAATTCTCTTTAAAAAAGCAAGGCGGTTTGGAGAATTGAATGAAAATTTAAAGATTGATTAATCCTATCTTGGAAAAAATACGTCTCGATACTGCATGGAAGTAGCATCGAGACACAAACAGAAGACTAGAAAAGAATTATTTATTTTTTCCAGGTGGCGGACAGGCGGATGTTGCCGTCAAGTACATCAATCCAGCTTTTGGGAGCCTGTAATGTCACTCCCAGCTGAACAGAGAACTCTTGGACAGGTGTAAATGTCATGCTGAATCCAAGGTTTGAGAGCAACGGATCTTTGAATTTGTGGCTCTTTCCCGAAGTTTTTGGCGAGGATGTGGGAACATCCTCATCGTATGAAGCACTTTGTCTGTACTCATATGTTGCAGGGTCAAAGCTGAGACCTGCACCCATGCTGACCTTTTCATTCAGCTGGTAGGTTCCGGCAAGGTACAGGCGGGGAAGAACCACAATGTCTGTTTGCTCCATGGTTTGGCTTGGCTCCTGGTTGCCGGCAACCCTCTGTGTACCTCCGCTTATCCACTTGTCGATGGAAGTCTGGATGTAGGCACGGGCTGCCAGAGTGAGTTTGTCCATAAACACCTTGCGCCCTGTGGTGTGGAGGGTTATGGTATTCTTTATCCTCTCGTCTGTGCGGTAGATATGCTCATCTACTGTCTGGTCTTGGTTTACCTTCTGGTACATTTTTTCTGGCATGAAGCCATACTCAAAACCGTAGGTAAGCTGCCCTGACCATGCGAACTTTTCCGTGGGGAAGGTCACGCCAATTCCCAGCTCTCCAGAGGGAATGTACGCCTTGTAGGAACGGATTTCTTCGGGAAGGTTGCTTGAGAAGTGGGAACCTGCTACAGTGGTAAAGGTTCTCCATGCGTCAGAAATGGTAAAGCCAAAGTTGAGTGTTGGGGTGATTGCCCAGCCATCAGCAATATCCAGGCTTGTTCCCAGCATGATTGACGGACGGATGGACAGGCTCTTCTGGTCGGTCGTCAACTTCGAGTTCTCCTCCGTGTTCTCTCTGGTACCAGAGACATTGAGTCCCGTCCGCAGCCCAAGGTTTAGGTTTCCAACGGGAATGCCCACCAGTACATAGGCTGAGTGGTCGCTGATTTTCTTTGTGAGCTTGCTGGTGCTGTCCGTAGTCTCGTTTGTTGTGGAGGAAAACTCGCTGGTGCTACCTAAGGCTCCTGTATATGCAACTCCCACCCGGACAGAACCGGCCTCAAAGATTCCTCCGGCATTAAGCACGTTGCCATTGAACGTGGTTACGGGCAAACCGTTGGAGAATCCCTCGCTGACATAGCCGTAGGAAGCACCAACCACTAGATTGCTGAAATCTATTCCGCTCCAGCCGGTGACGCTGACCACGTTGTCTAGGTCGGTGGAGAACAGTCCCACGGTGGAGTCCTTTAGTGGTGTGGCGGGCTGGGCGACAACACCGCTCATTGATAAGGCAAACAAAATTGCAAAAAATATCCTCTTCATGTTCTAATCTCCATAAAAATCAGGTGGACAAGGATGGGAACACTGGAATCCACCCTTGCCTCTAAAACTATTACTGTGCTGACAATTTTTTGATGATTTCGGATACATCTATGGTGATGAACCTCATGCCGTCCAGATTGTCGTTTGTGTCGTGGAAACACTCGTAGAGGATTCCGATAAGCTCGTCGTCCACCATCACCATGTCGGTGTAGCCAAAGTACCGCTGGCCCATCTTGCGAATCTGCACGTAGTAGCGGTCACTGCTCAATGGATTACCAGAACCAGTAGGTACGCTTATGGAATTGTCTGCAGCAAAGCTGACGGTTACCTGATTTCTCCCCTCATCTAAGAAATTGGTCCCACTATTTTTACCACCTCCTTTGGGACTGGTAAAGGCAACCACACCCTTCTTGCTTCCGTCTCCGTCGGCAACCTTGAGGAGGGAGGTCTGGCTTGCACCACGACTTCCTCCACCCCACGGGTCATTTTGTACAGTGTACCAGTCTTCGGATACTGTGGCTCCCGAATACCGCCTCATTTCTATGGGGCCACTGGTATTTTTGCCTAGACTCAAGATGGTGCCATCATCCAACTGGCATATCTGCCACTCACCGTTGCCCGAATTGGGAACCATTATGCTTCCATTCCTACTCCAGGTGGATGGTTCTCCGTTTCCATAGATGATATAGGTTGCGAAATTGGTGGTTCCCCCTCCTCCCTGCATGGGAACTGCCGTCATGCCTGCCTTCATGTTGGTGTTCGGCACGTCCTTGGTCAGGATGATGCCGTGACCGGGACAGGGCAGGTTGGCGTATCCGCCCTGTCCATTACCTGGATTGGTAAGTTCGCCGTCCTTTGTGTTCCATAGGTAGGAGTAGGTCTCTCTGGGCTTGACCATACCGTTGTCATCGGAAATGTCGGTGTCCTCAACCCAAGTTTCGCCGTAGTCGGAGCTGACGAACACACGGTTGGTGTTGGTATAGTCACTCATAGTGGTTCTTGCTGAGCTGGGACCGCCGCCTACGGCACCCATGTAGAGCTTGTTTCCAACTGTCCACAGTGCAGGATCTCCTAGATCGGTCTTGTGCGACATTGTATTTGTCTTCCCCGACTCGTCCCAGATGTTGTCCACGTCAATCATCTTGCGGCCCGGCCAGGTGGCACCGCCGTCGTCGGAGTACAGAATCAGGATGTCGCTGCCTCCGTTGCTCGTCCCGCAGTCGCCGTTGCCGTCATCCTCGCCACGATAGCGTACATCCATGGCGGCAAATACCCTCGTCTTGCCGGAGGGCAGGGGCATGCTAATCAATGCGGGAATGCGGAAGGAGCCGCCATTTTTTGCGTTTCCTGTACCTACTCCGCCGTGGCTTGGACTTGTACCATCGCCTCCAGCGGTCACAGTCAGTGTTTCTCGCTGGGGAATTTGTGACGAGCCATCCCCGAATTTAAACGCATCAGTAAACACAGGGTCGCTGATGGGTCGCTTCACCAGCTGCTGGGAATAAATCTTTTCCGCCCAGTCTGGCTTCTCCTGTCCCACGTCGTCGTTTTCTGCCTCCGCATAGCTCTTTCTCTGCACCGTCAGGTAGGCCGGGTACACGGGATAGCCTGCTTCGTTGGTATACAGGGCGTTTGCCTGGATGGTTTGGTTCTCCTTGAACACCTGGGGGAGGGTTACTGTTTGCCCGTTGTCATCCACCCACTTCACGAAGGTGAAGTTTGCCGGAGCTTCGGGGGATTGGGGAATGCTGGTGAAAGTACCGATGTCCCCCTGATAGGTGGTCTGGAAGCCGGAGGTTCCCGCCCCTGTCCAGCTTACCGTTACGGTGACACGGCTGGACACGAATTTGTCATTCAGGTTGCTGAACTTGGACTTGTATACTTCCAATTGATTGTGTGGTACATAGATTTTGGTCGTTGATGGAATGGCGGATTCTTCTATTGTTGTGATGGAGCTGGCATCGCCCTCCAGAATCAGAGACTTCAGTCCGCTGCTTGCAAAGGCATTGGCTCCAATTGAAGTGACGGTGTTAGGGAGCGTCACAGAGACCAAACCTGTAGCATTCTGGAATGCACCGTTGCTGATGGAAGTTACGCTGCTCGCGGATGTCAGATCAAGTTCGACCTTGCCAGAAGTAGAACTGAGTGCAGTCTTAAGAGCATTAAAGTCCACACTGTCGGTAATCAGGATTTCTATGGAATCATTACTAGTCAGATCGGTAATGGCCTCGGCTGCCTCTGCACTGCTCATCACCCGCTGTGTTAGAGCCCAGGTGGCATAAAGGGTGGTGTCGGCATTTAGTGTAAGCTCTTCACCATCGGAGTAGCTGATACCGCCACCGTCTGGCTGTGTATTCCAGCCAGTCCCAATACCGCCCTCATTGGTGGTCAGCTCGTTGGCAGCTACAGCTACCTTTGCACCGGCGGCATAGATTTTGGTGGCAGGAACAGCAGCACCGGATGCCAGTGTGGTTCCCTCCGGTAGGTTTGCATTGTAGCTTAATGTGCGGGTTTCAATACCGTTGTTATGCGGGCATCCTGCAAGCAACAGGAGCAGCAGCAGGGGGATAGCCACCTTTAGAATGGTAGCTGTAAAATACCCCTCAGTCCGCCCTAATGTATATGAGGGGGGGGGGTATTTTGGCGAGTGGTTTTCAGGATTGTCTCGTCAGTCCTGAAGCTTGAGTGGTTCAATCGTAATCTACTCATCAAAACCTCCAAAAAAATACTTGTATACCAGAAGTAGTATACAAGGATATTTTCACATGGAATTTCCAATTTGTCAAACATTTTTTTTATTTTTGATAGAAAATGGAGAATCAAGCTGTGCAAGTTACCGTCATTCCGTAGCAGGCCCCCAATGTATGTGAATTCCATCAAAAAAAGCAAGGTGATGTCCATATTTACATTGCCATAGAATTATGCTATGATAAAAAGAATTCTTTTGTAGGAGTGTCCATGATTTTTCCTTTGGAGCAGCTTGTTAAATTCAAAGATAATATTTATGAGATTACTTGTGCGGCCAGTCGTCGTGCCTACCAGCTTTCCAGGATTGACGATGAGGCTGTTAAGGAAAATGACGGTAAGGTGGTGTCCACTGCCGCCAAGCAGTTGTTTACCGACGAGGTAAAATATCGCATCGAGCAGTAATCCTGTGTGTTGTTATGAAGAGGGAGCCGGCCAAGTGCCGGTTCTTGTTGTTTTTGCCCCCACTGCCTGCGGAAAGACCCGCCTTGCCCTGGAGCTTTTTGGAAAGGACTCCTCGTCTCCCTTTGCGGGAGGGGTTGAACTCATTAGTGCCGACTCCATGCAGGTTTATCGTGGCATGAATATCGGAACAGCAAAGCCTTCAGCTCAAGAGCTTCAGCAGCTGCCCCATCATCTTGTGGACATACAAAATCCCGACCACGCCTTTTCCGTGGGAGAATTCGTCCGTCACAGCGACCAGCTTTGCCGAGAAATTACTGGACGCAAGCATATTCCCCTGGTGCTGGGAGGAACGGGCTTTTATATTAGAAACTTTCTCTGCGGCCTGCCTACCACCCCCCAGGCGGATCCTGAGCTACGGCTGGAGCTTCAGCAACGGCTGGTCCAAGAGGGGGCGGAGGAGCTCTACCGGCAGCTCCAGCTCTTGGATCCAGTGGCAGCCCGGAGAATTCATCCCAACGACCACTATCGCATCCTCCGCTCCTTGGAGGTAAGCCTTGCCAGTGGCCGTCCCCAAAGCTCCTTTAATCTTTCTCCCCAGCTTCGGAGCCAGTTCAGGTTTTGCATCATTATTTTGTGGCGGGAGCGGCAGGAATTGTACCAGCGGATTGATGCCCGTGTGGCGCAGATGATGGAGGAGGGCTTGCCTCAGGAAGTCGCTTCCTTGGTGGCCAGTGGTTACAAGGAGGAGGATCCTGGAATGCAGGCCATTGGCTACCATGAGTTTCTTTTGAATGAGGATTTTATGGGTGCAGCAAGGCAAATAAAATCTCCAATTCCTCCTGATTCCTTTCAGGAACGCTTCGCTTCCGTGGATTTTCATTCCATTCAGGAATTGATTTGTCGCAATAGCCGCCGTTATGCCAAACGTCAGTACACCTACTTCCGTGGCATACCCAATGCCACCTACTTTCATGCCCAGGATGAGGCTGCAGTGCAGGAGCATATTGGAAAGTTCTTGGAATGCTCTTTTCCCCTATTGACGTAATCAAATTTTTAGTAGATAATAATTACAGTTTTCATTAAGGAGAGCCATTGTGCCTTGCGGAAAAAAGAGAAAGCGTCAGAAGATTGCTACACATAAACGTAAGAAGAAGCTGAGAAGAAATCGGCATAAGAGCAAGTAACTCTGTTTGAGGCTTGTTCCGGGGGTAACCCACTTTATGTGTTTTCAATTTATGACTGTGCCAATGAAAAAGACCGTAGCTTTTGTTGTTGCTTGACACAAACTGCGGTCTTTTTTGTTGTATGAAAACAATCTATAATATCGGAGCTGTACTACGATTTTACAAAATATAACATCGCCAGCTGATATCAAAAATATGAATAAAAAAGAATTGCTTCAGTTGGCACAAGAGATACGAAAAACTATCATTGATGTGGTTGGCAAAAATGGAGGCCATCTTGCCAGTAATCTTGGTGTGGTGGAGTTAACCATTGCCCTCCACCGTGTGTTTGAAAGTCCTAAAGATGCCTTTGTATGGGACGTAAGCCATCAAAGCTATACCCACAAATTGCTCACCGGACGATACTCCTCTTTCCATACCCTTCGCAAAAAGGGCGGTATGTCAGGCTTTACAAAACGTTCTGAAAGTCCCCACGATTTCTTTGATGCGGGGCACTCCTCCACCTCCGTGTCCTCTGGCTTGGGGCTGTTGATTGGCCGAGGTCTCCAAAATCAAGAAGGAAAGGTAGTGGCCATTATTGGAGATGGTGCCTTGACTGGTGGAATGGCCATGGAGGCCCTATCCCATGCAGGACAGCTTTCCAAAAACTTGATAGTGGTTTTGAATGACAACCAAATGTCCATCAGCCAGAACACCGGTTCCCTGTCCCGTCATTTAAGCCGCCTTACCATGACCTCATCCTACCAGTCATTCCGTTTTGGCATCGATCGGTTTGTAGACAAGATACCACTTCTGGGTAAAGGCTGCTCCAAATTTATTTTTAGGTTCAAGCGTTCTCTCAAGGCTCTGTTGTTTCCCACCAATCTTTTTGTGGATCTAGGATTTGAATATGTTGGTCCCCTGAACGGTCATAATGAGGCGGAGCTGGAGGAGGTCTTTCGGAAGGTACGAAAGCTTAATCGACCAGTTGTGGTGCATGTGGTGACTAAAAAGGGACGGGGCTACAGCTATGCGGAAAATGACCCTGCGACCTTCCATGGAATTGGCCCCTTCTGCACCTCTGACGGAACGGTGGAAAAGTTCGATACCTTGAGCTATACAGAAGCCTTTTCCAATGCCTTGCTGGATTTGGCAGAGAAGGATAGCCGCATTGTGGCCATTACTGCCGCCATGTCCAAGGGAACTGGGCTTGCACCCTTTTCCCGCAAATATCCCGGTCGCTTCTTTGACGTGGGAATTGCCGAGCAGCATGGGGTGACCTTTGCCGGTGGCCTTTCTGCTGCGGGGCTGATGCCTGTTGTTGCAATTTACTCCACCTTTATGCAGCGAGCCATGGATCAGCTGATTCATGACATAGCTATTCCTGCTGCCCCTGCTGTATTTGTGCTTGATAGGGCTGGTGCCGTCCCTGATGATGGGGAAACCCACCAAGGAGCCTTTGACATTGCCCTTATTCGTTCGGTGCCCAATATGATTATGATGGCACCTGCCTCGGCAAGGGAAATCCAGCTCTTTTTGGACTGGGCTGTGAATCGGAAGGCTCCTGTGGTGCTTCGTCATCCAAAAACCTCCTGTCCCTCAGAGCAAGAGGCCTTTGCCCAGCCAGTGGAAGAAGGGCGGGGCGTTTTGCTGCGTTGTCACGATATGGTGGCTTCTGAAAGTGCCAGCTTGCCGGATACGCAGGCTCCATTGCTGATTGTTTGTACTGGCGGTATTTTTTCAGAGACCTTGGCTGCAGCCCGTAATTTGGTGCTACATAACATTTTGGTGGATGTATACAATCTGCGGTTCATTAAGCCCATCGACACGGAATTCTTCCTTCAGACAGCGGCTCCCTATCGGGCGGTGCTTTTTGTGGAGGACGGTATCTTGCAGGGTGGTATCAGTGAGGTTTTGGAAAGCCTTGTGGTGCAGCGGTTCCCGGAAATGAAGACTCATATTCACGCCCTGCCAGACAGATTCCTGGCGGTGGGAAAACGGAATGAGATTTTGGAGGAATGTGGCCTTGATGCCAAGTCTCTGGCTCAAAGCGCCCAGGACTTGATAAACAGGATTTCTACCCATGATTGACGGAGGTGGCTCTGATTCCAAAACCTCCAAGGTTCGCATCATGGGGATTGTCAACGTGACCCCCGATTCCTTTTGGAAGGGCAGCCGTGGTTTGGGTCACCAAGGAGCTGAGCTGGCTTTAAGATTAGTGGAAGAAGGGGCTGACATCCTTGATTTAGGTGCTGAGTCAAGCAGACCCGGTTCTGAATATGTGGAGGCAGAAGAAGAGATTGTGAGACTGCTGCCTGTCATAGAAGAAATCCGACGCTACAGCTCCGTGCCCCTTTCCATCGATACCAGAAAAAAAGCTGTTATGGAAGCAGCTTGGCAGCAAGGAGCTTCCATTGTGAATGATATATCTGCCTTGGAGGATGACCCTGAGCTGGGAGTTTTTGCGGCACAAAAGGGCTTGCCAGTGATTCTCATGCACAAGCAGGGAATTCCTTCCACAATGCAGGATAATCCTTTGAGCGACAATGCCTTGCACCAAGTTGACGAATATTTGCAGCGGCGGGTGCAGGTGGCCTTGTCTTTAGGCATAGAGTCGGATAAAATATGGTTGGATCCTGGAATCGGTTTTGGAAAGGATTTTCAGGCCAACAAGATTCTTGTTGCAGAATGTGGCGCACTCTGTGGAGGCCAGTATCCCGTGGTAATGGGAGTGTCCCGCAAGTCCTTTGTAGCCCAAATGATAGGCAGAAATTCCGCTCCAGAAGACAGGCTTGCAGGAACCTTGGCTACAAATATGGTGGCTGTGATGGCGGGTGCTTCGATTTTACGGGTGCATGATGTGGCCGCCACACGAGATATGCTTTTGGTGTTGGAGAATTTGAAAAGTGAATGGATTGGCAGCATTAGCTAACATCTACAATTACATTCGGCCGGTAATAGACATTTGTTTTTTGACCTTTATCCTGTACAAGGCCTATGAGGTGCTGGTAAAGACAAATGGCTTGCAGCTATTGAAGGTTGTCATTATTTTGGGTGTGGCCTACGTTTTGGCGAGTACCCTTAAGTTGTCCCTGTTGCTGTGGATTCTCAACTACCTGACTCCTAGCCTCTTGGTGGGATTTTTCGTGGTATTCCAGCCTGAAGTGCGTAAAATGATTCTTCGCCTTGGCCAAACTGAGTGGCGTCCCAGCAAGAAGAAAAAGCATATGTATGTGGATTCCGTTTTGACCTCTGCAGAGGAGCTGTCCCAGCGGCGGCGGGGAATGCTGGTGGTGTTTGCCGGAAAAACCGACATTCAAGGTGTCATCGATTCTGGTACCGTCATCAACGCCCTGGTAACCTCATCTCTTTTGAGTACGATTTTTGAGTTCGATACAAAGCTCCACGATGGAGCGGTAGTTATTCGTGGTGGCCGCATTATTTCAGCAGGCTGCTTTTTGCCAGTGTCAGAGCAATACGATATAGAAAAAACCTTTGGTACCCGCCACCGTGCCGCACTGGGACTGTCTGAACAAACAGATGCCATTATCTTGGTGGTGTCCGAGGAAACGGGAGCCTTGAGTGTGGCCTGTGAGTCACGCCTGTACTATGACCTGTCCTTGGATCAGGTGCGCAAGATGCTGGAAAATCATCTGGAGCTTTCCGACGAGAACTTCACTTCCATGGAGGATGAGGCAAAGACTGCCACCGTGGAACAGCGGAAGGAGGAAGTGCATGAAAATTCATGAGTTTTACAAGGTTTTCAGAAGGAATTGGCCCGTAAAGCTGGTGTGTTTTGTACTGGCTGTTTTCATCTATTTTTTCTATCTTACTGCTACCATTCAGGAAAAAAACTTGCCGGTGTCCTTGGAGGTTTCTTCCCAGGGAGTGACGCTGCCTACCCAGACCTTGCCAACCCACATAAAGGTTTCCCTCAAGGGACGTCCTGAGGATCTTGCCCGCATCACTGAAAAAAATATTTCTGCCTTGGTCAATCTTGATCATTACACAGAGGCTGGAAAATATACGGTTCCAGTGGAAATCCTCTTGGCTCCTGAAATTTTAGGGATTGAGCCTCTAGAGGTAACTGCGGACAGGAGCTTTTTGGATATAACTATTGTCCAAAAAGATAGAAAACAAATTCCTGTGGAAGCAGAGATTCAGGGAACTCCAGCTTCAGGATATGAGATCAGTGATATTTCTATAGTACCTTCTACTATCGGAGTGTCTGGTGCGAAATCCATTTTGGAAGCTTTGGAAAGGGTATCTACCGAGGCAATTTCTGTTGATGAAAAGCGAACCTCTTTTTCACAAAAAATACCTGTTCGTAGTGAAAGTCCGTTGCTTACCTACAACGAGGCGGAGGTAACGGTTACAGTGACTATTCAGCCCAGTACCACCAGCCGCCGCTTTGTTGACCAAACTATTTACCTATACGGAGTGAATCCGTTGTTTGAGGCCCAAACTGACCCAGAACGGTTAACCTTTACCCTTACGGGAAATCAAAATCAGCTGGAGGCCTTTGTGCCAGAATTGCATACCGTTCGCTTGGATTGTTCTGTACTAACAGAGCCTGGAACCTATGAATTGCCAGTGGAGGTGGTGCTGCCCAATGGAATCCGCCTCGTATCCCAAAGCTCACGAACCGCACAGGTATCCTTGGTACCCCTGGCTGGAGATGAATTGGAAAATAGTGTTGATGGGGAATATATCCAGGTTACAACGGAGAGAGTTGATAAAGCCAAGGGGGAAGGGGAGGGCTCAGCTACAAATGATAGTCCAGGTACCGGGGGACAGGCGGTTCAAAATGCTGGGGCTTTGTCAGCAGATGCAAGTGTCCCTCCCCACAGTGCTGTTACCCCAGTTGTACAGGAAGAGTGATTTTTCTCTTTTTGATTTTTGTTTTGCCGATATTTAAACGAGCAGTATGATTGTAGGAATTGGAGTGGATATAGTCCAAATAGATCGGTTTATTCCTTGGACAGAAAATCAGGATCTGATGAAGCGTTTTTTTTCAGAAGGGGAGCTGCAATGCCTTGAGAATAGGGCTGATATGGCTCAAGCCCTGGCAGTACGCTTTGCAGCCAAGGAAGCCTTTGGCAAGGCCCTTGGAACAGGATTGCGGAATTTGGTGCTGAAGGATATTCAAGTTCAGCAGGATGAGCTGGGAAAGCCACATCTTGGTCTTTCTGGCTCTGCAAAAAAAGCATTGCAAGAATCGGGTGCTACTGTTGTCCATGTATCTTTAAGTCATGATGGAAATTATGGCATTGCCTATGTAGTGTTGGAAGGGCAAGCTTCGGAGGAAAAATATGCTGAGAACAAGCAAAAAAAACGTTAATACTGGGAAAAAGCCTGCTATTTCCTTTTACACAAAGGAAAAGATGACTTGTACTGTTTGCCGCAAGCCCTTCCCGAGGGAAGAAATGCTCAGTGGTAGTGGTCGTATGATTGCTGGAGAATTGACAGACGAGCTCCATCGTGTTTTTGAGCCTTCTGTAAAGTATGGCCAGATATATCCCTTGATTTATTCCGTGGGAGCCTGTCCAAATTGTCATGCCGCCTTGCTGTGGAACGATTTTAAGCCTCTTTCCTCTGCAGAAGCTGAAAAGATTCTTGAGAAGGAAGAGGTTCGTCGAAAAAAAGTAGAAACAATTTTTCCCCATTACAACTTGAATCGGGAACGGACAGTTTTTGATGGAGCTGCCATGTATTATCTTGCCTTGCTGACTTATGAGTATATGCCTAAAAGTTCTTCTCCCACCATCAAAAAGGCAATCATTTCCTTGCGGTTGGCGTGGCTCTGTGGCTACCTTCACAAATTGATGCCAGACAGAAATTATGATTATGTTCAGCAGGTGTTTTACCGAAAGGCTCTGTTCTTCTATCCTTTAGCCTTGGAATATGAAACTGGACGTGTGGAGAGCATTGCAGGTGTGGCAAATTTTGGGCCAGATATTGATAAAAACTACGGCTACGACGGAGTTATCTATCTTTCTGGTCTGCTTGAATATAAGTATGGCCAGCGGGAGGACATTCCTGCCCGCCTAAAGAAGCTGGACGAGAACAAGCGTGCCATCGCTCGAATCTTTGGTTTGGGGAAGTCCTCCAAGGAAAAGCCAGGCCCCCTGTTGGAGCATTCTCGAAATCTTTACGATAATTTGACAAAGGAGCTAAAGGAAGCTTCTGAAATCGATTTTATTGATGATGATGAGTAGGCAAGGATGAGTCGGCAATCAGTATCTGAAGAAACCACGACCTGCGAGACACAGCTGTGTGGACAAGTTCAAAGAAACAAAGCCCCTGCTGGAAAGAATATTCATCTTACCATTTCCTACGATGGCACCCATTTTTGCGGCTGGCAACGGCAGGACAAGGCTGCTGCTGGCAAGCCGGTGCGAACCGTTCAGGGGGAGCTGGAAAAGGCCCTGGAAAAGCTTGCCAAGGAGCCGGTGCAGCTTGTTGGCTCTGGTCGCACTGATTCTGGGGTTCATGCCTATGGTCAGGCTGCCAACTTTTATTCCCCCATTGCCTCCATGCCAGCGGAAAGCTACATTCCGGCCTTGAACAGTATTCTTCCCAAGGATATTCGTGTACGGGCAGCACGATTGGCGGAACCTGACTTCCATTCACGTTTTTCAGCCATTTCACGAACATATCGCTACTTTTTGTATCCAGAAGCCACACCACCAGCCCATCTCATGCCCTACGTGTGGCCCCTGTGCCGTCGCCCTCATCTAAAAACCTTAAATCAAATGGCAGCCTGCCTCCAAGGTGAGCTTGATTGTACCACCTTTGCCTCAGCAGGTGACGCAAGTCCTTCCAAGTTCCGCTACCTTGAGTCTGCGGTCTTTTATCCTGAAGGCCAGCAGCTTGTTTTTGAGATTTCTGCCAACGCTTTTTTGTGGAAGATGGTCCGCTCAATAGTAGGCTCCCTGATTCATTATGAGGCCCAGGGAAAGGATGCTGCGTTTTTTAGGGAAATAGTAGAAAAAAAAGATAGGAGTCTTGTAGGCCCCACAGCACCTCCCCAGGGCTTGTTTCTGTGGAATGTGAGCTTTTCAGGCCAACGCCGCCATTAATTGTATCTTTACAGCAAATTCACTGGATCCACATCGATTTCCACATACACCTTCTGGGGAGCCTTGTAGCCGTAGACAAAGCCGTTACAGAGATGGTGGAGGGGAGCCATTTCTTTTGCTCGCAATAGCACTTGCCAGCGGTGGTTCGCCGCAATCATGGCCAGCGGGCATTCCGAGGGACCCAGCAGGTCCACCAGCAGGCTATTCTTTTCAATTTCCCGAAGAAAGATTTGGGCGGCGCCACGGGCAGCCTTTTGTGCCTCGCTTTGATTTGCCGAGCGGAACACCAGCCGCACCAAGCGGGCAAAGGGAGGAAAGCCCAATATTTCCCGCTGCTGGATTTCCTGCTGATAAAATCCTTCGGTGTCGCCCCTGCAGGCATAGGCGATGGCCTCCCGTTGGGGGCTAAAGCTCTGGACAATCACCTTGCCGTCGGGAAAGAAACGGCCTGCCCGTCCTGCAACCTGGGTGATAAGGGAAAAGGTTCGCTCCGCAGCCCGAAAGTCTGGCATATGGAGGCCTGTATCCGCCATAACCACACCCACCAGCTTTAAGTTCGGGAAATTCAATCCCTTGGCTACCATCTGGGTTCCCAGCAATATGTCGATGTTGCCCTGACGAAAATCCTTGATTTTTTCCTGAAGCTCTCCCTTCCTGGTGATGCTGTCGGTGTCGATGCGGCTGATTCGGGCTTGGGGGAATTTAGCCCGTGTTTCAGCTTCGATGAATTCCGTGCCGAAGCCAGAATATCCCACGTCCAGGGAGCCACATTGGGGGCAGAGCTTGGGTGGCTCCATGCTCCAGCCGCAATAATGGCACCGCAATCGTCCCTGGGACTTGTGGTAGGTGAGGGCCACGGAGCAGTTCTTGCATGTAAGCTCGTAGCCGCAGCTGTTGCAGCGGAAAAAGTGGGTAAAGCCCCGTCGGTTCAAGAAGAGGATGGTTTGTCGGCCCTCTTTTAAGGCCTCCCTGATTTCTTGGCACAGCTGGGATGAGAGGCAGCCTCCATCCTTGTTGTGGCTCAAGTCCACGCAGGTAATGTCTGGCACCTTGCCACCTGCCAGCCGTGTGGTCAGGCTATGCTTTTGGAATCTGCCTGTTTCCATCAAATGCCAGGCCTCCACAGAAGGTGTGGCACTTCCCATAACCAAGGGGATTCCCGCTTGACCGCAGCGGTACATGGCCACCTGCCGGGCGTGGTAGCGGGGAGTGGAGCCAGACTTGTAGGAGCCGTCATGCTCCTCGTCTATGATGATGAGGCCTAGGTTTGGAACCGGGGCAAAGACGGCGCTGCGAACTCCAATCACCACGGTGGCCTCCTGGCGAATAATTCGTGTCCATTCCTTCAACCGCTGGCTTGGGCTCAGGTTTGAGTGGAGGATGGCCACCGTGTCACCGAAACGCCGCACCACTGACTCCACCACCTGATGGGTGAGGCTGATTTCTGGCACCAGATAGATGATTCCCTTCCCTTGGGAAAGGATTCTTTCTGCCACGGAAAGAAACACCTCAGTCTTCCCCGTACCAGTGGGGCCGTACAGGTAGTGGATGGGAGTGCCTTGCCGTTTTTCTTCTGGGCTGGGAAGAAGGATGGCCTCTACTGCCGCCTGCTGCTCTTGGGAAAGGGTGCAAGGCTCAAATTCCAAGCCTCCCTCGCTCAGGGAAAGTCCGGGGCCCTCCGTTTCCCGCTTGCCGGAGGGAATCATGGTGGCAAGGGCCTCTCCCTGGCTACAAAAATAATAGCGGGCCATCCAGCGGGCAAGATTCAGGTGCTCCTGGGAAAACACTGGCTGGGAATCGAGAATCTTTTGGATGGGCTTTATCTTTTCCGCTGGAATCCCAAGGTTTTCTGGAAGGGATTGGTGGAGGGCCACCACAAAGGCTGTCATCCGCCGGTTGCCGAACCGTACCTCCACCCGCTTGCCCACCGCAATCTCCTCCGCCAATTCTGGAGGACAGCTATAGGTAAAGCTTTGCTGAAGGGGAACGTTCACCAAGGTTTCCAGATACAGTTGGTTTTCACTCTGATTTGTCATAGGCTTTTGTCCTACTGCTGAAAGAACCTATCGTAATCAGGGGAAAGCTGGGTCAGATGGGTTCTAAACACCTTCAAGTCCTCCCAGGCGGGGCGTTTAAGCTCCTGATTTCGTAGCAGGGCGCTGGGATGGTAGGTGGCCATCAGGGGGATTGAGTTGTAGCTGAGAATCTTTCCCCGCAGCTGTCCGATTCCCTGGCTGGTGCCCAGCAGGTTCTGGATGGCAATCCGTCCCACAGCAAGAATCATGGTGGGCTTCAGGATGGCAATCTGGGCCTCCAGATAGGAGCGGCAGGCCTCGCTTTCCTCTGGCTCTGGATCCCGGTTTTTGGGAGGGCGGCACTTGACGATGTTGGCGATGTAGCAGTTGGTGCTGCGGGAAAGGTTGATGGCTGCCAGCATCTTGTCCAAAAGCTGGCCTGCCACCCCCACAAAGGGCAGGCCCTGGATATCCTCGTCGGCACCAGGCCCCTCTCCAACCACCAGCACCGCGGGATTCAGCACGCCGGTTCCCGGCACTGCCTGTGTTCGTCCCTTGCAAAGCTTGCATCGCTGGCACTGCCTGATTTGGGCCTCCAGCCGCCCAATGACCTCCTGCCTGCGGGAAATCTCTTCTTGGGTCACCTCCTGAGGACTCCAAGCCAGCCTTTGCATTTGGGTGGCTTCTTGGAGAGACTCCTGGCCTCTGGGATTGGATGCAGGGATTTGTTCCCCGGAAGGATCGGGCCTGTTTTTCAGCTGGCTTTGCATATCGTAGCTGTCATCCTCAAACTGTGGAATCGCCCCGTCAAAGCTGGCGGAAGGATAGCCCTGGGGCCAGGCGGAAATGATGCGAAGATGGGAATACAGTTGATTTTTTTCGGAGGCAGTCATTCCTTTGATGATATACCAAAGGCTGGCTTTGTGCAAGGAAGGGCGGAACTATGAAAATAGTTGCAAAATTCACTATCCCTTGACATGTTTTTTCCTATACGTATAATAGATACGTAAATTTTTTTGAAAAAGCATCTACGAATAAGGAGTTCCCATGTCAGGACATAGTAAATGGGCTACAATCAAGCACGCAAAGGGTGCTGCGGATGCCAAGCGTGGCCAGTTGTTTACAAAATTCATCAAGGAAATCTCTATTGCCGCTCGCATGGGTGGTGGAGATCCTGCCGCCAATCCCCGGTTGCGCACCGCCATCCTCAAGGCTCGTGCAGCCAACATGCCCAAGGACAATATTGAGCGTGCCATCAAGAAGGGTACCGGAGAGCTGGGCGGTGCCACTTACGAGGAGAAGTTGTATGAAGGATATGGACCAGGTGGGGTCGCCATCCTGGTTGAGGTTCTTACCGACAATAACAACCGTGCTGCTGCCAACGTTCGCAATATCTTCTCCAAGAGCGGCGGAAACTTGGGTGCAACAGGTTCTGTTGCCTATATGTTCAACCGCAAGGGTGTTATTGAGTACGATGCCGAAGTGGTAAGCGAAGATGAGGTTATGGATGTAGCCTTGGAAGCCGGTGCAGACGACATTGTAACGGAGGATGGAATCATTACCGTTACTACGGATCCTGCTTCCTTTGAAAGCGTGTTGGAGGTATTGCAGGGCAAGGGCTATGAGTCAGTATCTGCCGAGGTGGCCATGGTTCCCGACATGTATTCTGCTGTTGACAATGAGACAGCTGCCAAGGTACAGAAGCTCATTGACCGTCTTGAAGAGGACGACGACGTTCAGAACGTATACACCAACGCTGACTTCCCAGAGGGATTCGGTGCTGAGTAATTCAGCCAGCAAGGCCGGAGCTGATGGCTCCGGTTTTTTTGTGTCCAAAAAGAAAGCTCGCCGTGTCCTTGGAATTGATCCCGGCCTTGCCTCCACTGGCTTTGGCATCGTGGACTTCTGCAACAACCGCTATCGGCTGGTTCATTATGGTGTCATCTCCACGGAGGCAGGGGAGCCCCATGGTCAGCGTCTGCTGAAAATCTATTCACGTCTCACCGCCATTGTAGAGGAATTCCGTCCTGATGAGGCTGCCATGGAGACCCTGTACTTTGCCAGGAATGTTTCCAGCGCCATGTCTGTGGCGGAGGCCCGTGGTGTGGTGACCCTCTGCCTTGCCCAGCACTGCGTTCCGCTGGGTGAATATACTCCCAACATCATCAAGCAGTCGGTGACAGGAACAGGCTCCTCCGGCAAGGCTGGTGTTCAGGAATTTGTGCGGCTTTTGCTGGGCATGGAGACCGTGCCCAAGCCCGACCACGCCGCCGACGCCCTTGCCGCCGCCATTACCCACATCAATTCGGTGCGGTGAGGTGGATTGTATGGCGATGGGCTATGGGTTTTCCCAGCCAGACACTACAAATAATTGTGACAAATATTTCCAATAATTGTCAGAGCTTTGTCTGTATTGTTGTATGTCTTGTTCTGATAAATCAAATTCATAGTCATCGTTAAACAGAAGGTAGTTGAAAAAATGGTAAATTAATATTTCCATCTCATCTAATTCAGAAAAGAGGATTTTTTTCAGCTCCTTCTTGTTTTGCAAAAAGATGTATTCTTGTATTCCATAGTCTAAATCCCATAAGTAGTGATAAAACCGTTCGTCAAAGGTTGTGGGATCCTTTCGACTGTTGCCCAAAATCAACCATGGCCATATATCTAGTGCAAATTTGTCAATGGGTTCATCATAGCTGCCATAATTGAAAGAACCCTTGTTCCATTCGTTTGTTACGAGATTTCCGTTTCCATCAAAAACAGCCTCTTCACCAGTATCTTTTGTGTAAACCTGATTATCCTCTTCTCCTCTCATTTTGTGGATATTATTTTCATAGGTATTTCTCAGGATAAAATTAATTGCAGCCAGTCTGTTTTCAGGAATTTCGCTGTCGAAATTTATTCCCAATTCTGTAAGGCCATTCTGCAAATGTTCTGTCAAATTAGTGTTTGTGTGTACATTCTCAAACACCGACAACACATTTTCACTTGAATATGCTGATGTAATTAATGAGGTTGCAATAAGCAAAACTCCCCAAAAACTTCTTCTCATTTTGCCTCCAAACTCTGTTTACAATATTGTATTTCAATTCCTAGAAGCTGTCTAGTTAGACAGGTGATCGTGGCAGGTACAGATGGGATGCTATCTTTGGGAGGAATGTCCAGTATCAGCCTTTACCATATTACAATATGAAAGAAGCCCCACCTATCAGTTTATTGCTGGTAGGTGGGGCAAATTTTGTATTAGGCCACGGTGATGGCCTCGGCATATTTAGATTCTTGGACGGTGCCGTTGTCGCTCTTGTTTACGAAGAGGACTGTATAGGTTCCTGTTCCAAGGTCTGCTGGGAGCATAAAGTCAATCACGTTGGTACCATTTCTGGTGTATTTTGCCATGCGTGTTTGACTCTTGTCCTGTGCTACTAAAAATATCCCCTGGGTACTGTCGCTCAGGTCAGCCTTGATGTTGTTACCATGGATGCGTACGGCACCTCCGGGACTGGCAGAAAGGTCTGTACTTTCCTGGGCATTTGCGTCCAGTAGGCACACTTCTACAATCCTGGGGGCTGTCACCTTTTCGGGTGGTAGCAGCTTGTATTCAACTGCTGTGGTCATGGCCAGGGTTGCCCCGTCGGTCATTTCTACCACCACTTCGAATCGGTTATTTCCCAATCCTGGCTGGAAGGAATTCTTGATGCTACCAGTGGTTCCAACGGCCTTTGCATAGATTCTGCAGAAGGGTAGTTCTACCACATAGCCACGAGCTACATACTTGCACACCAAGGTGTTCAGGATGCTCAACATACTGAGGGCATCTGGCTCCGTAATGGTGGAGTTGTAGTCGCTGAATTCCTTTACCAGCTGTTCCTGGGAAAGGATTTGGTTACAATTGCTTTTAAAGCAATAGTCGTCCTTGTCTGTATCTTTCACAAGGAAATTCTTATAAGTGCGAATTTCTAACATAATTATCTCCTTTGCCCTGTTAGTTGGGCAATGTATGAATTTCCGCAACTGTCTTTTTTGTGGTATCAGGCAAAAAGTTGCGGATTACTCCAAAATTCCTATTGACGGAATAGTTGGTAGGAGATACAATTATGCATCAATCTACAGTTGTATCTCCTTTTAAGATACCATTCTGTTTAGGCTCCCCATGAACACGGCAATGTTCACAGGGAGCTTTTTTGTCGTGTTTTCATTAGCTACTCTCCCTTGTCAGTGTTTTTGTTATATCGTATACCGCTTTCATTCCTGCAAGCAGTAGGATACTGGCTATCAAGGTGTTCATACCCTTGGTAGTGGCATGAGTATTAATGGTAGTTTGCTTTGGATAAAGTGTTTTACTTCTGGTTCCCTTTGGCATAGGTTGCAGCTGTTCTATCAACAACTGGCCAAAGTATTCTGCTTCTTCTTCTGCTAGAGAGGAGGCTTGGCAGTGTTGCCGTTTCCAGTGTCCTAGTTCATGGGCTATGGCTCTGTCTTGCTGCCAAGGAGTCAGTGTGTCATCATACCAGATGAGGGTGGGACCTTCTGGTTCATGCAGTAAAAGCCCCGGAGGCAAGGCACCTCCGAAGGCTTGTGAGAGTTGTTGTACTTCCTGTTCTGTAAGGGTGGAATAGGATATCAGCTGTAAACTGAGGCTGCTTACTATATCCCGAATGGAGAGGGGGTTCATGGTTGAACATCCTGCTTCATTCAATAAGTGAGTTACTTGTTGTTTAATTTCATCGCACTTCTGTGCTGCCAACATCTGCGGTGGCCTCCTGTCTTGCATAGGCCAGCATCAGCATACGGGACAACTCCGTAATCTGATCCCTGGTCATGTCCATGGAGCTGTCCGCCAGCAGGATCTTCAGCTCATTGAACTGCATCCTGCGGGGCTGGGCTCCAAGCAAGTAATCTACCGTGGTGTGGAGCTCTGTGGCGATGTTCGCCAGCGCCCCTCCCTTGGGCATCCGTGGGTCGCTCTCCTTCATGTAGTAGGAGAAGGTGGACTCCTTTATGTTACAGGACTGGCACAACATTTTCTGGTTGCAATTGTGCTGCCTCATCAACTCTCTCATCCTCCTTACAAATTCTTCCTTTGTTACGTTGCTCGGCATTTTGTTCCTCCTATGGTGAAGTGGCAGTGAAGCGACTGCCCGCTTCGGGCGGCCAAGAACCGCCTCGTTCTACTCCAGGTGCCGGGCTCAAATGCCATAGCCCGAAAACCCCATCCATGGCTCCTAGTGTAATTCATTTATTTCCCGATGTCAATATCTTTTGTGATTTTTAATCCATATTTATGAATTAAAACGAGAGAGAGACCACCGTGCTAGTTTGAGGTTCCAGATAGTACTGGTTTGAAGTTCCAGATAATGCTGGTTTGAAGTTCCAGATAGTACTGGTTTGAAGTTCCAGATAGTACTAGTTTGAAGTTCCAGATAGTACTGGTTTGAAGTTCCAGATAGTACTAGTTTTTTGCATATTGTAGCATTATTTGGGACAGGTGGTGTGGTAGAATGGTTAGAATTGGGGGGTGATTTTATTTTAACTTGTGTTACGATGGAGAAAATGGGAATGAGATGGAGAACTCTTAAGATAATAAAAATTTTTTTACAAAATTTTGTAGAGAGGCATACTATGCTTTCCTTCATGGTGAGATACTACTATAAATCTTGTAAAAAATATGATATAGTTGAGAACATCAAGGTAGGTAGCTTTTGAATTGTATAGACCTCTTTTGTGGTTGTGGTGGATTATCTCTTGGCTTTGAAAAAGCTGGTTTTAAAGTCCTTTTAGGCATTGATGCTTGGCAAGATGCCATAACAACGTTTAATTGTAACCACAGAAATTCTAAAGGTCTATGTAAAGACCTTTCTACTCTTAGCCCGAAAGAGGTAGCCCCTCTGTTAGAGGGGAAAGAAGTTGATATTATAATTGGTGGACCGCCTTGTCAGGGTTTCTCGGTTGCAGGTAAACGAATTGTAAATGATGAACGGAACGAGCTGTACAAAAACTTTGTTCGTTTTGTGGAATTCTTTAAGCCTAAAGCCTTTATGATGGAAAATGTTCCTAATATTCTTTCCATCGGAGCAGGAATCATCAGAGACTCCATCGTAAAAGATTTTTCTGACTTAGGATATCATGTTGTTTATAAGATTCTTACTGCATCTGATTATGGTGTTCCTCAAAATAGGCGGAGGACATTTTTTGTTGGATTGAAGAATGGAAAGGTATTTCATTTTCCTGCTCCGACTGTAGCAGAGAAAATCACCTCGAAAGAAGCAATTTCTGACTTGCCAGATTTTACTGTTGCTGATGGTGAAAGCTATCCGATCACATCACAAAGCAAATATCAAGAACTCATGCGAAAAAATGCAAATGGATTATATAATCATCGTATTACAATCCATACGGAACAAACAAAAAGAATTATAGCTCTTGTCCCAGATGGCGGAAACTATAAAGATTTACCAGTTGAATTACAGAGTACTCGCAAGGTTCATATTGCTTGGACTAGATTGGACAGTTCTAAGCCAAGTTTTACAATAGATTGTGGTCATAATCATCATTTTCACTATAAGTTCAATAGAGTACCAACAGTCCGAGAAAGTGCAAGAATACAGTCATTTCCAGATGACTTTATTTTCTTGGGAAAATTGGGCAGTCAGCTTAGACAGGTTGGAAATGCTGTGCCACCTTTAATGGCAGAAGAAATTGCAAAGGAGATAAAAAATGAGTTACAGGCCTGAGAATCAATATCGTTGTACGATTATCCGTGGAAAAAGTCAGTCTGAAATGGAAGATTTACTTTCATTTTATGCTCAAACGGTGCATAATAATTGCCCCTGTACTAAAGATGAATTTGACACTCGCTGTAATAAGTTGCTTGCAAAATACTTTTTCGGCAATGAAAATTATAATGGTTTAACCGATGCAAATAAAAAAACTATAAGAAACCATATTACCGAAATCATGGGAAAACTTTTAGGATTGTATTGTACAACTCTTGATGATATGGTTAACGAAACCGAATCTTGTTCCTTTTTGTTGTCGAAAAATGATTTTCCAGCTTTTTTCAAAAATATATGTTTGAATTTTCAATTTCCAAACTTTGCCGACAGCATTCAAACTTTAAAAGATAAAGTTTCTCACAAAATAAATATTCGTCCGATGTGTTATGTAATAGCTTTTTTGGATTATGCAAGAAAACAGACAATAAACAAAGCAATTACAAAACAAGAAATCGGTTATTATATCCTTAACAATCTTGATGTTTTGCAAGGAAAAGTTCCTGTTGATGTTGTTTATTCTCAGATTATGAATGACAGGCAAAACAAAGTCAAAAGAGATAAACTATCAGGTTCTTACGATTGGCAACATATTAAAGAGCAGTTTAATTTTCTAGAGCTTTCAAACATTGTAGAAACAGACTCTGAATATATATGGTTAAACAAAGAAGAAGAGAATGCAATAAAACTTTTTTGTAAAAAAAATATAGAACCGGCCTTTGATTTTTACAAATATAATTTAGATTCCGACTCTGATAAAAAACAGGCGCAGGCTGACTGGAATCTTTATTTTGGAAAGATAAATTCAGAAATCATAAACCTAAATACTCATTTTGCAATCTCTACACAGGCAACTGAACTCAAAAAGGAAAAAGGTGCTGTAGGACTTTCAACCGTTGAGCTTGGAGATAAAGGGGAATTATTCGTTTATAAAATGGAATGTGAGAGAGTAAAAAGTTATAAAGAAAGACTTGTTAACAAAGTTCTTTTGCTTGGAAAGACAAAAGGTCTTGGTTATGACATCAGCTCTATAGAAGCAAATGAAAATCCAACAAAGCCTGAATTTGCTAGGTATATTGAAGTTAAATCAACTACAAGAATTTCAGAACCCTCTTTTGACAATAACTGGTCAGACTCATTGAATTTAACAGCTAAAGAATGGATTGCAGCAGAACAATATGGCGAATATTATAATATCTATAGGGTTTATTTCACAAAGAAAAAGATCATTGTTATAAAAATTAACAATCCCTTTAAAAAGGCAACGGAAAACGCAATAGAAGTTTTTCCTACCATTTATCAAATGGATTTCACAGCGAAAGTAATCAAAAAACAATATGAGGAGAATATATGAAGGTAGCATCTCTTTTCTGTGGTTGCGGAGGCAGTGACCTTGGTATTTTAGGTGGTTTCTCATATCTAGGAAAAAATTATAAAAAACTTGATTTCGATATTGTTTACTCAATCGATTTTGATAAAAAAGCCGTTGAGACTTACAATGAGAATTTCAAGCATAAGGCGATTTGTGGTGATGTATGCGAAGCTGATTTTTCAATTATCGGAGATATTGACGTTCTTGTTGGTGGCTTTCCTTGTCAATCATTTTCAACCGTCAATCCAACAAAAGATACAAATGATGCAAGGGCTAATCTTTATAAACAAATAGTTCGATTTTTGACAGAAAAGCAACCTAAATATTTTGTTTGCGAAAATGTAAAAGGGCTTATGACGCTTCAAAAAGGAGCGATTATAAATAAAATCAAATCTGAGTTTGAAGTATGTGGCTACAAAGTTGATTTTCAACTTGTGAAAGCAGTGGAATTCGGAGTTCCCCAGCGAAGGGAAAGGGTTATTATTGTTGGAGTAAGAAATGATATTGATAAAAAATTTTCTTATCCAAAACCAGTTCTCTCTGAAGGCAATTATACCCCACTTTCAAGTGTGATTGACAATTTAGCAATAGAAGAAAAGAAATACTACTTTTCTGAAAGAGCTGTGCTTGGGATGAAGAATGCAAAAAACAATATGAAACGAGGCCTCTGGCAGGATTTAAATCAGCCTTGCTTGACTATAACATCACATTTGGCAAAAACGAGCATAAACTCTCGTGATCCGGTTCTTTTAGTAGACCCTAGTAAAGAGTTGTACAGACGTTTTACTCCTCGTGAAGCAGCAAGAATTCAATCATTTCCCGATGACTTCAAATTTCCTGTTTCAGAGCATTTCGCTTACAAACAGATAGGAAATGCGGTTCCGCCTGTCCTGATGTGGTATATTATGAATGCCTTGCAAAATATGATTGAAACTAATGCAGACTCTATGAACGTCCAGAGTGACTCTCTTTTTGAAACTTACTCCGATGAAAGAATGATGGCATAAAGGAGAGGGACATGAATCGGATTTTGCTACACGGAATCTGAGGAACCTAAGAAACTGAATCGGCTAGAATTACGTAGGAATTCCGAATCTGTGTGGCAATAGGGAATGCAAGCAACGATATGAGCTTATAGACTTTCATCGAAAAGATGATTAAACTGATGGAGTAAAGTGGAAAAATTATGGCTGATTCACCACAGTGCAAGTAGGTAATTTTGGATAAATGATTGTAAGGGAGAAAAGATTATGAAAATAAAAACAGAATTAAAACATTGTTTTGGGATTTATGAATTTACTCATGATTTTGATTTCTTAATGAGTAATTCTGTTCTTGTATATGCCCCAAATGGTTTAATGAAGACATCTTTTGCACAAACTTTTGATTGTATTGCTAAAAATAAAACAAACGAGATTTGCGATAGAATTAATCCTTGTAATAAAACTACATGTAATATTACTGTAGATGATATTAAGATAGAGCCTGAAATAATTTTTGTTGTTAATGCAGAAGAAGATATTAATTCTACAGAAAAGATTTCAACACTTTTAGCGAGTAAAGAATTAAAAAATCAATACGATTCTATACATCAAGAAATAGAAAGTGAAAAAAATAAAATTATTAGCAAAATTAAAGAAAATTTCAATATTCAGAATTGTGAAAATGAAATTATACAAACATTTAAGCGAAATGAAAAAGATGATTTTTATATTTGTTTACAATCTCTCAAAGATGAATTGGATGCGAAGATTCCATTATTTAATTTTAAATATACAGATATCTTTGATAAAAAAAATAAAGTAAAAGATTTTTTGGAAAAAAATAAAAAATTAATAACAGAATACTTTGAAAATTATAAACAGTTGCTAGAAAAATCTCAATTTTTTAATAAAGAAGATGAAAAATCTTCTTTTGGAACATATCAAGCAAAAAGCCTAGCAGAAAGTGTCTCTGATAATTCTTTTTTTAATGCCTCTCATAAATTTGTGTTAAAAGATAATCAAGAAATTACATCTGTTGGTGATTTCCAAAATATTATAGAGTCTGAATATCAGAAAATATTCAGTGATAAAAAATTAATAGATAGTTTTAATAAAATAGATGATGCAATTGGAAAAAATGCGGAATTAAGAACCTTTAAAGAATGTATTGAAAAAAACAAAGATGTAATTCCATTATTGAAGGATTATGATGAGTTAAAAAAGAAAACTTGGATAAGTTATTTATCTAGTATTAAATATGATATTTTAAGTTTACTAGAATCATATGATAAGAACAAAGAGGAACTTTCAATACTAATAAACGAAGCAAAAAAAGAAAATGATGATTGGATTCGTATATTGAAATT